>CAMUJQ010000040.1 GCA_947089305.1 uncultured Clostridia bacterium
CGAGAATTTAATTTAACTGTTGTAGTTTGTCCACCTTGAATATTTCCAGCAAAGCCACCAGCGCTTACACTTTCTGCCACTGAAATATCAACTTGACAATTAATATTACTATAAGAACTTTTTATACTTCTGCCAACTAAACCACCAGCATAGGCACTAGTTTGAGTTGACCCATTAGCTGTAACACTAAGAACACCTTTAATTTGTGACATGTTAGAATCAACAAATTCACCAACAATACCGCCACCCAAAATTGTTCTTTCTGCCATTTCTGTAATACAAGCACTATTTTCTTCTGTGCTAGAGAAAATTAAGTTATTAAATGTTGAATTGCCAGCATAACCAGCTACAAGTCCTACAGCACGAGTTGTTTGTTCTGGAGTTTCACCATCAACTGCACTTACGCCACAATCGATGAATGTTACATTTTCAATAGTTGAATTTAAAATATATCCAAATAAACCAGAATATCTAGCATCTTTAGTAAAAGCACCTGAGAAATTTTTGAAACCATAGTAAAGAGTATTTCCATTCTCATCAGTTAAATATCCGCCGTTAACTGTATCAGGTATTGGATCTGCTCTAAGTATAAATTGCGCTGCTTTTATTCCAGTTGTTTCATTTGGCTCACGGCCTTTAAGTTTATAATATTCATATCCAGTATTACCATTTGTTGTATCATCAAATTCAATCCAATTAGTAATTCTATATTCTTTAGGATTTCCACTTGGTGTTGTTTGAGTGAAATCAGTTGTTAAAAATTTATTTAAACTATCTATTTCACTTGTTGCAACTCTAGTATAAGGAAGACGATAAGAAAGTTGATTAAAATATGTTTCAGTTTGACGTAAGAATGGAAGTTGGCTAACACCATTTACAATATAGAAAGCATAAACATTTTCATCTTTCCAAGTAACACGATTTCCATCTTGATAATAACTAAGTAAGCTAGCTCTAACTTGTTCTCCATTAACAGTTGTTAAAATACCATTAGTAAGTTGATCGCCGTCAAGCCCTATGGCAACAAAATCAGTAGTATAATCATAAATATTAATTCCACCTGATTCGCCATCTTTTTTCTCTTGAGTATAAGATAAGTTTCCAACTCCTCTATCAAATATGGCACCATCATTTATTAAATAATAATTACCCATTGTAAGATTGTCATAAAGTTGATCAAAGGTATCTTGTGTTTGTTTATTGTGTCCTTGTGTTTCTAATCCAATAATTCCACCAACAAACGCGTTGCCACTTTTTTCAGCGCTAATAATTCCCGTTGAATAACAATCTTTAACTTGTGGTCTAAATTCAAGTTCATCTGCAATTAAAGCATCTTTCTCTTCTGTATCTAAACTAGTATTTGCCATTGCATTTTTTAAATCGTCGCCAAAACCATAAGTATTTTCACCAACAATTCCACCTGCAATTAAATCAACGCCATTTGCAGTTATTTTTCCATTGTCACTAACTTCACTGCCGTTAACACAGAATAATACATTTGCTTTATTTTGATAAACAATACCAGCAGCACGATGGCCCGCAGTAGTTAATGTTGCAGTGTTTCTACATCTAGAGATTTGAGCTTTAGTAACAACTTGATTACCTTCAGCTTTAATATAACTATTTTCTATTGCAATTGATGCAATTTTTGTATTATCAGTATTAGAAGTGGTTTCTATTGCACCTGTAACAGTTACAAAATCTATTAACCCCTCATTCTTAACACAAACAACGCTTGCATTTTCAAAGTTGCCATTAATGTTAACATTTTCAAATGTCACATAACCGAATTTACCAGTAGGTCCGATATTTCTAAACATTGACGTAAAGAGTGTATTTTCACTGCTATTTTCATCCGATGTTACTGTATAATTAATAATTTTTACATAACTTTTTTTTGTAACACTAGAATTATCATCAATTAATATACCTTTATAACTACCAGTTAAAGTTCCATCAATTGGTTTAAAATTACTTGTTAAAGTAATGTTTACTGTTTGAACATAATGAGCATTTAACTTTGTTTTTAACTCTTCTTCTGTTCCTTCCCCAATTGCACGTAACTCGGCTTCTGTTCTAACAAAATAAGGATTAGCTTCTGTTCCATCTCCTACCATTACATCTTTTGCTAAAGTTGTAACAATGTTTCTTGGATTTGTGTGAGTTAAAATAATTTGACAAACGCCGCCACCAACGGCAACAAAAGTTCCATTGTCTTGTTTTTTAACAATTGATTCATCAGAACTTGTTATGTCAATTTTACTAGATTTATTTTTATGTTCTACTTTATAATCAAAACTAATTTGTTCCCCAGTGTTATAATAAGCATTTGTTGCTGTTATTGAAATTGTTTCTTCATCGCGAAGAAGTCTTAAAATAACAAGTCCAAATGTAAATACAACAATTAAAACAATTAAAAATGTTAAAAACTTTTTCATTTACATCTCCTTAAATATTGGATTTAATAAAATTTTTGAAAAAATCTACTAATATAATTATATCAAAAATACTCAATTTGTCAATACCCATAATAAAAATTGCTTATTTATATTGTTGTTTTATGTAAAAAAATAAAAAACATATCAAAGCGCTATATGTTTTCTATCTTTTTCTAGTAACACCACCCACACGAGAAGATATGTCTTCTAAAAGACTACTATTAATTTTATATTTATATTCTTTCATATATTGCATAAAGTTGGCAAAAGCTTTTGGAAATAACATTTTATATTTTTGATATCTATTTTGTGCTGCTATTAATTTATCTTCTATACTCATTTTAGAATCAAAAAACATTAAATAAAAATCTGCTTCTTTTTTGTTTCCAAGTAATTTGTTATAAAAACCTATATAATGTTCACCATTTTTTATTTCAAACAAAATTTCACCCATGTTTACATAGTTTTTGTTGCGCTTTTTACTTGGAAGCATATTGATTTTTCTAACTTTATCTTTTTTTATATCAAATAATTGAAACTTGTTTTTACTTAGATTTTGTTCCACTATACTATATGGAATAAGTAATTCGGGCCAAGCGTGATCACACATACTTTCCCATTCACCAGCTTTATTATAATCTTCATAGCAATAAATACCATAACCTAAATATGGTAAAACTTTACTGTCTTCAATTTCCATAACTAAAATTGATGTTGAATACTCGTAGGGATTACATTCTTGTCTTGCATAATATAATGCATCTTCCATTCTAAAAAAGAAAAACTTGCCTGTGTTATAATCTTCTTTATGGGGCTTTAAAACCCACTCTTCTTTGACGCAAGTTTTATGCGGATAAAAAATATTCTTCGTTCCTATTAGTGCTTTTCGCTCTTCACTATCTATTGCTCTAAATATTTTCATGCTTTAATTTTATATTATAAAATTCTCAATATCAATAGAGGGGCGGATTACATTTTTAAGTAATAAACGTATTATTAATTTAATAAAATTAAATATGAAATTTTTTACAGTAAAACTTAAAACAATTTTGATTATAGCTTTAGCTTTAGTTATTGGCGCAGTTGCCATAGTGTTTAGTTACAAAAAGTTTAACGATCACAAACAAAGTTCGGCAGGCTTAGCTCTAACTATTGTTATAGACGCCGGACATGGTGGCATAGACGGTGGCGCAGTTGGTAAAGTAACGGGAGCAAAAGAAAGTGACATTAATCTTGCTATTTCAAAAAAACTTGAAACATATTTAAAAAAATATAATGTAAGAGTTGTTCAAACTCGCACTAATAAAGATGGTTTATATAAAAAATTTGGGCGCGGTTATAAAAAGGAAGATATGGGCGCGCGCAAAAAAATTATTGAAGAAAACAGCCCAGACTTAGTTGTAAGCATACATCAAAATAGTTTTCCTTCCAAGACGGCAAGAGGTGCAAATATTTATTATAACGATTTAAGCGAAAGTGGCAAAAAAGTTGCTGATTTAATAGTTAATGAATTTAAAAACATAGAAGATTGTAAAAGTGCAAAAACCAGCACTGGAGACCTTTACATGCTTTATTGCACAGAGGCGCCAAGCGTGCTAGTTGAATGTGGATTTTTAAGTAATGCTGAAGATGAAGCACTACTTGTTTCAAGTTTATATCAAGATAGAATTGCCTATGCAATCTTTTGTGCCATTGCAAAATATTTTGAATTTATAGCATATTAACTTTTCAATATGGGAAAAGTTTGATAAAAAATATTTACAAGTTTTCTTACTTATGAAAAATTATAAAAAAGAATGCGAGGAGTTGAAATTTTCCCCGCAGCCTTACAAATGCTTTCAAAATTAAAAAATAAAACAATTGCTTAAATTATAAAACTTATTTTTTTTCTTACTTTTCTAATTTAGAAAAATAGTTTATCTTTTTTATGCATTCTTCTTTAATTTCTGTCGTGCCGGCTTTAGTAATATTTCTTATATCAAAAACTTCACCATTTTCTTTTAAAAATTTTCTAACACCATAAGTATAGGCAAGTCTTAAATCACTGTCTATATTTATTTTTGTTATTCCATTTTGAATGGCTAAAATTTCATCTTCTAAACTTATTCCACTTGTACTTTTTAACTTTCCACCAAGTTTATTAATTTTTTCTACTGTATCAAGGTCAATATGACTAGCGCCGTGCAAAACTAAAATTGTATCTTTATTGTCTTTTGCTATTTGCTTTATAATATCTTGTTTAAGACCATCAACAAATTTCAATTTATATGCACCATGGCTTGTTCCAACTGAAATTGCTAAAGCATCAACATTAGTTTTTTCAATAAACTCTTTAGCTTTAACTGGGTCTGTAAACACACTTTCAATATTTTCAACTAAATCTTCTTTTCCAAATAATTTACCAAGTTCAGCTTCAACAAACACATTTTTTTTGTGTGCATACTTTACGAGTTTTGCAGTTTCTGTTACGTTTTCTTCAAAACTTTTTTTACTTAAGTCTAACATAACCATGGTAAAACCTGCATCAATGCATTGCTTGCAAATTTCAAAACTTGAACCGTGGTCTAAGTTTAGCGCAAAATCAATTTTATATTTTTTTGAAAAGTTTTTTGCTATGCTAACAATATTATCTAATCCGGCATATTTAATTGCCCCTTCACTAACTTGTACAATAATTGATGTATTTGTTTGCTCTGCTGCTGAAATTATTGCTTCCATTGTTTCTAAATTAACTGTATTAAAAGCGCATATTCCTTTTTGATTTTTTCTTGCTTTTAATAAAAAACTTTTTGGATTAACAAGTGCCATAATAATTTCTCCCTTTATACCTTTATTTTATCACAAGTGTAGTAAAATTGTTTTGTTTTTTTTTGATTTATGGTAAAATAATTTTATTATTAAGGGAGGTTGTATGCCAAAATATAGCATTGTAATTCCTGTATACAATGAAGAAGTGTATTTAGCTGATTTTTTTAAGAAATTAAAAAAAGCTTTAAAAGCACCTGAGGAATTTGAAATAATTTTTGTTAATGATGGTTGCAACGATTATTCTGGTAAAATATTAAATTATATTGCTGATAACAACAAATTTGTTAGAGTGGTAAATTTAAAACAAAACTATGGCAAACAGCTAGCTATTACAGCTGGAATGGAACAAGCTGTTGGAGATGCTGTTATTGTATTAACCATTAAACCTGGAAGTCCATTTGAAGCATTAGATGCATTAATATCAAGTTATCAACGTGGAAATGAAATTGTTTTTGCATATAGAAATAAAAAACAGTCTAGAATAAAAGTTATGTGGCAAAACTTTAAACGCAAATGTTTAAATATAGTTATGCGAATGTTTAAAATTAAAGGTAATTTAATTTCTAGACCTGATGCTGAGTTATATGACCGCAAAGTAGTTGATGTTTTAAATGCTCTTAAAGATAAAAACATGTATTTAAGAAGAGTTGATGCTTTATTTGGTTTTAAACGCGATTATGTTGCCTATGATGGTGAAGTTCTATCTAAAAAAGAATTAGAAGAAATTAAACTCCATAAATTTGATTTTATTGGTGCTAGAATTTCTAATAATGAACGTGAACCTAAAAAGTTAAAAAAGAGGTTTTATATAGATAGCTTATGGGTATCTCTTGCATTATTTTTAACTACTGCCCTACTATTTATTGGAACTGCTTTAGAAATAACTTTCTTTAATATTCCTTTACTAGTTTTAATAACGGTTTTAATCACACTTGCAACACTGCTCTTAAGCATAATTTATTATTGTAAAAGTCTTTTAATTAAGAGACTTGGAATAATGCTTCCAGATAATAAACTTATGTATGAGGTTAGTAGTATAATTAATTAATAAACAAGAATGTTTTATAAAACGGCGCTATTAGATTTTTAACATATTTATAACATAAGTTTTAAAAAGCATGACTAAATAAAAAAGGAGAAAAATAAAAATGGCAAATGCAAAAAAAATTAAAATGGGAATAAACGGATTTGGAAGAATTGGGCGCTTAATTTTACGCAACGCAACAACAAGAAATGATGTTGAAGTTGTTGCTGTTAACGACCCGTTCATTACAGCAGACTATGCTGCTTATATGTTTAAATACGATACAATTCATGGAACTTTTAAAGGCGACGTAAAAGCAGAGGGTGATTATCTAATTGTTAACAAAAAGAAAATTAAATTCACTAGCGTTATGAAACCAGAAGAAATTGGTTGGGACAAACTTGGTGCTGAATACATTGCAGAAGCTAGTGGCGCCTTTACAAGTTATGATAAAGCAAGTGCTCACTTAAAAGGTGGCGCAAAAAAAGTTGTTATTACAGCTGCAGCCAAAGAAACTCCTATGTTTGTTATGGGCGTTAACCACAATGAATATAAAAAAGATATGAACATTGTTTCTAATGCAAGTTGCACAACAAATTGTCTTGCTCCACTAGCAAAAGTTATTAATGACACTTATGGAATGGAAAAAGGTTTAATGACAACAATTCACTCTGTAACTGCCACACAAAAAACTGTTGATGGAACTAGCAACAAAGATTGGCGCGGAGGAAGAGCGGCAAGTTACAATATCATTCCTTCAACAACAGGGGCAGCTAAAGCCGTTGGAAAAGTTATTCCTAGTTTAAACGGAAAACTTACAGGCATGAGTTGTCGTGTTCCTACACTTAATGTTAGTTTTGTAGACCTAACTTGCGAATTAAAAAAACCTACAACTTATGAAGACATTGTAAAGACTATGAAAAAAGCTGAAAAGAATGAACTAAAAGGCATTTTAAAAGTTGTTGATGACCCCGTTGTTTCAAGTGACTTTATTGGTGATAGTCACACTTGTATATTCGATGTTAAAGCAGGTATTATGCTAGACGAAACTTTTGTTAAACTTTGTGCTTGGTATGACAACGAATTTGGTTACTCTTGCAAAACAAACGACCTTATTGTTCACATGGCTAAAGTTGACGCAAGCAAAAAATAAAATAAAAAAAGACCTTGTTTAAGGTCTTTTTTTATTTTTAATCGAATTTAAATTATCTTCTACTTCGCCACCTATTAAAAACTTAATATCTGAATTTAATTTTGTTTCAACGTTGCAAATTTGAGTTTGTAAATCATCTAATTTCATTTTTGCTTTTAATTTAAGTTTTAAAATCAACTCTTGCTGATATTTTTCTCCTAACCCTTCTTGAATTTTGTCTAAATTTTCTATCATATATTTGCGATATTGCTGTTGGCAAGCATCTTTTTCTTTATCATTTATTTCGTCTATAGGTCTAAATTTAATTCGCCCTCCGTATTCATCTAAACTTTCACCTATATATAAGTTAAAATCATCAAAAGCCATCATATCATTTCCAATAAGATAGTTTCCTAAAAATAAATATCTATATCCTCTAGTAATACAATTAATTCTTAATTTTTTAGTAATATAACTTTTTTCAAACAAATTACTATTTCCAAAAAACTCTCTAAAAATTTCGTCATGCATTTCGGCTTCATTTCCAACAAAAGATTTTTTAGCCCTTGCATTTAAAATAAGTTTTAAATAATAATCATTTGCGTATACTTCATCTTTTCTCATAAAATAACTCCTATTTAAAATATATCATAACCAACTTAGAATGTCAATATTAATATAAAAAGCCATTAAGGCTCTATATTTTTAATTAAAATTATAAACTAAAAATTTAGCTAAATTTTTTACCTACTTTAATAAAGTAGCCTTATTGTTGAGAGGCGGAAAAAATCAAAACTCCTCGTGCACCTTTATAATTATTCTTTAATAGAAAAGCTAGAAAGTTAATCAATAACGGCTTTGATACGGCGAACTCCTGCACTTGAACTTTCTTCTTTAATAATTTTAAAGTGATGAAGTTCACTTGTGTTTTTTGCATGTGGTCCACCACAAATTTCAGATGAATATTTACCTGTTGTATATACCTTCACAACATCGCCATATTTAGAATCAAACACACCAATAGCCCCGCTTTCCTTTGCCTCTTTTACACTCATTTCTTGCATTGTAACAGGAACAGCTGCTTTAATGGCTTCATTAACATAAGCCTCAACTTGTTTAATTTCATCTTCAGTCATTTTGCGGTCAAATGTGAAATCAAGTCTAAGACGTTCTGGCGTTATATTACTTCCACTTTGCTTACATTCGCTTTTTAAAACTTTAATAAGCCCTGCATGAAGTAGGTGTGTTGCTGTGTGAAGTTTGGTTGTTTCATAATCATTATTTGCAAGTCCACCTTTAAACACTCCAGTTTGCCCTGCTCCGCTTTTTTTGCGATGTTCTTCAAAGGCTTTATTAAAGCCCTCAACATCTACAACATAGCCAAGTTCTCCTGCCATTTCAATTGTCATTTCAAGAGGAAAACCAAAAGTATCAAACAATCTAAATGCCTGCGCTCCTGCAATTTTCTTGTTATCTGGCGCAAATTTTTGAAGACGCTCAATTAATTTATTTAACTCTTTTTCGCCCGCTGTTAATGTTTTTAAAAAGCGCTCTTCTTCTAAGTCGAGTTCCTCAAAAACAATTTGTTTACTTTCAACTAAATTTTTAAAGTTTTTATAATAATCTCCCTCAATATAAGTTTTTGCCAACATTGAAAGAGTTCCTTTTTCTAGTCCTAACATATTTGCATATCTAACTGCACGACGGATTAAACGACGTAATATATAACCTTGTTGAACATTAGATGGTTTTAAATGCTTTTCGTCAGCAATTAACATCATAGATGTTCTAACATGGTCAGCAATAATTCTAAAAGCTTTTGTTGCTTTTTCGTCTGAGTTATATTTAATGCCCGTTAATTCTTCTAGTTTACTTATAACACCAGTGAAAAGGTCTGTAGTGTAACAATCTTCAGTATTGTTTAAAAACATTAAGTTACGTTCAAAGCCAAAGCCACAGTCAACATTTTTGTTTTTTAACTCCTCATATTTTCCGCCTTCAAGTTGTTTAAATTGCATATATACGTCATTACCGATTTCAACAAAATGACCACAATCGCAACTAGGATTGCAAGATTTTACGCACGCAGGTTTATCTGTT
>CAMUJQ010000041.1 GCA_947089305.1 uncultured Clostridia bacterium
TGTCTACTAAACAAAATTTTAATAAATGCTTCCGACACGCCAAACTTTCTAGCATATTCTGAAACTAAATCAGAATTTTCTAGTTTATAAGTTTTAACATATCTCATTTTTATTCTTCTTTCACACTAAGTGTAGCACATAATTTCTCAATGTGCAACAATTTTTATTAAATTTAAAAAATTAGCAATTTATTTTAATTTAAAATAAAAAGCAAATGTTATTTAACATTTGCAATTTTTTTCATTCTAAAAGATATTTTATGTTTCTTTGATATTAATGCAAGTAATGGTCCAGCTATAAACATACTAGATAATGTACCTGCTAGTAAACCAAAGATTATAGGAATAACAAATTCTCTAATAGATGCTGAACCCAACACTGCAAGTAACACAACAGCAAAAAGTGTTGTTAAACTTGTGTTAATTGAACGAGTAAAAGTTTGTTTAATTCCTTTATCAACTAAGCCCGAAAAATCTAGAGCATTTGAACCAATATTCATTTTCCAAAGTTCTCTAACTCTATCAAATACCACAATAGTATTATTAATTGAATAACCTATAATTGTAACTATTGCTGCAATAAAAGTACTATTAATTTGAACTCTGCAAATTGCACATAATGCACACATAACTAAAACATCGTGGAACAAAGCAACGAGTGTACACATGCCAGTAAAAAATTCAAATCGTATGGCAATGTAAATTAACATACAAACAATTGCAACTAAAATAGCCAAACATGCATTCAATACAAGTGAACTACTTGCTGTTGCTGAAATTCTTTCACTATTTGTTATCTCAACTTCAACATTATCATTTATTGAATTAAGAGCCTTAACTAAATCAGTTTTTAAAGTTTCAATTAAACCATTAGTACCATTAATTTCTTCTTCACTCATCCCTTTAGGATCTTGAAATCTAATAACAATACTTAATGAACTGTTTTCCCCTTGTTTTTGTGCAGAGCTAAGAGTTATATGTTTTTCATTTAAAACTTCTTCAATTTTGTTTTTATAATTATTATAAGCACTATCACTTGAAATAGTTGAACCAACTTGAATTTGAAGAATTGTTCCACCTGTAAAGTCAATACCAAGATTAAAACCTAAAACGCATAACATAATTATTCCAACTAAAATTATGCTTGCAGCTATAATAGTATAAACTTTTCCGCCGTTAACAAAACTATGTTTACTGTTTTCAACTCTTTCAGAAATGTTAAATAAACTTGATTTTTTATTATTCATTTACAGTCACCTTCCTTTTAAGTGCATAGTGACTTGCTTTTGTTGAATTAATTTTATAAACAACATTAATTAAGCCTTTAGTAATTAAAAGACCTGTAAATAAAGACAAAGCAATACCAATTAATAAAGTTATAGCAAAACCTTTAATAGCACCTGTTCCAAAAATCATTAAAATAATTGCAGCTATGATTGTAGTAACATTTCCGTCTACAATTGCAGCTATTGAGCGTTTATATCCCTCATCAATGCTTACTTTTAGCTTTTTGCCCTTTTTATACTCATCTTTAATACGTTCAAAAATAACAATATTTGCATCAACTGCCATACCCAAACTTAAAACAATTCCTGCTATGCCAGGTAATGAAAGTTGAACCCCTGGAACTATGTTTAAAAAGAATAAAAGTAATACAGCATATATAGTTAAACTTAAGCAACTAATTGCACCTAATCCGCGATAAATTACACACATGAAAATAAAAATTAATGCAAGGCCAATTAAACCAGCAATTATACCCCACTTAAGAGCATCTACTCCAAGTTGTGCAGATACAACTGTATTTTGATATACTGAAAGATTAACTGAATATGTACCACTTAAAATTTGAAGCGCATACTCTTCAGCTTGTGCTTTAGTCATGTTACCACTAATAAATGTTTTACCACCAGCAATTTTTTCTTCAACAGAAGGGCTAGCATTCCAAACAACATTATTTGTTTCAGGATCATACAAATAAATATATAAACTTTTTCCAGCAAGTTCTTCAGTTAAATTTGCAAAAATCTCACTGCCTTCAGTGTCAAACTCTACGCTAACACCATGTTCAGCTTTTTCACTATTATAGCCATATTCAACATTTTTTACATTTTTACCTGTAATTACATTCGTTGCTTCCAATGCAGCCTCAAGTGTAGATTCAGATGAAAAAAGCAATGATGCAGGTTTACCAATTAAATCAAAAATTGCATCTGGATTATCTACATTTGGAACTTCGATTCTAATTTTATCATCACCTTGATTTGAAATTTGAGCCTCAGTATAATTTTTACTGGTTAATAAATTTCTAATTCTTGTTTTAGTTGCTTCAATTCTTTCACTTAAGCTACCGTTGCTTTCAGATTCTCCTTCTGGAATAGATGCATTATAAACAGCAACTACTCCGCCTTTTAAATCAATTCCCAAACTAATACCATTAGCAAAACCAACAAAACGAGTTGTTGTAAATGGAATAGTAAAAGAACAAGTTGCAAGTAGCACCCCAATTATAGTTAAAACAACTATTGTTACAATTTGTATAATACCTTTTCGCTTTGTCACAAAATTCTCCTAAAATATTCGACTTACCAATTATAACTTTTAATTATTAAAATGTCAAATATATAAGGAAATTATTTACAATATTTATTTAAATAAACAAAAGAGAGCTAACTCGCTCTCTTATTTATTTTTAATTTTAAACAAAACCCCACTAATTGCACCAGCAATTCCACCAAATAATAAATCGTTTAATATACTCCAACTTAAATTAAAACTCTTATCTAAAGCTGAAAATACTAAGAAAGATACAACGATATAAATTAATCCAATTAAAATGCCCTTAAAAAATGCCCCTTCTCGATTTTTTCTAACAGCCAATAAAACACCTAAAAAGATTGATAAAATTTTAATAACCTGATTAATTGGCTTAATAAAGCCATCACTTAAATTTGTAAGTTTAATTACAAGTGCAAAAATTAAAATAAGAATTAGTGAAATAAATACACTAAAAAGAACTCCTTTAATTATGCTTGTATCAAATCTCTTTTTTGTATCATTTTGTTCAATTGATTTTGTTCTTGATCTTCTCATAAAAAACCTCTTAGTCAATTGTATTTGGCTAAGAGGCAAAATATGAATAATTATCTAATTTCATCGTCATTTTTTTTATTTTTTGATTTTGAAGTTTTTTCTTTCTCAACTTTAACTAGTTCTTCAGTATTCTCTACTTCATCAACCTTAATTTCTTCAGCATTATTATTTTCAACAACATTACCAGTTGCATCATAAACAACTTGTTCTTTATCATCAATTCCAGCAATATAACGATAATCAAGTTCTAATTCGCTTTTATTTTTATCACCAGTTTCAATTGTAAAAACTTTTCCGTGATTAGTTTCAACAATTTTAATAATCTTACCATATATTCCAATATGTGTTGTAACTTTATCGCCAACCTTTAAATTATCAAGCAAATTAACTTGATCTGCTTGAGCCTTTTTTTGTTGTCTAAATCTAAAGAACATCATAACTACCAAGCCAATTAGTAAAACAATTAATACCCAAAACATAGGGTCTTTCCAATTCATATTAAATCTCCTTTTAAATAATATATAGATTATATCACAATTTTTTTTAAAAACAAAACTATTTTAACTTATAATTTGCCATAAATTGTTTTTTAAAGTCGGAAAACCTATTTTCCTCTATTGCTTTACGGGCATCATTCATTAAATTAGTTAAAAAATGAATATTATGTATAGACAAAAGTCTCGCACCAAGCATTTCTCCTGCAACAAACAAATGTCTTATATATGCTTTTGTGTAGCCACCAGAACATGCTTCACAAGTACAGCCACTAACAAGCGGACTAAAATCAAGTTTATATTTAGCATTCTTTATAACAATCTTTCCTTCATTGCAAAACGCTGTGCCATTTCTAGCAATTCGAGTTGCTAGCACACAATCAAACATGTCCACCCCACGTTCAATGCCTTCAAGTAAACAATCTGGACTTCCAACACCCATTAAATATCTAGGAACATTTGTTGGAAAATGCGGTTGCATTAAAGATAAAATTTCATACATTTTTTTCTTAGGTTCTCCAACACTAAGTCCCCCTATTCCAAAGCCATATTTAATATATGGTTTCGTTCTTTCCAAACTTTCTAAACGCAAATCATTAAAAACGTTACCTTGTACTATTGGAAAAAGTGCTTGATTATCATTCTTATGAGCTTTATAACAACGATCAAGCCAACTTAAAGTTCTTTCCATTGCTTTTTTGCTAGCCTCATATGTTGACGGAACTTCAGTGCATTCATCAAAGGCCATTATTATATCTGCCCCAAGTTTATTTTCAATTTCAATACATTTTTCAGGCGTCATAAATAATTTTTCACCACTTAAATGATTTTTAAACTCAACTCCGTCATCTGTAATTTTATTCATTTTAGATAGCGAAAAAACTTGAAAGCCTCCGCTATCAGTTAAAATAGGTCTGTCCCATTGCATAAACTTATGTAGACCACCAGCTGCAGCTACTATATCTTCAGTTGGACGTAAATGCAAATGATATGTATTGCTTAAAATAATTTGTGCATTAATTTTTTTTAAATCTTGTGGTGTCAAGCCTTTAACAGTTGCTTGCGTTCCAACAGGCATAAACACAGGAGTTTTAATAATCCCATGTGGCGTTTTAAACTCTCCTGTTCTAGCCCCACTTTGTGAACAAATATGTGTTGTTTTAAAACTAAACTTTTCTTCCATAAATAATACCTACTTTTTATTTATAAATAAGCATGCATCTCCAAAACTAAAAAATCTATATTTTTTCTTGACTGCTTCTTCATAAATTTTTTTAAAATTATCATAACCAATAAATGCGGCAACAAGCATGCATAATGTGCTTTCAGGTAAATGAAAATTCGTGATTAACACATCTGCAACTTTGAATTCATAATTGTTATGTATAAATATGTTAGTGGCGCTACTTTCACTTACAACTTTTCCATTCTTTGACGCACTCGCCTCAAGCGTTCTAACGCTTGTTGTTCCAACACAAATTACACGCCTCCCTTCAAGTTTTGCCTTGTTAATTTCATTTGCAGTATCAAGAGGAATTTCATATGTTTCACTATGCATTTCATGTTCTTTAATATTATCAACTTTAACGGGTCTAAAGGTACCAATACTGACATTTAATAAAACTTTTTTTATAATTACACCCATAGCTTCAAGTTCTTTAAGTAACTCTGGCGTAAAATGTAACCCTGCTGTCGGAGCAGCCGCACTACCAAGTTTGTTTGCATAAACAGTGTTATAACGTTCTTTATTTTCCAACTTAGTTTTTATATAATGAGGAAGAGGCATTTCACCAATTTCATTTAAAATTTCTTCAAAAACCCCACCAAAACTAAACGAAACAACTTTGCCACCAAAGCCCGTAGTTTCATGCATTTTACAACTTAATTTATCTCCAAAAACAACTTCACTGCCCTCTTTAAGGCGCTTAGCAGGCTTTACAAGCGCTTCCCAGTCTGTGGCATTAATTCTATTGATTAATAAAACCTCGCATTTAGCTGTACCACCTTTTTTGATTCCCATAAGCCTAACAGGTGCAACTTTTGCTTCGTTTAAAACTAATACATCGCCCTTTTTTAAATATTTTTTTATATCAAAAAAATGCTTGTGTTCAAGTTTATCTTCAATTGTTTCATAAACAAGTAACCTACTATCAGAACGTTTATCTAGTGGTGTTTGCGCAATTAATTCTTCAGGCAAATCAAAATAATAATCGCTCTTTTGTAATTTTAATTCTTCCATTCTATCCCTTTAAATTTTCAATATGTTTATATCCAAGTTCAGTTAAAACTCTTCCGCGAATAGTTCTAGCAACAAATCCTGTTTGCATCAAAAAAGGTTCTATAACATCTTCAATTGTAGAGGTATCTTCGCTCAATGCTGCCGCTAATGTATCAACACCAACAGGCCCGCCATTAAACTTATCTCTTAACACTTTAAGATACATAATATCATTATTATCTAATCCAACCTTATCAACTTGAAGTTTTAAAAGTGCCATATCAACTAACTTTTCATCTATAACACCATTGTTTAATAAGTCAGCAAAATCTCTAATTCTCTTAAGCAATCTATTTGCAATACGAGGTGTTTGCCTACAACGATTACTTAATATTTCACATGCCTTATTAGTTATTTCAACTTCTAAAATTTTAGCACTACGTTTTATAATTTTCTGTAGTTCTGAATTAGAATAAAATTCAAGTCTTTCAATAACTCCAAAACGATCTCTAAGCGGATTAGATAAATTACCTACCTTTGTTGTTGCTCCAATTAAAGTAAAATGTGCGATATTTAGTCTCATACTTTTTGCGCTAGGACCTTTACCTATAACAAAATCTAAAACAAAATCTTCCATTGCTGGATATAAAATTTCTTCTATGTTTTTATTTAATCTATGAATTTCATCAATAAATAAAACATCGCCGTCACTTAAGTTACTTAATATACTAGCCATATCAGCTGTGCGTGAAATTGCTGGACCACTAGTTAACTTAATATTTGCACCCATTTCATTTGCAATAATATGACTAAGTGTAGTTTTACCTAACCCAGGTGGACCATATAATAATATGTGGTCAAGTGGTTCTTTCCTTTTTTTAGCGGCTTCAATATATATTTTTAAATTTTCTTTAATTTTCTCTTGACCTATATAATCGCCAAGTTCTTGTGGTCGCAATTTATTTTCAAGTTGAATTTCTTCTTCATGTTTTGTAGAAGATAAAACATTATTATCAAAAACTTCATCACTAAGCCCACTTTTAATATAACTATTCATTTACTACTCCTAAAAGTTTTTTAATGCTTTTTTAACAATTTCTTCAGGAGTAGTTTCATCTCCTAAAAATACTTCACCAGCTCGAATTGTAGCTTCTTTTTTGTTTAAACCTAAACTTACAAGAGCCATAATCGCCTCGTTCAATATAGAAGGAATTTCAACATTGTTTTTACTAACCCCTTCAGCAAAATAAAACTTTTTGTTTTTAAGTTCTAAAATTAATCTTTCAGCTGTTTTTTTACTACATGCCTTTGCCGTTGTTAATGTATCAGGATCTCCGCTTTCAATGCATCCTGCAACTTTTCTATAATGCATGTTAGATAATATTTGAATAGCACTTTTAACTCCAACTCCAGTAACAGTAATTAAACTTAAAAACACTTCTTTTTCTTCTAACGAATTAAAGCCATATAACTCAATTGCATCTTGTTTAATTGCCATATAACAATAAAATTCCCCAACACTATTTATGGTGGCGGATTCAGAAACAGTAAAAGCACTGCAGATTAAACAATATCCAACTCCATTAACATCAACTATAATGTTGTTCGTTGTTTTATCTATTATTGTTCCTTTTAAATATGCTATCAAAATAAATCTCCTTATTTAATTCCAAATTCTTCAACTAAAACTTTATTTGTAAAAGCATGAGTTAATGCAATAGCAAGTGCATCGCTTGCATCATCGGGTTTTATTTTTTCTTTAATTCCAAGAATATTTTTAACCATATCTTCAACCTGCGTTTTTTTAGCATTCCCCACTCCGGTAATTGCTTGTTTAACTTGCCTAGGCCCATATTCATAAAGTCGGCCAGTATTTTGAATACAAGCAAGTTCAATTACTCCGCGAGCCTCTGCAACTTTTATACCTGTTGTTATGTTTTTAACAAAATAAAGTTCCTCTATAGAAATTTCATCGGGTTTATATTTTTTTATTAATTCAACAATACAATCATAAATAATTGCAAGTCTAACTGGCGTAGCTTCTTTTTGCGGAGTATCTATAACACCATAATCAATAACCTTTATGCCTTTTGGCGTTTTTTCAATAAAACCATAGCCCACAAGCCCATATCCAGGGTCAATTCCCATAATAATCATGTTTTAATTATAGCACATTTGTTTTATAAATTACAAATGAATTAACAAACTTTAAATTATTAAAAACTACAAAAAAACTGACAAAATTTTAAAGTCGTCGACTAAACTCAAAAATCTCATCAGTCTTTTTGTTTTAATTATATTATTGTGCACCTAATAAATTAAACAAAAGCTTATTCTTTTACTCGCAAAAATAAACCATATTTAATATAACATATCTCATACATTATCAAAAATTATTTCAACATAATATTATGTAATGTTTTGTATAGTTTTGTTTTTATTTGTCGAAAAAATCAAACTAATTTAGTTTATTAGCAAAAATTGATTATTACGTTATTTTTTAAATAAAAAACGGAAAAATATCTTCCGTTATTTATTATTAAATTACTTTAAGTGTAAATGGATGATCTATTCCGTAGTAGTCATTGTTTTCTAATTCATATGTACCAACTTCATAATGTTCAAATAAACTAATTTTTGCATGTTCTTTAATTATAAGTTCTGAGAATGATGAACACCCTTCAAATGCTAAACAATTATATCCCGTCGCCGAACGATCAAGAGTCCAGATATCACATTCAATTCTAACCGTTGTTAAGCTTGTACAATTCGCAAATGCATAAGTATCTATTGCAAAGCCATAATTAAACATTCTTGTATTTGAATCAATAATGTTAATAGTTTTTAATTTCTTATTATTTGAGAAGCAATACTCTTTTATACCGCTAATACTATTTGTCAAATTTAATTCTTCTAAATTTTGACATTGACTAAATGTCTCTGCTGACAATGCTCCTCCGATTTGATAAACTTCTCCATCAATTTTAATTTTACTAGGAATTGTTAATGTTGTTATATCTGCATTTTTTACTCCTGTAACTTGCGCATAAATACCATCAGAATCAGTTTTAATTTCTGCAGTTACTTGTACTGGATTCTCTGTATCTAAATTCCAATTTATAGTGCCGGTATATGTTGCATCTTTTGCTTTATTTGTTACAGCTACTTTTACATAATATTCTACTGGTGCTTCATCTGTTGTTGACCCTGGCACTTCTATAAAATATGACGACCCTATCCAATCAGTACCATTTTCCGAGTAAGTTGTTGTTATATTCTTATCATCGCCATTTAGGTCTGTATATGTCATATCTGCATAATATGTTTTATCCATATTATTTGTAAATACATATTTAAATACTACATAACTATCTCTACTAGTTAATGTTACATTTTCTGGATTTAATACTGAATTTCCACTTACTCCGCCATTGAAGATTATTTCT
>CAMUJQ010000042.1 GCA_947089305.1 uncultured Clostridia bacterium
AACTCTATACCTCTTATCCTTATTCCATATTCTTTCTCTTCCCACATCGCGGTTACTTCTATCTCTGTTCTTGCTTCGTCTCCAACTACTCTATCTGTTACTTTGAATGTACCATTTATTCCAACTCTTACTGGTTGTTGATTTTCTAATTTAACTTCCCAACCAACAAGTTTATATCCTATTTTCTTTTCACTATCTATTCCATCTAATCTATATTCTGCTCCGTATTCTACACCGTCCTCTACTCTATAGCCTTCTATTCCTTCTCCAAAATTGTATACAATATCATATTTCTTTGCTCTAAATACTGCATATAAAATCATTGGGTTTTCACTTAACTCAATTTCATCGCCTGCTTTAATTAAATCTTCTTCATAATTTTTATTTACTGTCCATCCTAAAAATTCGTAACCTAATTTTTTAACTTCTATATTCGGAATTGTTTTTTTGCCTACTGTATTGAAGCCATAATCATTAATGTCATATTCAGCGCTTCCACCATTTAAATTAAATTGCAACAAATTAAAGCTACTTCCCCAAATAGCTTCTGCTTCTAATACTTTATTTTCACTCCATTCTACTTCATATACTTCACCTAGTTTTATTTCTTTTTTACCTATTCTCCATCCAACTAGGTCTAAGTTTATTCTAGCATACTCACGACCAAATGTTAATTGTATCTTTTCACCTACTTCTGCTACATCTTTTTCTTTTCCAGTTTCTTCTCCTACTTTTACTCCATCATTATAATTGTATTGAATCTCAATTCTGTCTGCTTCATATTTTGCATACAATGCTACTTGTGATTTACCAGTTTTATCTTCATCACTTAAGGTTGTAACCTTTTCTCCTTCTCCTCTTGCATTTCTATACCAGCCTAAAAATTTATAGCCATCTCTATGCTTTGGCGCTCCCAATTCTTCTTCTATCTCAATCTTTGTTCCATCATAATCTACATATACTATATTATTTTCTAATCTATCAATCCAACTTGCTTCTATAACTACTCTAAATTTTGCATCTCCATTTATCATTTCAGGAGTTAATTCCACTTCACTACCTGGCAAGTATTCCTTCCCGTTTATTCTAAATCCAGCAAAATAATTGCCAGTTGGGCTTGCCTTTGTAGTATTTGGTAATAATAACTTTTCGCCTACTTTATATGTTTTCTTTTCGCCATCTAATTCTACTTCTACTTCTTTTCCTTCCCATATTGCATATAAAGTTGCTCCGTATAAAGGCATATCATAAGTAGTTATGCTTTCGCCTTGACTGTTACTACTTTCTTCCCCTATTAATTCTCTTCCATCTACATACTCACTCCAGCCTTTAAATTCGTAATATTTATTTTCTGGATTTCTTACCACAACACTTCTATTATATCTACCTACTGCTCTAGTTGGCTCTTCGCCTTCATTTACTTTATCTACATAATTTACCGTGTATGTGCTTTCTTCCCATCTTCCATAAAGAGTTGTATCTTTTCCATACTTTGTGCCTTCTTCAGCTTTTATAGTAAATGCTGCATCTAAATACCAGCCAATAAATTTATGGCCAGCCCAAATAGGAGTTGGTAATTTCGTAGTACTCCCTTTCTTAATTGTTTCTTCTTTATATTCTAATCCACTTTCCCCAGTGTTAAATTTTATTGTTACTTTTGCAGTTCCAGCAATAACCCCTGCTGTTATTCCTCCTGCTGCTATTCCTACTGCAAGTACGCTTCCTGCGATTATCCCGGCTTTCTTCTTTTTAGATTTATCCATTTTTTCTCTCCTTTAAGACCATTTAGCTTAATGCCTTGAGTTTTGCTTTTTAATGTTTACACTAGAGTATTTATATTTTTTATTATACAATTTTTTACATTATTCTACAAATGTTTTAACTTTATTTTTTTATTTTATTAAACATATTTTTATTTATTTTCACATTTTTATTTTCTGCATAAAACTTAACTTTTATGTGTAAAGGACAATAATTTAATATTAATTCTAAATACAAAAAAAACAACTTCAATTGAAGTTGTTTTTTATAAATTCTGTCCAACAAATTTATCTTTTAAGAATGTTCCCCATGGAGTTGCTGATGCTTGATATTGTGATAAAAGTGCTTTTGGCACATAAATTGTAGTCAATGCACTACATCCAGAAAATGGATGACTAAAAGATGCTGGTATTGTAACTCTAGTTGGAGAACACATAGTAACTTCTGTTAAATTTTTGTTATTAGCAAACGCCCCAGCCCCCAAATATGTTACAAGCGACTCTATCCATAAACTTCCTCTTGTTGCCCACGTATCTCCACCTAAATTACAATTTGCAAATGCTGAATCTCCAACTCTAGTAATTTTGTTCATAATACCATAGGAACTATAAGAACCTGATACATTCTCAATATAAAGCAATGAAGAACAACCTTCAAAGGCATAATCTGGAATTTCAGTAACTGTAGCTTCATTATAAAAATATATTGTTTCTATTGAAGTACAAGATTGAAAACAATATGGACTAAGAGTAATATTTCCTGCCTTAAATGTAACCGAATATAAACTACTGCAATTAGTAAAAGCACTTTCTCCAATGGTTATATCATTGTTAAAACTTAATGCATCTAGATTTCTACAATTACTGAAGGCTCTTTTTCCAATTTTTTTAATACTGGCACTAATTGCAATTGTGTTAATTTCAGAGTTATTCAAAAATGCACCTTCTGGAATTTCAGATAAACCTGTTGTTGAAGAGCCACTAAAGACTAAATTCTTCAAAGAACATGTAGAGAATGCATAACTACCCATAGATGTTAATGTTGAAGGGAATGTAACATTTGTGTTAATTTTAGTACACATAGCAAATGCATATGAACCGATGCTTTGTAAGCCACTATTTAATGTTAACCCTGTAAATTGACTGCAACGATAAAATGCATAATCACCTATTGTTTTTACTGTTGCAGGAATTGTTAAACTTCCACTAAAACTACAATCACTAAATGCATAATTTCCTATCGATGTTACATCACTTGGAATTGTAAGCGTTCCTGTGAATCCTGAAACAGAATTAAATGAATAATTACCAATTGTTTTAACACCTCTGCTTAATGTAAAGGTACCAGATAAGCCAGTACAACGGTTAAAAGCATAATCAGGAACATTAACAAGGCTGCTCGGAATAATTAAAGAACCCTTCAATGATGAACAATTATAGAAAGCATAACTACCCAAAGATGAAAGTAAACTATTTAAGTTAATATCTACAGACCAAGAGGATAATCCATAAAATGCTCGAGAGCCAATTGATGTTGCTGAACCTGGGAAAGTTCCCGATATAGCACTTGAACAGCCTTCAAAAGCACTTATTCCTATAGACTTAACAGCCGTTGTAAAATTCAACGTAGGTATTTTACTACAATTATAAAATGCTTTTTCTCCAATTGAAATTGAGCCACTAGTTGGTAATGTTAAAGTATATAATGCTGTGCAACCATTAAATGCACTTGTTCCAATGGTGCTAACATTTGACTTAATTGTAACAGTTGTTATGGAAGTAAAACCACTAAACATTGAACTTGGAATATTGCTATCAATTGACACAGTTTTTATAGCTGAACAATTACTAAATACTGTGCTTCCCCAAGATGTAATGCCTGCACCAATAGTTACGTTTTCAAGATTTGTACATCCACTAAACGCACGATCACCAACACTTGTTGCCCTACTATCTACTCCATTAATTGTTACACTTTTTAAACTTGTTAAATTTTCAAATGCTGTTTCTGGAATATTACTATCACAAGTTATTGACGTTAACGAACTACAGCCATCAAATGCATTGCTTGAAAAACTTGATACATATCCTCGTATATTTAAAGTGCTTAAATTACTACAACCCATAAAGGCATATTGAGCTAAAAAGCCAACTCTTGTTGTTAATGTTAAGGAAGTTAAGCTTGTGCAATCACGAAAAGCCATAATTTCAATGATTAAACCACCATTTGAGCCCGTTGTACTAAATGTTAAACTAGATAAACTTGAACATCCATAAAAGGCACTTCTTCCTACTTTTGTAACAGTTGATGGAATTGATATTCTATTTAATTTAATACAATCTTGAAATGCACTATTATTTATAGTAGTTAATCCACTAGATAATTCAACTGTTGTTAAATTTTCACATTCTGTAAATGCATTATTTCCAATTGTTAATATTGAACTTGGCAATCTTATGCTTTCAAGTCCAGTAGCAAAGAATACATCATTTGGAAGACTTGTTATTGTATTAGGAATATTAATAGCTTTTAAAGCTGTACAACTATCAAACATTCCGGCACTTAATAATGTCAAACCATTAGTTAATGTTACATTTGCTAGGTTTGGACACCCAAAGAATGTTTCCACGCCTATTTTTGTTAATGTTGAAGGTAATGTTACGCTTGTTAGCGTAGCTGTTTGATTTCTTGTTTCAGTATAATCAAATGCATTTTCTGCTAGTTCTATTACACCTTCACTTATAATTAAATTAGTTACTGCTTTATTTTTAATTATATTACGGCTTTCTGCTCCAACCGATTCATAACTTAATTTAATAGTCTCTAAGTTTTGTTGTGCAATTGCAGCATCAGCTACTGCGCTTGCAGTATTAGATAATAATTCTATGCTCGTTAAATTTACTCCTTCAAAAGCCTTACTGCCTTCTTCATTTGCAATTGTTTCACTTCCATTAAACTTGAAGTTAGTTATTGCCGTATTCTTAAATGCTGATGCACCTATTGTCACAGCATTTCCAGCACGACTATTAATCAAATCAATTGATGTTAAACGAGTGCATGCTTCAAAACAACTGCTAGGAACTACACTACTTCTTGTTAAATTTACACTTCTTAATGCTGTAAAATCTTTAAATAAAGATGCATGATTTTCTTCATCTAATTCAATGTCCATAATAACATTTTCTAGCACTCTATTTAAGTAACTAATTGTTTCTTTCATTGAACTTGTGAAATTCAATTTTTTTGTTGTATCACCAGCGGTTATATTTTCAAAATTTAAAGTTCTTAAACTAGTGCAACCTTCAAAGGCATATTTATCTATTGTTGTGTTATTATATGTGCATGTATAACTTGTTGTTGTATTTCCTATTTTCAAAATTGTATTCGTATTTCCTTGCCCCAACAAATCACAATATAAAATATTATTATTGCCCGCTTTTAAGTAACTTGAACCACCTGTAATTGTTCTTAAGCTTGTTACACCTTCTCCAATTACATGCCAACTACTACTTGATAAAACAACATTTGAACCTAAATTTAATGTATTTAAATTTGGAAGTTTACTAAATACATAATCCTTTATAGATTCTATTTTATCTCCAATTGTTATTGTGTTTAAATTTATAACACCATTTAATGCATATGCTTCTAAAGTTTTAACTGTATTTAAACCTAATGCTGAACTTGAAAAATCTAGACTAGTTATATTAGTGGTTCCATTTTTAAATAATTGTGGAACTCCAAATAATGCTGTTCCTGCCTTATTTAATAAACAACCATTTTTTACTTGATAACTTGCATTTCCTGGTTCTACCACAAATTCTTGTAAATAAGTGTTTGCCGCTCTACTAACTATATTCAAGTCATCATAATAAACTATTGGATTACCGCCTAATCCCACATTCTTTCTTACTGCAAAAGTTTTTAGATTTACAGTTCCAATCGCTGCTTCTGCTATTTCAACAACTGTGCTTGGTATTACAAGACTACTTAACTTAGCTGCTCGAATTGAGCCTCTATCTATTGCTGTCATTCCTTTAGGTAAAGTTATTTTTGTTACAACACTACTATTAATAATCATGTTTCCAGAATTAGCAACGCTTAATGGTACATGGACTACAGGCCTTGTTCCCACATAAGTGTTATTTTTCCAATTGCTTTCTTGTTCTGCTGTGCTTCCACAAAATCCCCAAAGTGCAGTTAAATTTAATGATTCATTATGAATATGAGTTGAATTTCCAGTTGATATTAACTGAGATAAATGATTAGATGATATTGTTTCTCCTGGAGTTATAACATAAGTACTTCCATTTAAGCTATATTGCCAGCCTGCAAAATTATGATTTGCTCTACTAAAGCCTTCTCCCTCATCTCCATCATTTTGCCAAACAGTATAAGCTTCAGCTATATCACTAGTTAACACTTGTTTAACACTAGCTGGTGCTACTCCTTGTACTGTTGAGTCTCCTAGATTGAAATTAATTGTTATAGCGTTTTCTTTCCATATAGCATAATAATGTAAATCCGTTGTACCTTGTGTTATTGTTGTTGTGCCCTGTTTAATATCAGCTTTACTATTTGTATTGGCTTTGGTACTCCAGCCTACAAAACTATAGCCTTCATTTGGCGCTATTAAATTATCATATTCTGTTGTAGATAATTTTGATTGAATTGTAAATGATGATTTATATTCTATTCCATAAACACTCTTTACAGTGTTTGTTCCATCATTTTTATATAAATTTAAAGTGTAGGTATTCTTTTCCCATTGCACATAAAAAGTAGGAGCTTCTTGTTGCCAATTTAATGTTAACACACTACTATTTTGGTCTAAAGTAGTTACTTCTCCCGCACTATTTTTATATTGAAGTCCAACAATATGGTAACCCGTTCTTGTTGTATATCCGCTACCTTTTAATGTATTGATTATATTTTGAAGATTAAGTTTTATATTTTCTGTTCTAACTTCGCCACCAAACGGCTCTTCCCTATAAACCTGACTTGCACTACCTGACAATTCCCCAAGCCAACTATTTGCTTGTTCAGGACTATCATAATTAATTGTTACATATTTATAAACATAATCCGCATATACAGGATATAAGTTAATTTCATTCGCATTTGGGTTTGTTGCCAACAATGCATTTAAATTAATTGTATTTAAAGTTAATTGTAAACTTTCTTCTTCACTTGTTGATGTGCTTGAATTTAAGCTCCAACCCATAAAATGTTTTGCAACTGCCGTATCTGTTGCTTCAACATCTTTTAACCTCAATTCACTAATTGGTTTTACTCTATAAACTTCACCATCATATATTACAACATCTGTTTTTGGTATTTGTATTGATCCTTCTGCAACATTTTCATCAGCTGCATTATATTTTATAGTAAAGATTTTTGCTTCCCATACTGCAGTTAAAATTACATTAACATCTCTATTAATTGTAATTTGTTGATTTTCTTCTTTCTTATATGTATTTTCCCCATCACTCCAACCAACAAAATCATAACCTTTTCTTGTTGGTGAAGGCAATACATCAAAACTTTCACTTGCTCCATGTATTGTTATTGGTTGAATATAATTGTCACCTTTAATTTCATTTCCACTTGCATCCACCCATTCTGGGTTTGTTGAACCATTATCATCAGAACTCTTAATCCAATATGTAATTCTATTTTCGCTTGATTGTTGCCAAACTACATATAAAGTAATGGTATCATTTTGTATATTATAGGTGTTGTCTGTTATATCTTTACTATTTAATTTTATAGTTTGAATTGCTGTACCATCCGCAGTAAGTGAAAATCCGTTAAACAAATAACCATTACTTGAAGTAAAGTTATCTTTTTCTTGATAAGCTAATCCACCAACATTTAATGATAAATCTAAAATTCCACCATTTTTTCCTGTTGTTATTATGCCTTCTAATACTCGTGTTTCATTGCCTTCTATTCTATCAATTAATTGTATGTTATAAGATTTTGCAGTATAAAAAGCAGTAGCATAAAACTCTACATCCACATTCATGCTTGTATGATCAATTCTGCTTTCACCACTACCTAATTTATAGCCTGAAAAATCGTATCCATCTATACTTGGAGGTGTTAAGCCAAAACCTGTTGCTAATTGTATTAATTCTTCATTTATAACAACATCTTTATCTGAATATTTTGTTATATCTATTTTTTCAATTTTATCAGTTGAGCCATCATTAAATTTTACTGATGTATAAGAATTATCTGTATTTTGCACACTGCCAGCATTAAAATGAATTGTCATTTCTACAGGGCCACGATAAATTGCTTTTATTATTATTTCTTTACTATCTAACTCAGTAAATATATCTTTTAAATCATTTACTGAAAATATATCTCTAGTATACTCTTTTTGCGAACCAACTTTAATGCCGTTTCCTTCTAAACTTGTTCTAACGCTAGTTGAAAATGATTTAACCTCCCAATGATCAAAATATTTCCCTTCTGCTGGTTTTGCTTCTAAAAATTGTGTATAGTCTACTGTGGTTAAATAATTTTCATTACCCTTATCACTGTTGTCTTCTCTTATTGCATTTACACTTTCTTTTGTTATTCCATAATATGTTTTTTGCACATAATTATTTATAATTCCAGCTTCAGCTGTTACGCCACTTTTTAATGTTACGTCTTCTCCAACTTCATATTTTATTGTAACTTCATCTGGCAATCTGTTTATTGTATATTCTAATTCTGTTTCTTCATCTTCATCTAAATTAATATCAATTTTTATTTTTCCGTCTGTTTCATCTACATTTAGTCTATCTTCATCCCTTCCTAAAGCTCCATCATAAATATTAATTTGATTAGCCTCTGTAGATATCCCATCTTTTCTTGTTAACACAACACCAAGTATTTTACTATAATTTGTTCTAGATTTTAATAGTTTTGTGTCTATTTCAATTCTACTATTATATGTAACTTTTGCGCCATTGATATAGTCATATGAATTTTTTTCTTCATTAATTGATGAAATTATTTTAATTGCATCAACATCAGATTCTTCAATGTCACTAATTTTTATAATATACTCTTTTTCTTCCCAAATTGCTGACAATGTTATTTTTTTGCTAACATTAATTTCTTCATTAATTAATTGACTTCCTATCTCAAGTTTTCCAGCTTTTCCAACCTCAAATTCTCTGCCATCGCCATAAGTTATTTTCCAACCAGTTAATTTATAGCCTTTCTTATTAGTTGTTACTAAATGTGTTTCTAAATTATATTCGGCTCCAAAAGTTGGAGTTACATTTCCACTTATTGTTCCTAATGTTCCACCTAAATTATATTCAATATTAAATCTCTTTGGTTCCCATATTGCATATAAAGTTGTTAATGAAGTTATCTCTGTTGTTGATCCAGCAAAAATTTGACTCACATCATTCTTCTCATTGAAGGTGCTCCAATACAAAAACTCGTAC
>CAMUJQ010000043.1 GCA_947089305.1 uncultured Clostridia bacterium
AAAAATACAAACAATCAGCAAATGCAAATGATAAAATTCATTCTATTACAACTGAAATTATTAATAGTGAAAAAGATATAAAATCACTTGGATTAGAGTCTAAATTAAGCGAAGTATCAAAGCAAGCCTATGATAAATATAAAAACATTCAACAAAATACTTAAATTGTTGATATGAATTTTTGGTCTATTAGAAATTATATTGTTGAAATTTTAGGCTTTATTTCCTTAATAATTGGAATTATTCTTTTAGATAAAGGTTTACTCACTCTTGCAACTTATTTTGTAATTTTTAGTAACAATGAACATAACGGCAACTTTGTTTATTTTGCAGGAGAAATTTCTAACTTATTAATCAAAATAAAAGTTTGTAAAAATAGAATTGAATCACTTTTTGATGAAGAAGAATATGTTACAGAAAAATTTGGTAACCTCAGCCTAGATAAAGTTAATGGTAAAATTGAATTTAAAAATGTATGCTACTCTTTTAAAGAGTATAACACAGATAATAAAGACGAATTTGATGATGAGAAAGATTTAAAAAATAAAGTTCAGAGACAATTAGTTAGTGAAACCAAAATATTTGATAACTTAAATTTTGAAATTCTGCCAAATACCACAGTTGCTTTTGTTGGAAAATCTGGCAGTGGCAAATCCACTATTTTAAATTTAATTAGCAAAATGTATGAAGTTGACAGTGGCGAAATTTTAATTGACAAATATAATATAAACGAATTTGATAAAGAAACATTAAGAAATACAATCTCTCTTGTTAATCAATTCCCTTACATTTTTGACATGACAATTAAAGAAAATTTAATGCTTGCAAAACCAAATGCAAGTGATGATGAACTAAATCTTGTTATTAAAAATTCATCATTAAGCGAATTTTTATCTACTCTACCACAAGGGTTAAATACTCGCGTTGGAGAAAGTGGAATTAAACTTTCGGGCGGACAAAAGCAACGCCTTGCAATTGCACGTGCCCTACTTCGTAACTCTCCTATTATTATTTTCGATGAGAGCACATCAAGCCTTGATAACATTGCTCAAAATGACATTAAAAAAAGCATAGACAATCTAAAAGGCCAAAGTACAATTGTAATTGTTGCACATAGACTTTCAACTATTAAAGATGTTGATAAAATTTTCTTTTTGGATGAAGGCAAAATTATTGACTCTGGCACTTTTGATGAACTTTTTAAAACAAATGATAAATTTAAAAACATGTTTTTTGCTGAAAATATATAAAAAATCACCGTGTTAAACGGTGATTTTTTTGTTATTAATTATTAATCATTCATTTGTTTTGCAACTTCTTCTGCAAGGTTATCTTGACGTTTTTCTAAGCCTTCACCCATTTCGTAACGAGTAAATCTACGAACTGTAATTTTTTCACCAATAACCAAAATTGCATCATTAACAACATCTGTAATAGTTTTAGTGTTATCCTTAATAAATTCCATATCCATAAGACAATTTTCTTTGTAGTATTTTTTAATTCTACCTTCAACCATCTTTTGTGCAACTGCTTCTGGTTTACCTTCATTTTTAGCTTGAGCAAGAAGTATAGCACGTTCTTTATCTAATATATCAGCTGGAACTTCACTGCTTCTTACATAACTAGGTTTTGCAGCAGCAATTTGCATAGCAATATCTTTTGCAAGTTCATGGAATTTCTCATTTTTAGCAGCAAAATCAGTTTCACAGTTGATTTCAACTAAAACACCAATTTTTCCACCTAAGTGAATATAGCTAGAAACAATACCCTCAGCAGCAATTCTTCCTTCTTTTTTAGAAGCAGCAGCTAAACCTTTTTCACGAAGCCATTCGCAAGCTTTATCAAAATCTCCATTACATTCAGTTAAAGCTTTTTTGCAATCCATCATTCCTACGCCAGTTTTTTCGCGTAACTTTGCAACATCTTGTGCTGTAAACATATTTATTTTCTCCTTTATATAATTTAAAATTAATTAAAAATAGTATTACTTATTTTCTACTTTTTCTTTTTTTGCAGTTGCTTTTTTAGCAGCTGGAACTTTAGTTTCTTCTTTTACTTCTTTAGTTTCAGCTTTAACTTCAACTTTAGCTTCTTCTTTTACTTCTTCACTAGTTTCAATTTCCTTACCAGGAACATAACCTTCTCTAGCTTCAATACATGCATCAGCCATTGCACTTAAAATTAATTTAACACTTGAAATAGCGTCATCATTACCAGGTATAACATAATCAACAGTTTCTGGATCACAATTTGTGTCACAAATAGCAACAACTGGTATTCCAAGTCTATGAGCCTCATGAACAGCAAGGTGTTCACTTTTTGGATCAACTACAAAAAGTAAGCCTGGTAAACTTGTCATAGTTTTAATTCCGCCTAAGTTCTTTTCTAACTTTTCACGTTCTTCTACAAGTTTAGCAACTTCTTTTTTAGTAAGCAAGTTGAACTCACCCATTTTTTCCATGTTGTTGATTTTGTTAAGTCTGTCAACACGACTTCTAATAGTTTTGAAGTTAGTTAAAGTTCCGCCAAGCCAACGGTTAGAAACATAGTACATACCTGCTCTAACAGCTTCTTCTTCAATAGATTTACTAGCTTGTTTTTTTGTTCCAACAAACAAAACAGTTTTGCCTTCTAACACATTGTTTTTAACAACATTGTAGGCTTCATCAACCAATTTCTCGGTGATTTCTAAATCCAAAATATGGATTCCATTGCGGGCTGTAAATATATATTTGCCCATTTTAGGGTTCCAAATTCTTGTAGGATGCCCAAAGTGAACCCCAGCTTCAAGCAATTGTTTCATTGAAATTACTGACATTATTATCCTCCTTGTTTATGCCTCCTAAAACCTTTAAATCTCTATAGCACAACTTACCTTAATAAAAATTTTAAGTTAAGCAACAAGAACTATAAATGGGTTCTAGTGTGAATTTCGTTATTAATTATATAATAAAAAAAAGATAATTGCAAGTATTTGCCCTTATCTTTTTTAAATTATTTTTCAGAATTATCAGCTTTTTCTTCTTTCTTAGCTTTAGCAGCTTGTTGTTTCTTAAGTTCTTCTTGATACATCTTAGTATATGCTTCAAATACTGCATCTAAAATATCTTCATTTTCAACAACATCAAGATAATATTCTAAATCATCTTCATCTAACTGAATAACAAAAACAACAGCTTCTCCCTCTTTAACTCTTGGGTCATTAATAGGACGAAGAATAACATAAGTTGAATCTGCAAGAGGAACAATTGCTACTTGTTCAAATTCATGCTCTTCTCCTTTTCCATCAAGTAAAATAACATTGTTGCCATTTTGAGGGTCCAATATTGCCTCAATAGCATCTTCTCTTTCTACAACTTTATCTTGTTCAACTTTTTTTGCCATTATATTTTTCTCCTTTTATCTAAATAGCATTGAAGTATAATTGCAGCACACATTTTATCTACATTCTTTTTACGCTCATTTATATTTTTGCTATTTGCATTTCTAACGCCAGCTTTAGCGTTATTTAAAACTCTTTCTGCTTCTACTGAAGTTAATCGCTCATCTATAAACTCAATATTTAGCTTAGATTTTTCTTTAACACTAGCAGCAAATTCTTCAGTTTTTTCAACTCTTTCTCCACGTGAACCATTCATATTAAGTGGCAATCCAAAAACAATTGTATCTACATTATTTTTATTTGCCAAACTACAAATATAATCAACATCTAATTTATAATGCTTGCGTTCATACGTTTCAAACGGTGAAGCTATAAAATTAGTTTCGTCTGAAAGAGCAATTCCTATGCGTCTATCTCCAAAATCTATGCCTAAACTTTTCATTTATTTATCCTCAATTGCATTAACAGGACAAATAGATTTGCAATAACCACATTCAATGCAAATTGATTTATCAATGTGAGCTTGTTTATCCCCTTTACATAAACTAATTGCTGCTACGGGACAATTTTCAACACATTTGCCACATTTAATGCATTTATCTGTAATTACCATTTAATTCTCCTTTACTTTCATATTCTAACATATTTTTTAAAACTAGGCAATCAAATAAAGCATAAAAAAGCCTAGAATATTTACTAGGCACTTTTTAAAATTAAGGAAAAGTGAATCTATTAATTAGAACTTAAAGAGTTTAATTTTTTTCCATTTGATTTGCTTGTTTGACTTTTAGAATCTCCACTATCTGAATTATTACTAGTAGATGAATTTTGATTGTTTTGACAATTGCACAATGGTTCTGTAACTGATTGTTTAATTTCATTTACACAATCACAAATGCTTTGTTCACTACTTTCAACAATTTTTTTAACTTGTTTATTTTTAGCAGCAACAATCATTCCAATTCCTGCGCCAACTACAAGTCCAGATAAAAAATATAAATCTTTCATTTGCACTCCTCCTTGATATTATGTTGCGCACAACGAAAGATTTTATACTTTTATTTTTAGGTAAATTTTGCCTATAGATTTTTATTAACTCTATCGATAATTGCTTGTTTGTTTATTAGTCCAACCATTCTGTCAAGTTCTTGTCCATCTTTAATAATAATCATTGTTGGAATACTCATAACTCCATACTTGCGTGCAATACTTTCAGATTTATCAACATCAATCTTCACAACTTTAACCTTATCTCCAAGTTCAGTTCCTGCTGTTTCTAAAATTGGAGCAAGAGCTCTGCAAGGATTACACCAATTTGCAAAGAAATCTACAACTGTAACTTTATCACTTTTTAAAACTTCTTTTTCAAATTCCTCAGTTTTTAATATTTTTATATTTGACATATAAAATTCTCCTTTTATAAAATATTATCTATTTTAATCACTATTTTATTAGATAACTTATTTGCAATTATTATACCACAACAAGTAAAAATTATAAAGCAAATTAAAGACAAAATACTTAAAATTAATGTAGAAACCACATTCATTAAACTAAGTGCTAATATTAAAGTTAAAATTATTGGCAACACATAGCAAAGTACACTTATTAATTTTTGATTAAAATTTGTTATAGAAATTTCAACTTTATTATTTACTAAAGCACCAATATTATTTTTTGCAGTTAAAGTTTTTGCATTAGCATTAGAACAAGCTCCACAATGTTCACAGTTGCCACCACAGTCAATTCTAACTATTGCTTCATTTCCACTTATGCTTTCAACAATTCCACTATATTTAAGCATTTTTATCCCCAATAATTTTATTTATAACAAAAGAAGCAATTGTTACTCCCGCAGCAGCCGGATAATAACTTATTGAAGCAATAATAGCTTTATTTTCATGCTCGATAACTTCACCTTTACTAAAAACACAATCAAGTTTTTTAATGCCTCTTTGTTTTAGTTCCTGTCTCATTTTACGAGCAAGTTTATCTCCTTCTGTTTTAAAAATATCAACTACGCAAAAATTTGGAATGCTAAATTTATTCCCACTGCCCATTGCTGAAATGATATTAATTTTATTTACACTTGCATAAACACAAAGTGAAACTTTTGCTTTAACATCATCGATTGCATCTATAATATAATCATATTCGCCTAAATTAAAATCGTCTAAATTATCAGGAGTTAACTTAACTTTAATTTCATTTACTTGAATTTGTGGATTAATATCAAAAATTCTTTTTTTGTATTCATCTACTTTGTATGCACCTATATTGGAATTAAGTGCAATTATTTGACGATTAATATTTGTTACATTTATTTTATCAAAATCAACTAGTGTAAGTTCTCCAACCCCTGCACGAGCTAAACACTCAACAGCATAACCGCCTACTCCACCAACACCAAAAACACAAATTTTTGAGTTTTTTATTTTATTTAAATTATCTTCCCCAATCAATAATTTTGTTCTATCAAATATTGTTTCCATAAATTAAGTATAGCAAATTTCTTAAATTAAAACAAATAAATATTACATATGTTTAGATATTGAATTTAAAGCACTTTTCTCTAATCTAGAAACTTGTGCTTGACTGATTCCAACTTCTTCACTAACTTCAATTTGAGTTTTACCTTGAAAATATCTTAAATTTATAATTTCAAGTTCTCTTTTATCTAATTTATTTAAAGCAGCTTTCAAACCTATATTATCTAAAACATTATTACCATCAGATTTTTCATCTTTACAAATTTCAGAAATTAAAGCACTTTCACTATCATTTGAATATGCGTTAGAAAAAATACTCATTGGCTCAATTGTAGAATCTAATGCACATGCAACTTCTTTTATATCAAGATTAAGTTCGTTAGCTATGTCCTCTGTGGTTACTTCTCGCTTTTCATTAAGTTCAATTCTATCACGAATTAAAAGTGCTTGATACGCAACATCTCTAATACTTCTAGAAACTCTCATACATGTGTTGTCTCGCAAATATCTTCGAATTTCTCCAATTATCATAGGAACGGCATAAGTAGAAAATTTAACACCATAACTCATATCAAAATTGTCCACAGCTTTCATTAATCCAATTGTTCCAATTTGAAAAATATCATCTATGTTTTCTTTTTTACCAATGAATCTACGTGTTACACTAAGCACTAATTTTAAATTTCCTTGTAAAAATTTTTGCCTACTTTCTTCACTTCCTGCTTTAATTTCACGCATTAATGTAAGCGCATCTTCACTAGAAAGCGATTTCAATTTACTTGTGTCAACCCCACTAACAACAACTTTACCTGTAGCCATATTCTTCCCCTTTTGTAAGTTAAGTTTTAGCAAAATTTGGGAAAATATACAAAATTTTGTAGAAAAATTTAAAATTGAATATAAAAAAACAACTTAATTAAAAGTTGTTTTATTTATTAATTGTGATATTACCAATTAAATTAGCATTAAGTGTTTCGCTCCAAAGTGCATTACTATTTGCAAATCTTAAATTATAAATAGTTCCATCTGCAGTTTCGTCACCATATAAAGTTATATACACCTTATAATTTCCATTCGCTAAATTCATGTTAACTGAAGCTGTATATTCAGCTTCTCCATTATAGTCTGTTATTTCTTGAGTTGCAACAACATTGTTAGACTCATCAACAAATGAAAGTTTTGCCTTTTTATTTTTTGTTAAGTTTCCAAAACCAACATTATCAATTTTTAAACTAATATTTAAACTATCATATTTGTTTGTGTAATTAAATGTAGATTCTTTTAAAACATATCTATAACCTAAATGGTTTTGAATGTAAGTAAATGCTGTTTGATTATTATAAACGTCATTAGGATCATCTTCATTGTTATAAACTTGTTCATTTCTCCATTTATCTATAACAATAGTATCATAGTTAATATCCAAATAACTTAAATGTAAATTTCTCATTTCAGGTAAACATCCATCAATGTGTTGCAATGCTGGATTACCTGAATTATAAATCATTTCTCCTCCCATTGGAGTATTATAAGTAAATTGCATTAAAAATTTAATAACATCTGCTCTTCTATCATTAACGCCTTCAATTGCCTCATAGGTCCCAAGGTCAATCCAGTTTGCCATAATAGCATCATTATAAAAACCAAGTCTTTCAGTTTTACTATTAAAAACAACTTGTTTATTTGCAGCAATGTCAGCGCCAGTTATACCCATATAATTGAAAATCATTGAAGGTTTTCTAACTAAAATTTTTAAATTTGTAGTTTCGCTTAAAAACTTTTCAATTAATTCATTATAATGAGTTGTTGTCATATAACTTGAGTTTGAAGTCATTTCACCCCAAGAACCAATCATACCAGCTTCAACAGCTGTTATAGTACTTTCAAAATTATTTAATACACTACAAACTTGCGCAACATGTGTTAATAAAACATTCCATGCTGGCTCGCCTGGGAATGCGCCATCATAACTTGGATGATAACTAAACCTCACAATTAAATTCTTTTTGTGGCTTTTATATATATTCAATTCTTCTTCAAGGAAATTTAATGCAGCTTCAGTTAATTCAAGATCTCCCGATCCATTTACTTTTCCAGAAAAGTCACTAATATCAATTTTTAATTGAAAAAGTTGATGTTCAACAGTATTCCAATCAATTAAACTAGTATTACTTGAAACTTTTCCATTTGGCCCAATGCGAATAAATACTGGGAAGTAAAAACCTTGGTCAGGATTGTTTATTTTAGCAACACTTTCAGTGTAATCTAAATCTTGTTTAATATTATAATTAAGAACAGGACTTTCACTAGTTAAATTCCATTTTATGTCACCAGTAAAAGTTGCATCTTTAGCTTTGTTTTCTACTGCAACTTTAATATAAAAATCTGCAACTCCATCTGCAGTATCTGTTGCTGCAGGAACATTTAAAATACTTTTTGTTTCTATATAAGTTGTGCCATCTATCGAATAAGTTGTTTTTATATTTTTATCCTCTACACCTGTGTCATCATAGGTCATTTCAGCATAATAAACTTTATCTCTCTTATTAGTAAAAGTGTATTTAAAAACAACAAAATAATTTTCACTATTAAGATTAATATCGTTTGGTGTTAAAGTTTTATCTCCCTCAATTTCCCCATTAAACACAATTTTATTTCCATTACTGTTTGTTAACGGAGTTTCAGTTCCTGTTTCACCAACTTTATATGTTGCTGTTGCTTGTCCATAAATACCACTAGCTGTATAGCTTACATTAATATCAGATTGTACATTTTGATTTATACTAGCAAGCACTAATAATGTTGTTACAAGACCAATAATAATTGCTGCTAAAATTGCAAAACCTGTAATTACTAATTTTTTTGATACTGCTTGTGACATTTGTTCATTCTCCTTAGTTTTATATTGCGCTTGCTTGCTATAACTATGCAGCACTTTAAAAAGTCTATTAAGTAATTAATTCCTTTAAATATCAATTTAAATTGATATTACTTTGTTAAAATAATTTTACA
>CAMUJQ010000044.1 GCA_947089305.1 uncultured Clostridia bacterium
CCCCCCCCCCCCCCCACCCCCCCCCCCCCCCCCCCCCCCCCCCAAAATCACTTTATTAAATCTTTAGTTAAAATGGAATCAAATTATGGCAACAAAAACAAAAAGAAAATGGTCAATTTTACTTTTTTCAATATGTATTGCAATTATTTTAGGTTTAGTTGCAACTGTGATAATTCTTGCAGCCTCAATCCAAAGCATCAATACATCAATTAACATTTCATATATAGCAGATGGAATTTTTGGAACAGCTTCAGCAAGTTATAAGATTGGCTCACAACCTCAAGTTGACATGCTAAATTCTTCAGGTGATACGATAATTGACTTTAGTAATCCAGATGATCAATTCAACCTTTCCCCTGCAGGCGATATTATATTAACTCCGAGTGAAAGTTTTGTTGTTTTTAAATATAATTTTACAAACACTCACACAAGTAAAATATATTTGGCAACTTTAACTTACACCGATGATACCAGTGATGATAGCAATATAACTTTTGAATATTCTAGCACAGGAACTAATTATACTACAGAAAACAATTATTTTAGAGTTAATCCAAATGGCAATGCAACTTACTATGTTAAAGTTTCAGTTGCAAACACCTCACAAAACGCAACCTGCACTGGAAATTTCTCTTGGCAATTAAGTTTTGATGAAAATTTACCTATTGAAACAAGCGAATATGAAAATGCCGCTCAGGTAACTGGCTTAAAAGACAAATCTATTACAGATCTTCATATTCCTGATTCAGTGATTATCGATGGAGTCGAACGAAACATAGTTAGAATAGCCACATTAGCTTTTCAAAATTGCACAAATTTAAGAAAAGTTACAATGACGAATAATATTACTGAAATTGAAGACTTAGCATTTGAAAATTGTGTCAATTTACTTGACATAACTCTTTCTGATAATTTAGAGATTATAGCCAATTCTGTTTTCAAACAATGCATAAATATGTATTATATTGCTATTCCTGCATCAATAAAATCCATGGGAACAAAAGTGTTTGATTCATGTGTTAAAATTGCTCAAATTGAAATGCTTGGCACCACTCCTCCAACAATAACTCAGACGTCATTACCTACAAGAGTTCAAGAGCTTGCGATAGGAGATAAATATCAAATAAAAATACCTAGTTTAAATGAATATCAAGATGCTGATTTATGGAGTAATTTTTGTAGTTCTCCATTCATAACTACAGAAGATTTTAATCTAGAATTTTTCAGAGAAAATGGCTTAATTTATTGTTTTCAAAAAATTGATTCTTCATTTATAATTTTATATGGTGCATATCAAAAATTTACTACCCTTACAGTCCCAAACAATGTACGTTCTATTATGCCAGCTGCATTCTTTAACAATAAATCTTTACAATCTGTAATATTACCTTTAAATATACAATATATTGGAGCCTCTGCCTTTAATGGTTGTTCATTTTTAACTCGCTTAGAAATTCTTGCTACAAAAGTTCCAACTTTAGATTTCACAAACGCATTTTCTAACACTAACGCAAACTTACAAATTAAAGTTCCAGCAAGCAGCTTAAGTGCTTATCAATCAGCAACAAACTGGAGTACTTATTCAACAAAAATTGTTTCTAGTTTTACTAACTAAAAAAAGAAAAGGATTACCTTTTCTTTTTTTATCTAAGAACAACATTTTCTTCACCTAAAATTGCCATAAGTTCAATTAATAAGCCATTTGAAGAGTCAACCTTTTCAGTACATTTAAACGCCTTACCCGTTTCACTACACTTAACAATAACTTCATCTTCTCCACTATGCCCTCTTAAAATATTCATAATTTCAAGATTTAGCATATTATCTTTAGTTGAATATTTTAAATATAACTTGTGTTTAGATTGAGTTTTTTTAACTTCAGTTACAGGTTTTTCTTCACTGCTTTCTTCTCCCCACACTAAAAGTTTTTCTAGCATAACAATTGGTGGTTGCTCATCTCTAACACTTAGTTTCCCATAAATGGTTAACATTGTGTCAACGGCAATTTCATCCTTATATCTATCAACCCTTCCGCCTGTAATCATAACTTCAAAAGTTCCTTCAAGGTCTTCAACAGTTACAATATCAAATTCTCTACCTGTGTTTTTAGAATATTTTCTTTCAAAAGAAGTTACAATTCCTCCACACACAACATTTTTTCCGTTTACTATTTCAGGGTCATATACAGCTTCTTGAATTTCAATATCATCTCCATCTGCTGATTCAACTTCCATTTCATCTTCGTTAACAGGTTTTAACATAGAACTTGTTAAATTGAAATTTTCAAACTTAGCAATATGTCCATCAAGTGGATGTCCGCTTACATATGTTCCTAAAACTTCCTTTTCATATTTTAATTTAACTTGATTTTTAAATTCAGGAATATCTGGCAAAGTTGTTTTCATTGCAACTGCATCCATATCGGCTGCTGCGAAAAAGTCAAACTGTCCTCTTTCTTTGTTTTTTCTATCTGTTAAGGTTCTATCAATAGCTTCCCCATAAACTTGCATCAACTGACTTCTCTTTGCCCCAAATTCATCAAGCGCACCACTTAAAATAATACTTTCAATAAAACGCTTGTTTAATGCAAGCCCATCAAGATTACTTATTAATTCATCAAAATCTTTATATTCTCCAAGTTCTTCTCTTTTTTTAATAACCTCTTCAACAACTTTGATGCCAACATTTCTTAATGCAGCTAAACCAAATCTTATTTTATTTTTTCCTTCTGGCATAAAATAAACAGCACTTTTATTTATGCTAGGTGGTAAAATTTCAAATCCGCGTTGTTTTGCAATTAATAAATATTTTTTAACTTCATCAATATTATCAATTCTATCATTTAAAACAGCACAAAGCCATTCATTTTCATAATAATATTTTAAATATGCTGTTTGATATGCAATATAAGCATAAACTGCACTATGAGATTTGTTAAACGCATAAGAACCAAATGCTTCCATTTTAGTAAACAATTCATTTGCAATTTCAGCTGAAATACCATTTGCAACACAACCAACAATGTCGTGTCTTGGGTCTTTTTTACCATTAACAAAAACTTCACGCTCTGCAAGTAAGGCGGCCATCTTTTTCTTGCTCATCATTTTTCGCACATTATCAGCTTGTGCAAGGTCATAACCAGCAAGGTCTTGCACAATTCTCATAACCTGTTCTTGATAAACCATACAACCATAAGTTGTTTTTAATATAGGCTCTAGTCGTGGATGGTCATATACAATTGTTTCTGGTTTATGTTTTCCTTCAACAAATTTAGGGATCATGCTCATAGGCCCTGGACGATACATAGCAATACCCGCTATCAAATCTTCAAGGTTATCGGGCTTAAGTTCTTTCATAAACTTTTTCATGCCACCACTTTCAAGTTGGAAAACAGTGTCTGTGTTTCCACTAGTGATATATTTAAAAACTTCTTTATCATCATAAGAAAAATCTGGCGCATAAAAATCTATTTTAACCCCATGATTCTTTTCAATCAAATCACAGGCTTTCTTAATATCAGTTAAGGTTTTTAAACCTAAAAAGTCCATTTTTAATGTACCAATTCTCTCAATTTCACTCATGTCAAATTGAGTGGTAATATCGTTTCCGTTTCTATTCAATGGAATATGTTCACTAATATCATATCTACAAATAACTACACCCGCCGCATGCATACCTGTGTGACGAGGCATACCTTCAAGCCGGATAGCATATTTAATTAACTGTCTTATTTGGTCGTTTTCATCAAATAGTTTTTTAAGATCTGGAACAATAAACTTTTCATTTTCATGACTAACTTCATAGCCAAAAATTTTTCTAAGAGGGTCTTTACCAACCGTTTTTAAATCTGGAAAGTTTTTGGTTAATTTATTAACTTCATCATATGGCATATTTAAAACACGCGCAACATCCTTAATTGCAGCCTTTGCTTGCATTGTTCCAAAAGTAATAATTTGGCAAACTTTTTCACGGCCATATTTTCTTGTAACATAATCAATAACCTCTGTTCGTCTGTCAAAGTCGAAGTCAAGGTCAATATCAGGCATAGAAATACGTGAAGGATTTAAGAATCTTTCAAAGAGTAAATCATATCTAAGAGGTTCAACCTTAGTAATTCCAAGTGCAAAAGCAACAATACTCCCCGCACCGCTACCACGACCAGGACCAACAACAATGCCGTTATCCTCCGACCACTTAACATAATCCCAAACAATTAAGAAGTAGTCACTAAAGCCCATAGACTTAATAACACCAAGTTCATAGTTAGCTCTTGTTAAAACGTGGTCAGGTAGAGGGTCTCCATATCGATATTTAAGCCCTTCAAAAACAAGTCTATCTAGCATTTGTTCACTTGTTTCTCCATTCTCAGTTGGAAATACTGGAATTAACTTTTGATCAAATAAAACTGTTGCATTGCATTTTTCAGCAATTTCTAAAGTTACGTCAAGTGCATCTAAATGATCGGGAAATAATTCTGCCATTTCATTATAAGTTTTTAAATAAAACTCACTGCCTTCCATTTTAAAATGGTCTGGATTAGACAATGTGTCCCTAAAATTTACACACATCATAATTTCTTGAAGTTCAGATTCTTCTCTGTTAATGTAATGCGCGTCGTTAGTAACAACGGCTTTAACGCCTATATCCTTAGCAAGTTCAAATTGTTTATCAATAATTTTAAGTTGTTCTTCAATATGATGATTTTGAACTTCTATATAAAAATCTCCTGGTTCAAACATATCTTTAAGTTCTAATGCAAGTTTTTTTGCTTCATCATACATTCCTTGAATTAGAAATTGTTGAATATGGCCTGCAATACATCCGCTTAAACAAACAAGCCCTTTAGAATGCTCTTTAAGTGTTTTATAGTCTATTCTTGGTTTATAGTAAGTTCCGTCTACATGGGCTATAGAATTAAGTTTAACTAAACTATCATATCCTTCTTGATTTTTTGCAAGTAAAATAATATGGCCAGTATCTTCTCTGCCACTTTTAACATGTAAATCATTACAAATATAAAACTCCGTACCAAAAATAGGTTTTATATTTGTATTATTTTTTTCATTAAATCCATTAATTGCATCAACAAATTTAACTGCCCCATACATATTACCGTGATCTGTCATGGCAATTGCAGGAAAATTTCTTTCAATACAAGTTGGCCCAAGTTTGCTTATTTTAGCAAGACCATCTAGTAAACTATATTCAGTGTGAACATGTAAATGCACAAATTGCTTATTAATATTTTCGCTCATATTTTCATTATATCAAATTTTTATATATTTCGCAAACTTTTCTAAGCCTATGATTTAGTGCACTTTTACTAATTTTTAAAAGTTCAGCCAGTTCCATTAAAGTTAAATTTTGATTTTCTCTCCTAGCCAATGCAACCTCTCTTATTTGAACAGGCAAACTAGATAAACCTATTAATCTATCTATTACATTAATTTGCTCAATTTGTTTATTTACAGCTTCAATATGTTTTTTTATATTATTTTCAGCCGCATTAACTTCCCTATTTGCTTTTTGCCTAAGTTCACGACTAAGTGCTTCATTTTCTAATAATAATAAACTTTTATTTGCTCCCATTAAATGCAAAAAATGTTCAATACTATTTAAATCTGTTATATATAATAAAACTTTATTTTGTCGAAGCGTCATTTTAATATCAATATCATTTTCAGCTAAAGCACCCGCAACAAAGTCTGCAAATTCATTTGAATATAACAAAAACTCAATGCTATAGCCCTTGCCCGTTGAAATAGTTAAATCATTTTCCGATATAAATATGTTAGAAACTCCATAATTTGTGTATAAACCACGTAAAAAACTTTGCAAACAATTTTTGCATTTAAACACTATTGAATCATCTTGATTTAGTCCTGCATTAAAAGCTTCTTCACAACAAGCATTATTCTTAAGTTTATTTAAAATTTCTTTCTTTATATCATCGTTTAAATTTTTCAACTTTAGTTCTCCATGTTTTTAAGCTTTAAAAGTTTGGGTTCAATTTTTGTTACTATTTGGCTTTTATCAATATGCTTTAAAAGTGGCTCGACTTTTTCAGTTAATTCGCCAACGCGACTTGGCCTATGAGCGTCGCTTCCAATAATAAATTTAACCCCTGTTTCTGCAATTTTTTTAATTTCATCTTCAGTAATATTACAGCTTCTTGTATTCAATTCAAAAAGTATATCTGCTTCTTTCATTGCTTTTGCAACTTTAACAATATCTGTTTTAAATTGACGGGTTGGGTGGGTAAAAATATCAACATATTTTTTATTTTTTTCAATAACATTTAATATTACTTGCGTATTCTTTTTTATTTGTTTTTTTGTATTAGGAAAAATTTTGCGCCTAAAAAACAAATACCAAAAAAAACTTGGCTTTGTTTTAACTTTGCAATGCATTCCAACTGCAACATAATCTAAACTTTCTATTTTATCTTTAAAATCACAATTACCATTTTTATCTAACACATTCGATTCAATACCACATAAAACCTTAACACCTGTTTGATTTTCTGCTTCAATACAAGCTTGTTTTAATTTTTTAAAATCATCTGCATTTTTTAATCCTGAAGCATGTCTTGGCCCATGTTCACAAATACCAAGTTCATTTAATCCTTTTTCTTTCGCAACAATTGCATTATCCAAAACTGTTCCAACTCCATGGCTAAAAACTGAGTGAGTATGATAATCGTTTATTAAAACTAAATTATCTTTTTTTGTTTCCAACTTATTCCTCCAAATATATAACTTCTCGTTCTAAATCAATTCCATATTTTTTTTGTACAGCTAAATGAGCTTTATTGATAAGTTTTTTAATATGTTTACTTTTTGCCTCTCCTAAATTGATTATGAAGTTTGCGTGTTGTTCGCTGATTTTAGCATTTTTATATTGTAGCCCTTTTAAACCGCATTCGTCAATTAACTTGCCTGCACTTTCACAATCCTTTCCAGCTTTTTTAAACACAGAACCACAACTTTTACCAACAGCATGATGTTTACGTAACTCTAGGGCATGTTTACAATTTTCTATTACTTGAGTGGCTTCTAATTTTTCCACTTTAAAATTAACTGAAATTATAACTGCTTTTATTGTTTGAAATATTGATTTTCTATAATTAAAGTTGCATTCCTCTGCTTTAAAAGTTCTATATTTCCACTCGCTATTTTCAAATACTAGCGCATTTACACTTTCTACAACATTTTTTGTTTCACCTAAATAAGCTGCTGCATTCATGTAAACAATTCCACCTACACTTGCGGGAATGCCACAAAGAAATTCTAATCCACTGTAACCATTAACTTTTGAATAATTTAAAAGCTTAGCAACAGTTGTTCCCGCATAAGCCTTAATGATAAATGTTTTACTATCTAACTTTTTTGTTTCAAAGCCTTCAAATTCGCCATTAAGTTTTATTACAGGAATTTTAAAGGCTTTATCACTCGGCAACAGCTTACTTCCGTTACCTAAAATGAAATATTTACTATTTTCAAGAAAGTTTAACAACTTTAATAACTCGTTAATATTAAAAGGGAAAATAATAATTTTAATTTTTCCGCCAACACCATAAGTACAATATTTTTTAAAAGACTCGTTTTCTAAATAATCAATATTATTCTCTTGTAAAAATTTTTTTAATTGTTTTATTTGCATATTAGTTCTCCTTAATAAATATGTTTACTATATTTATGCTAAACACTATTTATTAAGTTCTTGTAAAATTGTTTGAGCAAGCTTTTCACTAACACCTGAAACTTTAGACAATTCTTCAATACTAGCGTTTTTAATTTTGTTTACAGTTTTAAATTTAGCTAATAAAGCTTTTTTGATTGTGTTGCCAACACCTTTAATATTATCAAGCGCGCTTTCTCTCATTGCCTTTGCTCTAAGTTCCCTATGAAAAGTTATTGCAAATCTATGGGCTTCATTTCTTATTGCAACAAGCATTCTAAGCGCCAAACTTGTATGAGACAAAATAATGCTTTCACTTTCATAAGGCAAAAATACTTCTTCAATTCGTTTCGCAAGTGAAATAATTTCAATTTTTCCCATGTATCCGCGCTTTTCTAAAATTGATACACAACTAGATAATTGTCCTTTTCCTCCATCAATAATTAACACATTAGGCACTTTACTAAAACTAGCATCTGTGCCTTTTTCTAGTTCTGTTAATCGCCTATCAATAACTTCTTTTAAACTATCAAAATCAGAAATACCTTTAACTGTTTTAATTTTAAATTTACGATAATCACTTTTCTTAGGTTCTCCGCCTTCAAATACAACCATGCTTGCAACACTATTCGTTCCTTGCGTGTTAGAAATATCATAGCACTCACACCTAAATGGCAAATTTTTTAAACCTAAATTTTGTTTAAGTGCAATCATTGCTCCCTCAGTTTTAGCAAGTTTCAAACGCATTTCATCAATATTTCTTTCTAAGAATAAATCTGCATTAGCCTTTGCTTCTTTAAACATTTTCTTT
>CAMUJQ010000045.1 GCA_947089305.1 uncultured Clostridia bacterium
TGCATTGTATAAAAGTTGAACAAGGCGGTCTATTCCTGTTCCAAGCCCACTCATAGGTGGCATTCCGTGTTCCATGCAAAGTAAAAAGTCTTCGTCTAAATCGTTTGCTTCTTCGTCACCAAGAGCTTTAGCACGTGCTTGTTCTTCTAGTTTTTCACGTTGAACAACGGGGTCAACTAACTCGCTATATGCGTTACAAATTTCTGCACCGTTAACAATAAGTTGAAACTTCTCTAAAATTTTGTGGTTATCGTCTCGTTCACGGCAAAGTGGAGTTAAATTTGGATAATTGTAAAGTATTGTTGGGTTAACAATTTCCCCTCTCCATTTACGCTTATAAACAAGGTCTATTGCCCCACCAAGTGTTTTTACATCGTTAAATTCGTCGCGATCTAAAATTTTACGTTTAACAATTTCATCAACAAATTCGTCACGAGTTTCAAAACTTAAAATATCAAAGCCAACAATTTTAGATAAATGTTTAGTATAGTCAATTCTTTCAAACTCGCCACTAAAGTCTACTTCAACACCTTCAATATTAACTTTCATTGAACCTATAACGTCTTTTAAAATTCCATGAATAAGGTCGGTAAAAAGTCTAATATTATCTTCAAAGTTCCAATAACTTGCATACCACTCTAAAAGTGTAAATTCTTGCAAGTGTTGAGTATCCATGCCCTCGTTTCTAAACACTTTTGCAAATTCAAAAACGCGTGGAAAACCTGCTGCTATAACTTGCTTTAAATAAGTTTCAGGAGCAATACGAAGGTTACACATTTTATCTAGTGCATTATGTTTTGTAAAAAATGGTTTTGCACTTGCGCCGCTTACCGCACTTTGTAAAATTGGAGTTTCAACTTCAATAAAATCTCTGCTTTCTAAAAAGTGGCGAATGTAACTAATTATACGGCTTCTACCTAACATTATGTTACGGCTATCTTCATTAGAAATAACATCTAAATAACGTTGACGATATTTTGCATCTGTATCAGTTAATCCATGAAACTTTTCTGGAAGCGGACGCATTGCTTTACTTAAAAGTGTTAGTTTATGGGTGCGAATAGTTTTTTCACCTGTGTTAGTTGTATAAAGTTCACCTTCAACACCTACAAAATCGGCAATATCAATTTGCTTTTTGAAAAAAGTATACGCATCTTCATCAAGCTCGTTACGAGAAACTGAAACTTGAATACGCCCCATTATATCATAAATTTTAATAAAGCTAAATTTACCCATAACACGTTTTAAAACAACACGACCAGCAGTTATAACTTTTTCTCCATCATTAAGTTCGCGCGCTTCACTAATAGAATGCGTTGTTTTAAAGCCATCTACATAAGGAATAATGCCCTCGCGTTTTAACCCGGCAATTTTTTCCTTTCTAACTTCTATTTCACTACCTAGTTCTTGAATATTATTTTCCATAATTTAGTCCTTTTAATTTACTTTTTTAATTTTATCAAAAAACAAGCAAAATAACAAGCGAATTGATTGCAAAAATCAACTTTTTATATTAGAATAAGTAATAGAAATTTATTATATTTTTATTTTTTTAATATAAGCAAATAAAAGGAGTATAAGACTTATTATAAAGTCTAAATTAAATATGAAAAAAGAAAACATTTTAATTACAGTTGCCCTTCCTTATGTTAACGGGCTTCCCCATGTTGGACATATTGTAGGCAGTCACTTACCTGCCGACATTTATCATCGCTTTAATATTCAAGCTGGAAACCAAACCTTTATGATTGGTGGAATGGATTCTCACGGAACTCCCGCTGTAATTGACGCAAAAAGACTTAACATAGATATAGAATATTTTGTTGATAAAATGAAAGAACTTCACAGCAAAATTTATAAAAAACTTAACATTAGTTACGATATTTTTTCTACAACTCACACAAAAACTCACTTTGAAGAAACTCAAGAATTTTTTAACTTATTAAATGAACATGGATACATTTCAACAGGCTCAACAAAAAGACTTTATTGTGAAACTTGCAAAATGTTTTTAGCCGACCGTTTTGTTGAAGGCACTTGCCCATACTGCGGAAAAACTGCAAATGGTGACGAATGTGAACATTGTTGTCACACTCTTTCAACTGATATGCTAAAAAATCCAAAATGCAAAACTTGTGGAACAACACCTATATTAAAAGAAAACACTGAAGTTTTTTTAGATTTACCAAGTTTACAAAAAGACCTTGATAAATTTGTTGAAACAAAACGCAACATTTGGCGCCCTACTGTTTTTAGTGAGGCAAAGCGCTTAATTAACGAAGGTTTCAATAAACGTAGCATAAGCCGTGATATTAATTGGGGTATTCCAATTAACTTAAAAGGTTTTGAAGATAAAGTTTTTTACATTTGGTTTGAAGCGCCAATTGGTTATTTAAGCATTACAAAAGAACTTTCAAAAGCTATTTATAACGATTTTTGGGTAGAAAAAAATGATAACAAAATTGTTCACTTTGTTGGTAAAGATAACATTCAGTTTCATGGAACATTCTTCCCTGCCATGGTTATTGGTTCTAAAAAATTTAATAATGCTTATAACTTAGCTGGTAACTGCTTTGCAAATTATGAAGGGCAAAAAATTAGTAAATCTAAACGCGTTGGTGTATTTTGTGGCTCACTATTAGACCCTAATTGTAATGTTGATATTGATGTTTTTAGAGCATATTTAACAACAATTATTCCAGAAAAAAAAGATACTGAATTTACTTGGGCAGATTTTAAACAAAACACTAATGCCGAACTTGCAAATAAACTTGGAAACTTCTTTAATCGTACAATTAACATGATAAATAGCTACCTTGGCGGAGTTGTTGAATGTGATTTTAAAGAACCTCAAAACGATGTTGAAAAAGTAGCATTCGATTTACTTAACACTCTTCCAAACGAAATTTGTGAAAGTTATAAAAATATTGAAATTAAAGACGCTTATAAAAAAATCATGCAACTTGCTAGTGCTGGTAATACTCTACTTGAGCAAAGCGCACCTTGGGCAAAATATAAAGAAGGTGATTTAGAATCAGTTAAAAGAACACTATATTTAGCCTTGAACTTTGCTCGCGTTATAACAATTTTATTTGCGCCTATTTGTCCTAGCAAAATGACTGAATTTTATAACAATCAATTAAATATAAGTGGTTCACCACTAGAAAGTGGAATTTTAGAACACATTAATGAAAAAATTAATAATCACAAAGTTAATGCCCCTAGCCCACTCTTCCCTCGCTGGGATGATAAAACGTTAGAAACAATAAAAAGCGAACTTTTAAATTTTAAGGATGTTGAAGACTTTTTAAAATAAACAAAAAAACACTCAAACGAGTGTTTTTATTTTTTTATACTTATAACGCCTACTGCTATGTTTATTATTCTATCTTCTGCTTCCTTTCTAGATATATTTAAATTTTTAGAACAAGTTAAATTATCAATTACTTCAATGCAATCGTGCCATTTTATTTGTAAACCTATTTTATCAAAAACTTCTTCTACATGTTCTCTATTTTTATATCTCCAACTAAATTTATTTCGATCTGTAAAAGAGTTTAAAATTTCATTGGTGTGAATATTTAAACTGTTAGAATTCGCTGGTGTAATATCACAAGTAATCCAAAAACCATTGTTTTGTTTTATTATATCAAAAATATTTTTTGCCAATAATTCTTTTTCATCAAAGTTTAAATATCTCATCAAACCTTGGTTTAAAACTGTAATTGGTTTTGTTATATCAAAATATTTTAGGCATTTATTTAAATCTTGTTTATTCAAAGCATTTCCTTTAACAAAATGTAAATTTTTAGGAATCCTAGAATATGTTTTTATCATTTTTTGTTTATTTTTTATAACGCTAGGTAAATCTAGTTCAACATATGTTATATTCTTATTATCTAAACATCTTGTTAATCCACGAGTTGTAAAGCCACTTGCTAATTCCAAAATTTGCAAACTACCGCAAGCATCACAAAGTTTATCAATCAATTTATATCTTGCTTCCAGCGAAGGGGCAAGTATATCTTTTTTTAATTCTTGTGGAAATCCTTTTTCATTTAATAAATTATACATTTCTTTTGCAAAAGGTATATCTGTAAATATAAGCGGATATGCCGTATAAAGTGCTGTTGGAATTATACTCTCAAAACTCTTAGTGTCTTTCACAATTTTTTACTCCTATGTAACTATATTAGCATAATTTAAAATTTTTTCAAAAGATTTTATATATTATTTCACATCAGTTTTTGTTAACAACTTACAAAACTTCCGAATATACTGCATTATGGACATAATCAAATTAGATAACGTCTGTTTAAATTATTTTACCAAAACAGGCGAAACAGAAGCATTAAAAAACATATCGTTTAAAGTAAATGAGGGCGACTTTGTAAGTGTTGTTGGCCCATCTGGGTGCGGAAAAACTACTTTACTTAGTGCAATTTCAGGTTTATTAACTCCTCAACATGGTAAAATTTTTTATAATCAAAATGGCGAAGTTAGTGAAAACATTCCTAAAAACTTTTTTGGATACATGTTACAAAGCGACGAACTTTTTCCTTGGCTAACCGTTTATAAAAACATTGTTTTACCGCTTGAAATACAAAAAATAAAAACAAAAGCAAATTTAGACTATATTGATAACTTGCTTAAAAAATATGGTCTAGAAAATTTTAAAAACAAAAAGCCAACTGAACTTAGTGGAGGTATGCGTCAACGTGTTGCACTAATCCGCACCCTTGCACTTAGACCTAAAGTTTTGCTTTTAGACGAACCCTTTTCTGCGCTAGATTATGTTACACGAATAAGTGTTGCAAACGATGTTGCAAATATTATTAAAGAAGAGCACAAAACTGCAATTTTAGTTACACATGATATAGAAGAGGCTGTTAGTTTAAGTAACAAAGTTGTAATATTAACTCGACGTCCTGCCACCGTAAAAGAACTTGTGGAACTCCCTTTTAATGAAAATGAAACAATCACCTCTCGTCGCGAAAACTTTAAGTTGAGTGAATGGCAAACAAAGATTTTTGATTAGTTTTTGTTAATCACAAAATCTATTAGTTGTTCATGTTCTTGCGTTAGTGAGTAACAAAGATTTTGACTAAATAAAGGAAATTACTTATGAAAAAAAATAATAAAGTAAAAAGACAAAGGAAAAAACCTATTACTTATAAAGATTATCTCAAGGGGCAAAAAAATAGCAAGATATTTGTGTTTAGCATGCAAATATTAATACTCATTGTATTTATTGGTTTATGGGAATTGTTAACACAAACGGGCGTTTTAGATCCATTTATTTTTAGTAGCCCAAGCAGAATTTGCATAACAATTGTAGACCTTGCTAAAAACGGAAACTTATTTACTCATATTTTTGTAACTCTTGGAGAAACAGTTTTAGGCTTTATAATTTCAACCTTAATAGGTACAATTGTTGCAATATTCTTATATGAAAGTGATTACTTAAGACGCATTTTAGAACCTTATGTTGTAGTATTAAATAGTCTTCCTAAAATTGCTCTTGGTCCAATGATTATTATTTGGTTTGGTGCTGGCACAACTGCTATTGTTGTTATGTGCGTGTTAATATGTGTTGTAATGACAACTATTAGCATGCTAAATGCTTTTCTAGAAGTTGATAAAGGCAAAGTACTCCTAATGCAAACAATGCAAGCAAGCAAACTTCAAATTTTATTTAAATTAATCTTACCCGCAACATTTCCACAATTTATTACAGTTTTAAAAGTAAATGTAGGTCTAAGCTGGGTTGGCTCCATAATGGGTGAATATTTAGTTTCTATGGCAGGCCTTGGTTACTTAATTATTTACGGTGGTCAGGTGTTTAAACTCGACCTTGTTATGGCAAGCACAACAATACTTTGCTTTTTAGCTGCAATAATGTATTTTGCTGTAGCCTTACTCGAAAAGCATGTTAACAATAAAAAATAAAATCCACAAATAATGTGGATTTTTTATTAATATCATTTTTAATACTAATTATTTTATATATTTAAAAATGCTTTTTAACTCAAAAACAATACTATTGACCCAATAATACCAATAACTAAATATAAATATTCAATAATATATTCAAAGCCAAAAAGTGAAACTACAAAAATTAAAGCAATTAAAACTAAATACAAAATAATTCTTTTTCCACAAACTTGTTTGATAGAATAAAGCGAGCTAAATAGTGTAGTTAAAATTGCAAGAAATGCCATTATTACATAAACATAATAAAACCACTTCATATTACTTGCTACAGTTATTAATGGCATGCTTCCACCAACAAAACTAGCGGCATAACAACCAACTATAATATAAATGCATAAAGTAAGTGCTAGCAAAATTGATAAAAACAAATTTTGTTTTTTAGTTAATGCTCGCCCACTCTCCTCTGCAAGTGGCAAAAGTAAAAAAACGTTAAATGAAGCATAACAAAAACATTTAACAAAAGTATGTGTTCCTTTAACTTGTACAAGAGCGCTATTATTTTTTGCAGCAAAACTAACAACAACAATAAAAGCAATAACGATTAAAACACATATTATTTTAGAAAACTTCTTAAAAAAATTTGAAAACTTTCCACCAAACAACCCAGCTAAAACAAGAACAATAATTCCCACACAACTAGGCAAGGCCGTTCTTGCACTAAACTCATCCACTCCCGCAACCATCGCGCCAGCAACCACAACACAACTAAGCACAACAAAAATTTGATACAACTTATTTTTTTTAATTTTTTGATAACTTTCGCTTTTACTTACCCCAAGTGCCTTATAAACTAAATATCCTATTAAAACAGAACTAAATACAATTGCAATACATGTTTTAAAACTAAAACCACCAAAAAAGCTAATTACTTCTTGCCCTGTAATTAAACCAGCTCCAATAATTGAAGATAATAGTAAAAAATAATAGCCTAATGTTTTTTTCATATAGGCTATTATATTATTTAAAAATATTGGTTATTCTGAATATATAATTCTATGACAATTTTCGCATTCAACAAAACCTTGATTATTTAATTTAGTCATAGCAAATATTGGAGGTTTCATTCTGCAAGCACCACATAATCCACTTTGTAAAGGAACAAGCGCTGGAAATAACTTTCCTTCTCTAATCGCTTTATATTTATTCAATAAACTTGGGTTAATTGTTGCTTCAAGTTTTTTAAGTTCTGCAACAATCTTATTTCTAGCAGCTGAACTATTTGCAACTATCTTATCAAAATTTTCTTTTGCTTTTCCATAATTAGTTCTTGCAATTACAGCATTCTTTTTAGCTTTATCAAATTTATCTAAAATTGCATCAACACCTTTATTTAAACTCAAAAGATTTTTTTCAATTGTATCTAGATTTGTAACAATACCTTCAAGTTCTAAATTAACTTTATTTAATTGCTCATCACTAAGTTTTTCAAGGTCAAGGCTAGCAAACTTTTGAGCTTTTTCATAATTAAGATTATAACTTTTTTTAACTTTTTCAAATTCGCTAACAGCTTTTTCTGCATCACGTTCTAAACTTTCAGCAAGTTTTAAACTACTATTAAAAACTTCTGCCATTTTATTTAACGTTACTTTATTAGGATTAGCTTCAAGAGCTTTATCTATTTTAACTAATTCAGCCTCAACTGCTTGATATTTCACCATTTTACTTATTTCTGCTTGCATTTATTTTTTTTTCCTTTTAACACATTTTTAATTTGATATATCAAATTTTTAATTTCTTCTTCCTTATCTGTTCCCATAACATTTTCTAAAATAACAAATAATTGTCTAAGTTTAAACTCCAAATATTTTAGAAACTCAGGAGATAATTTATTTAGATTAGTTCTTCCAAATTCAAGTTCATCCCGACTTAGAACATCTTCTCCTAATTCAACTTGTAAGCAATTATAAAATATTCCATCGTCAATAATTATTTCATCTAAATTAATTTTATATCCATATGAAACCAAGGCTCTACGCAAGTATACCACATTATTGTTAGGTTGTAAAACAAATTTTTTAATTTCTAAATTTTTAGGTTTAGCTGCTAATATATTTGCTATTTCAATACCACCCATACCTGCAATGATTGCTGTATCAATTTTAATATCATTATTATATCCGCCAAAGCCATTACAAACAACAAATTTGCTTTTATCTAACAATTCATTTTCTTTTATAAGTGAATAAGCTTTATTTAAACTAGGTTCGCTAATATCGCTAAAAATACAAGTGTCACAAACCTTATGCAAAAGTAACTCTGCGCCTATTTTGCCGTGATCGCAACCGACGTCAGCAACAATATTGCAGGGTTCTACATAACTTAATATTTTTAACATTCGTTTACCTAAGTTCACTTAAATTTTAATCCTCACTCATAAAATCACGAAGTTTTTTACTTCTATTTGGGTTTCTAAGTTTTCTAAGTGCTTTTGCTTCAATTTGACGAATACG
>CAMUJQ010000046.1 GCA_947089305.1 uncultured Clostridia bacterium
TAGGTGTATCAGAAGTTTTATAACTGCGCGACTTAACTTGTTCTCTTTGAGCTTCATTTGTGCCAGCCATTTGTGCACTAAAATTATTTTCACTTGTATCAATTAAGTGATTAGGATTTTTTATTACTCCATACGTAGAAAAATCTTTATCTGCTTGTACTATACTTTGATACCCGCCTAAAATTAAGCCACCATTGAATTCAACCCAGCGATTTAAATCTAAAAATCCATCAGTGTATGTTTCTGCTACAAATATACTTAAATAACGATTACTTTGTGAATATGTATTTTCTTTAACTTTCATTCTAGGATTTATTATTGAAACATCATTAAAAGTTGATGCTCGAGCATAAGTTATTAATGCTGATGAAGAACTACCTTGTATGTATAAATTAAAGATACTATATCCATTAAAGTTGATTTGTCCTTCATCATATTTATCTGTTACATACCTTGAATTTACTCCGCCAGCGTCTAGGTTAGCTGTTAAGTAGATTTTTTGATTTCTTCTTAATGCGTTTGTAAACTGTTCCCATGTACTTACTGCCGTTGCATTATTTATTGTTGATGGTATTTCTGTTGCAAGTGAATTAAATGCAAATTTTGGAGTTCTTGTAAAGTTTTTATGGCGTTGATACATAGGCAAGCCTGCATTTATCATTTTAGATAATGGGTCACTAGCTTCTGTAATTTTTTCAAAGTTGTTAATATTTAAACTTGCTAAATTAGTTGAAGTATTTGCAGTTCCAACATTATTGTTAATGTTAACATGAACCTCACTATTAGAATAAACATTATCAACTTTAGAACCAATTTCTTCAAATGCGACTGCCCCTCCACTTGTAAATATGTTTCGTTCGGCACTAGCATTAAATGGCAATCCGATGATTCCACTGTTATAAGAGTGTTGTATTGCGCCCTTATTTATTCCAACAAGACCACCAACAGTTCCATTACTAGCCCCATCAATTGAAATTAATGAAGTTGAGTAACAAGAACTTATTGTTCCATTGTTTACAGCTGAAACTAAACCAACTGTACCAATATTATAATCAAAAGCATCTTTATTTACATTATTTTCTTGTGTGTTTGTTACAAACAAGCTATTAAGCATTAAGCCAACATATTTAATCGTTCCATTATTTGCTTCTGTAACAAATGCTGAATTTGTGCTTTCACCATTACTTGTTGCATTAACTTTGTTTTTCTCAAACACAATATTTTTAATAATAGAATTTTTGCCTAATGTGCTGAATATTGAGTTTGCAATAAAGTTAAAGTTTTTGATTGAATAACCGCGACCATCATAATATTTAGGTGCTTGTAATTGCAACACATCTTTAGCATCAGTTCCATTAACATTAGTTATTAATTTATAATAACGAGTGTTTGCATCAACATTACTATCTGCAATAAAACTTTCTGCATCATAAATTAATTTTGGAGTTTTATAACTGCTACCAGCTAAATCGCCAAGTGTAGCCATCCAAGAATCAATTGTATCTTTATAACCAATTCTTGCTTCTCCATTAAATAAGGTTCTTGTAAAATAACTGTTTCTTTCTCTTAACATTACACTCAATTGCTTATCATTATTTGAACTAATGCTATTTGCAAAATCATAAATGTTAAATTTAACATTTGAAACTAAGCCTGTTTGATTTTCTCTTGGAGAAAGTTCTTTATCAACAATATCTTGCTCAATGCCATTAATAGGCGCTGGTTTAGTGCTTGCATAATATACTTGATGTTGTATTTTATTATCATTAACAATACCGCTATTAACTTCAGCACATATTCCGCCGATATTAAATGTATTTACATTTCCGTAACTAATTGTTCCGTTTTCAGCAAATTGTCTACCAAGATAAATGTTTCCTGAAAAACTACTATTTAAGATATTTGTTTCACTGCTTTTTGCAGCAATTCCACCAACATAAATATTTTTTATTTCTTGATCTGGAGTTACAAAGTATTGATAGAAATCTGTTTCAACAACATTACAATATGTTAAGGTTGCGTTTTCAACAACGCCAACAATACCGCCAGCGTAACCATTTTCATTTTGAGACTCTAATTTTGCAACAACTAAATCCCCTGAAATTGTAACATTAGAAATAAAGCCACCTGTAAAATGATTTGCAATTGCAGAACTTAAACTACCAGCTGTTGAAGCATTAATGTTTGTTGGATCTCCAGCTGAAGAACCTAAAACTCTAACATTAGATATTGTGGCATTTATGGCATTATTTAATAAACTGTGAGTTGCATCATATAATGTATAATTACAGCCATAAATTGTACCTTCAAAATCGTAGTTAAACGCAAAACCATCTCCACTTACATTGTTAGTAAATATAAAGTTAGATTTTGCAAATATTTTAGGTGAAATTTGACCAACTGTTTCAGTTTGATAAAATTTCTCATCAAATATAAACATGTTGGCGCCATTACCTATTGCTTGTCCTCCAGCCACTGTTGAACTATATCCGCCTACATTTTTAAGAAGCGGGAACGACACTGTTGTATCTGTAGTTATTAATTCAAAGTCTGAATTTAGAGCCCCATCTTCACCAGCAACAACCATAATTGAAAGTTCTTTTGTAGTTTTTGCTGTACCTAAAGGTTTATCATTAAGCTTTTCAACGTTAGGATATAAATCAATGTTATAATATACATTTGTTAAATCAGTTTTTACTCCAGTTGTTGAAACTTTATTAACAATTGGGTTAAAGTTTGTATTGTTATGAGCATTTATTGCTCCCGTGTTATAACTATTTAAAATTGTGATATTTGCTGTGTCTTCTCTATTTACTAAGCCGTTAATATTTTCGTTACCAGTTAATAAGCCTGTGTTATAACAACTTGAAATTTCAATCTCACGTTTTGCAAAACCAACTAAGCCTGAAATCTTTGTTCCAGTTGTGTATACTCCAAGCACTTTACCAATGTTATAGCTCTTGTAAATTTTAACGTTTTCCGCAGTACCAACAAGTCCGCCAACCACACTAGTTCCATTCACTTCTCCAGCATTAAAACTATTAACTATCTGTGAAGCTTGAGCATAGCCAACTAACCCACCAACTTCATTATTAGTTCCATTAATTTTAGCGTTATTTTGACTATTAATTATTAAACTATTATTTGTTAAAGTAGAAGCAAATGCGCCTGCTTTATCACTAATTGAAGTAAATTCTCCATTAACTTTAACTTTGTTGATTATAGTATTACTTAAATTAGTTGCAACAACAGAATTTGAATTTTGTGAACTTTCTATCGTTATAACTAAATTTGTTATAATAGAATTTTCAACAGAGCCAAACAATGCTTTACTTACACGAACGTTTGAAATTTCACTATTGTTTGCAATTGACTTTCCAATAACAATGTTATTATTTAATGTTATTGAATATTTATCAGTAAAATCTAAATCGTTTTCAAAATATAACATAGTATTTTCAGCCACAAAATTACCATCTAATTGTTGCTTAAACACTTCATTATAATTTGTGCTGTTTACTTTACGTGCTCTTAATTTTGGATAATTAATTTGAGTTGAGTTAAACTTATCGTTATTCTTATCCCCCATTTTAAGAATTGGCATGTAAATATATTCATTATCTTCAAGTTTTTCGCTTCCAGCCTCAAAAACATCACGAGTAAAACCATCAATAAATGTATTTTGAATTACATTTTGACTTGTTATTTTTTCTTCTAAAAATTCTGATAAAGATTTTGCTTGAACATTAGGATGTTCTCCGCTTTTATTTTCAAAAGAATTTTCTTGGGTTTTTACTTTAAATTCATCATTAATTTTAAATGTGTTTTCTGTTTTATCAAGTGTATATTGATGATTTATTTCACTTGCATAATAGCAGTTTGTTATATTAGAATATTTTTCTTCCTCTGAATCATTTTCTTTAAACTTATAATTAAGCACAAAGTTACTTACTTTATCCGCACTATTAGCTTTATAACCTATATTGCATAATGTATAACAATTAGTAATTTTTGATTCATTATTATTAGCATTAACAGCAAAGCTTGCAATTGCTTCAATTGTTTCAGTTGATTCTCCATATGGAAGAATTTCTCCTGCACTATAGCAATTTGTGATTTGTGCATTTGTAGAATGTACAAAGCCACCAACATTTAAACCTGTTAAAGAACTTAAAGCATAGCAATTAGTTAGAGTTACATTATTATTACTATTTTCATTACCTATTAAAGTATTTAATTCTCCTGCGAACCCACCTAATTTTGCTGTTTTACTTGCTTGGGCATCTACATCTGCAAAACAGTAATTAAAGTTTGCATTTGTTGCAAAACCAATAAAACCACCTAATGTTGAATTGCTATCAACTAAAAGTTTATTACCATTTACACTTGTTTTATTTGCATAGCAATTTGAAAAACTTGTTAAACTTTCACTTGCCTGACCTATAAAACCGCCTGCAATAAAGTTTGCTCCAGTAGATAGTCCAATATCCGACGTAAAACTGCTTTCAATAATTGAACCTTTGATAAGACCTGCAAATCCGCCCATAATTGATTTGTTATTATTAGTTCCACCAATTGATTTAGCGTCAATAGTTATATTATTAACATTAGAATTTGTAATGCTTGAACCAGTTAATGTTCCAAACATGCCACCAAAGGCTTCTCCCTCAGTTACAATTGAGAGATTCTCAGTATTATTATCAATGCTTGTTACTTCACAATTTTTAATTATACAATTTGCTGCAACGCCAACCATTGTACCAAATGAACTTTTTTCGTCTGCAATATTAACGCTACTAGCATTAATATTTGTTCCCAACTTAATTGTAACATTATCGAACATCGAATTAATTGCATTATTAGCAATAATTCCACCAGATATAGAAGCTCCATTTGAAATTACAAATTCTAAATTGAATATACTTGCGCCATTTAAGGTAGCAAACAATTTTGTGCTTCTTCCGCTTAATTGAATTATCGGTTTAATTTCTTGTCCCGTACCCGTTATGATACCAGTAAATACCATTTGAGATGATTCGGCCAATATTGATGAGACATTAATGTTATAAGGCGTGTTATCTTGTTTTGGTTGAACAACAAAAGTTGCATCTGGATACCTAGCTAAATCTGCAAAATCTGCTTCTGTTTTAATATATCTTATAGTATCGCTTAAACCATAGAATGGGAATGGCATTCTATAAGTAGAATAAACATTCCATCTTAATGTTTTTATAAAGTTTGTAAAAGTGCTTGCTCTTTGTTCTGCTTGAACACTAAATGCATTAGCTTCATTTGCATTTTTAACTTTTACAAAGCCTTCATTATTGTTTTTACCTGTTCCCATATAAATAGGATTATTTTTTCCACTAGCATCAATCTCAATATTACGATTTGCCACTAGTTTAGTTGTATTATTATTTGTGTTTGTATAATTAATATTAAATAAAGTTGTTAAATGCGTATCTTCGCCAGCTTCTCCTTTACCAAATTCATCGCCGCTAACAGCAAAACCTGCAAGAGTACCATATCTATTTTCACCAGTTAAGCTAACAGTATTATCTTCAGTTGGCATCATAACTACAACAGTATTAAGCACAATATATTTTACTTTTCTTGTCGCTTGAGCTGTAAGTTCTGAATAATTGTATCCTTTGCCCGTGTTATTAATGTTAGTGTTATTAATACTTGGCTCTAAATAAATATTGTCATTTATTTTTTGCGCATAGCCAATAAGCCCACTATAGAAATAAGTGTGAGTGTTACTTAAACTATAGAAATAACTAATTCTACCGCCAACAGCTTTACCAGCAGCAAAGCCAACATAACAATAATCAACTGGTGCTATTGTAAATTCTGGTTTAACATCAACTTTTACAAAACTGTCAATTATTTCTCCTGAGAAGTTAATTGCAGTAATACCACCAACATAAATGTTAATTTTATTATATGTGTTATTAAAATCTGTTAATGTAAATAAATTTTGTACACTATTTGGAGCATAAGCATAACTTGTATCCTTACTTAAATAAATTTCATCTAAGATTGTTTGATTTTGATGAACAAGTCTTGCATATTTAATTAACCCACTATTAACAGCACAAATACCACCAGCAGTTAAAATTCCTCCTAGTTTTTGATTTGTTGTAAGGCCATCTTCACTAAATACTTCAAATTCTGCGTCATGTAAATAAGTGTTTCTGTCTATTAAACCTACAACCCCACCAACGTTAGTTGCTGCTAAGCGTAAATCATTTCCATAAGCCTTTAATCTTGAAAGTTGTGCTAAAGCAATATTAGCTTTTTCTCCAACTTCAATGCTTTGAGTTAAAGATGAATTATTGCTTACTTTTGTGCTAGTAACGCCAACTATTCCAGCCGCGATACTTAAACCTTGATAGCTATAATTAGTGTCTTTTAATTCTTCTATAGTAATATCTTTACGATACACACTAGAATTTCCAAATCTGAAACCAGCATAAATTGCTTCTGCATTTTGTATTGTGTTAACTTCTCCTGATGGATTTGCAGCAGGCAATGTATAGTCTGTTGCTGCAACACTAATGCTAGAAGAAACATTAGAAACTTTATATTTTTCAGCATTACCAATTACCAAGCCAACTGCTCCACCTGCAATATATCTTCCAAGAACATGATTAGTTACTGAAACACTTGTATCTGGCATTAAGTTAACATTGTAAATATAACTTTCATCTAAAATACCTGTTATTGCACCAACAATATCTGCATTTGCTACAACTTGGCTAACATAAATATCTAAATTTTTAATGCTAGCACCATTGCTCATTGCCGCAAACATACCAATCGCGCGTGAACTTGAAATTGTTTCTAAAGAAGCAAATTCATTTTCGTTTCCAACATTATCAATTGTTTTTGCTGTAATAGATAAGTTTCTGATGCTTAATCCATTACCTTCTAATATGCCTTCAAATTGCAATGTTGATGTACGAATTGTTTCCCCTGCTGTATCGTCTCCAGCTCCAAAAGTAATATCAGAAATTAAACGATATATGTTCTTTTTAGGTTCAATATTGTTAAGAGCTTTTTTACTTTGATATTCAGCTTCAGCATTTAAAATTCTATCATTAAATTGTTTTGCATCTTTAATTAAAATATAATTATCAACTCCATCAATAGCTCTTGGCATATAACCAGTTAAAGCTTGTAAAACCTCTCTATCTTGAGCTAATAAATTAGAATCGGTAAGTACCCCATTTGGGTATTGTTCTTTAAACTTTTCATTAAGTTCATCAAGTTTAATATAATTGCTTGTAATTGCTATTGAATTTGCACTAGTAAGAATTGGACCATAGTTTTCGTCTATTTTCCAAACACCATTTTGAGTTGATATTTCATTGCCATTGTTGTCTAACTCAACAGCAGAAAAAGCAAAAGAAGTGTAAGTATCTTGCATTGTTGCCCACTCAGCATCTGGAATGCGAGTTAATAAATCTGTATTATTAACTCTGTCTTCTTCTGTAACACTATCAAAATTTGCCGTTGCTGTTGGTTTGTAATAAAAGCTTGAATTAATTGTTCCTTTATAACTTGTTTCAAAAGGATTAATTCCAACAAAAGGTGCATTATTTGTTGTTGCTTCACTTGAAGAGAATGCATAACAATTTTCAACTGTGCCATTTTCTGTGTTATAAACAAAAGCTGCGCTTCTAGCATTTGTGCTTACAGAAATATTAGAATAACAATCTGATATTTCACCTTCGTTTCGATATACAAAGCCACCAACATTACCATTTGAAACTAAACCAGTTCCAAGTCTTATAAGTAAGTCGCTTTCTTCTTTTTTCAATAATTGTTCGCTACTAAATTTACCTTCAACATCACTTAAAGTAATTTTTCCATAGTTATAAGCAACTAAGCCACCAGTTTGTGAGTTCTCAACAACACTAGTGTTATTTGTAATGGTTCCTCCCGCAAAATAACTACTACTAATAACTCCATAGTTAAATGCAGCAAGCCCACCCATTGTTCCATAACCAGTTAAATTAATTCCGTTTTGTATCAAACCAGTTTCTGTTTCTCTTCCGTTTTGATCTCTACCATAGCCAATAATTCTAGAATAATTTGTATTTCCTTCCTTATTAATTGTAGTAGAATTATTTTCGCCACCTAAAAGACCATAACCTAAATATTCGTAATCACTGTTGATACTTCTGCCTACACGACTATTTACAATGCTACCATTGTTAACAGCAACCATTGTTCCAACAACAGCTT
>CAMUJQ010000047.1 GCA_947089305.1 uncultured Clostridia bacterium
TAAAACAATTGCACCATTAAGTTGAGTGCCCGCAAGTTCTAATGTGCTTTGAGCACTTACATTGTTTAATGCCTTACTAGGCGCAAATGTAAAAGCACATAAACCTATACATAAAACTGCGATTAATAATGTAAAGAATGTTAAAAATCTAGATTTTAACTGTTTTTGCATTACTTTTCACCTCCATTTTCAAAAAATTTAGAATATCTATTAATTAAACTAAATATTTCTTCCATGGTTGTTATACCTTTAGCAATTGAAACTTTTAGATAACTTCCGTTAAAGGCTTCAAATATTTGAGGAGGAATAAGTTCGCTAAAATCTTTTTCATACTCAAATAAACCATAAGTGGCAATATCCTTTTCCATTGCTTGCTTGTTATATTGCATTGTTTGTTTATCTACTTCAAAAATATTTGTAAATGATTCAGTTGCTGCTGGCATAGATAGCATACCATTTACAAAATAACACAAATGTTTAAAAGTAACTGGACTATATGCAAATGTTGTTTTGTTATATATTTCAACATTAGTTAAAGTAACAACTTTGTTTTGATGTGCGTTTTCTGTATGACCACTAAAACTATGTCCCACAAAACTATTTGCATTGTTTTTATCTATATATACATATTTATTTAAATCGTAATCCCAAAATCCATGTTCATCTACAACTTCAACTACAGTGCCATCACTAAAAGTAAGTTCAATTAAAACATATTCTGCCTCGCCATGATTATCAATAAATAATATAGGCGCTTCATCAAAATTTCCTGTAAACAAATTCCATACAAGTAACTTTTCAGTTCCATCTAACTGTTCAACAGGTTTTAGAGTTTTATCAGCTAAAGTAATTAATGTTCCCTCTGCCACACAAGAGTGTTTAGTATAGTAAGCAATTAATTTTATTGTATCTCCATGTTTTGCTGTCCAATTCCTAATAACTTGCTTTCCGTTTCCTGCATTCTGACCATCTCTAAGCCAATGCTTGTAATCATAACCACCAATACTAATTGCTTCACGTTCAATTGTTTGATCATAACGCACAGCTATTGTTTCATATAACACAGGTTCATTTTTATCTAATTGTTTATAAAGATTTACATAATATGTAACTGCTTCCCATTTAGCATAAAGTGTATTGATATTTAAGAAACTTGTATGACGAACTTGTAACTTTCCATTTTCATTATAATATAAGCTACCTTTTCCATCTTCTTCAGTATAATAACCTTTAAATAAATATCCCATTCTATATGGTAATGCAATGTTTTCACAAACTCCATCAACTTGTGCAATTGAATCTGCACCCCCTTCCCCTGGGCCTTTTGTTAAATTAATACGTTTAATATACAATTTTACAAAAGAATTATAATTAATAGTTGTGTTATTATAATTTTGAGTTCGGCTAAGTTCTATTGTTTGTTCATTTAAAGCATTGTCGCTTGTAACTTTAAACAAGCCCGTTGGTGAAATGCTTGCCCCATTTAAATTACTGCTTTTATATTCAAGAGAATTTAAATTATAATTTGCATATTTTTCAAAATCACCATAGCCTAAATTTAATGATGTTTCAATGTTTGTTATGCTATTATTTAAAACGACTGGAGTTCCATTCATTGGTTTAAATGTTTCAAAGGTTATTGGAACTAAAATGTATGATGTATCCCCATCTTTAACAATAACATTGCAAACAATTTGTGTTTTGCCAATTGCATTATTTGAAACTGAAAGTCTTATACCATTATTTAACTTAATAGCACTTGCATTATCTAATAAAAATATTTTATCGTTATTAAGTTCATCACTATTAAAATAATTATTAAAACAATTAACAGAAATGCTTTCTATAGTTAAACCATATTCCTCTAAAGCTTTTCCACTATATTTTAAAACAATATCAGTAAATCTGCCAACATGAAGTTGAGGATTACTTAAATTGAGTGGTATACCTTCACTATCACTATCTAAAATAAAGTTAAACATATTCATTTGATTTATGTTATCTTTTAAAACAGTTTCTGACCTATCACTAATTAAACTATCAACTTTAAATGTTTGAGTAAATTCTGTTTTTAATCTATCAAGTGAACGATATTTTATTTTTACTTCTGTTCCTGCACTTGCATTCTTTTTAATTTTTATAGTTTGTCCATTTTTATCAAAAACCTCAACAGCTTGGCTTTGTTCAATAATCTCATAATTCATGTCGTCAGCATTTTGAGAATATGAAATACTAAAATCGTTATACTCTCCTCTTGTTAAACCATCTAAACTTATATTCATTTTCTCATTTGGAATGTAAACAAACAAGTCTATTATACTTTCTTTGTCATCTTGCTTTGCTTTAATAACAATTTGTTTATTTAAATTTTTAACTTCACTTAAATTTGCCTTAACTTTAAAAGATGAACTAACCTGATTTCCATTTAAAAAGCTAGGATCAATATTTTCTACACCCTTTATAACTGTAAATATTGGATTGTTAACACTTGCAGTTTTACTTACGGCTGTAAATAAGTTAACTGTTTCGCCCCCTGCTATTCTACTTATAGGGTTAACATTATCTGTTGTTAATGTTAATGAACGGGTTGGCTTATATAAATTAAAAGTTAAAACATTAGAAACAGCATTATCTGCTATTGCAAATAATTCAATATTTAAATCTCCTTCTGGAAGATTATCTTTAATAATTAATTCATTATCATGAAGAGTTGCATAAGTTGAATCAACAAGCTGAAAATTTGGTGCACCAACATCACTAATTGCTGTATCAATATTTGTTGTAATAATATCAGATAAATTAAAACTAGTGTTTTCTTTTAAAACAGTTTCTTTTTGAGTTAAAACTATATTTGTTATTGGCACATAAATAGTGAAAGTTAATGTTTCGCTTAATACGTTTCCGTTTTGATTTGAATAAACTGTTACTGTAAAGGTCTTATCATTAGTTGTTATTTCATTCGCATTCTTAATTTTTATTCCTTTATCTGTTACTATTGCAAGTGTTGACGGATTCATTCTTATATAATAATTTTTATTTATATCAGATACATTAAATGGTTCAATAAAGTCAACATTTATTTCAATTTCTTCTCCTGGATAGTAACCCTCACTATGTGCTGGTTTTGTAAAGTTTGTAATAGCCATTTTAGTTGCATAAACTGGCTCTACAACTAACGTTTGATTAAAACGCTTACCATTAGCCGTTCTCATATAAACAACAATAACACTATTAACTGGCGCCGCTTCATTAATTGTTAATAAACCATTTTTATCAATAGTTGCAATATTACTATTTACATTTAAAGTATAGTAAATTTGATTTTCGCCAAAAATCTCTTTATAATCTTCAGCGCTATTCATAAACGAATATTTTCTACCTTGCTCTACTTGCGCAAGTTTAGTTGTTGCAATAATTGTATCAATTGAAGGTTTTGTTAAATTAAATGTTATTGTTTTACTTACTTGTGGGTCACTACAACTTTCAACTTTAATTGTAGCTTGCATGTTTTCTCCATTAAGATTTCCATTAACAATAACAACTCCATTGGGATTTACCGTTAAATATTCTCTACCTTCTAGCACTGTGTATATACAATTTGTATTAGTTGCATTTTCGGGAAAAACTTGTGTTTTTAATTCAAGCATACTTCCTTGAGCTAATTCAGTTTCTGTGTTTAATATTACAATTTCTTCTACTGCCGTTTTATCTACTTTAAATAATAAACTATTACTACTTGCAACACCATCAACTAAAGCAACAACTTCTATTGTTTCTCCAATTGTAGCTTCATCATTAATTTGCAAAGTGTTATTAACTATGCTAGCATTCTTTAGCCCTCTAACTATTTGAAACGATACATTTTCAAGAGTTTCTTCTGCAACTTCAGGAAAAACTTTAACACTTAAATTTGCACTTTCTCCAATTTTTAAGTTTAAATTAGAGTCTGTTAAAATGTTAACATCTTCAATCTTATTTTTATCAATCTCAAAGGGAGTTCCATACTTATCTTCTAAGGCATTTGCATATGGAATCTGTTCTTCTATATTGGTAGCACCTAAACCAAGTGTACTTGCTCCCGCCACCAATAAACATGTAGTTATTATTTTTTTCGTCTTCTTTTTCATGTTGACTCTCCTTTTAAACGTTTATTTTATCTAAATCCCCTGTTAAAATTGTTAATGACTCACTATCTAGCATAAATATTGATGCTTGTAATTTACCTTCTTTTAATACAAAACTAAAGTTACTTAATGCTATTAACATAATATCTTTATCGGTAGCTTTTTCTACATAAGTTACATTAATTTTGTTTTCTTCAAATCTATATAATCCAACATAAGCATTATTTAATTCGCCATTTATAGTAACATTATAATTGAAGGTTCCATCTACTTTAAATTCAACTGTACAAATTAATGTAATGCCATCTTCAGAAATTGTAATTTGCCAAGGTCCAATAAATTCTTTGCCCTCATAATTTACTGTTTCAGTTTTCCACAGTGCATAAATTTTGCAATTTGTTTCGTTTAATAAGTACGTTTTTAATTCATCTGTGGTTAACGTTTCTCCATCAACAGTTAACGACCATCCATCAAATGTATATCCTGCCCTATCTTGAAGTGGTAGATTTTCAATGGTAACTGTTTCTATATTAACATCAACTACCAATAAGAAACCTTCATAATAATTTAATTCAAGCGATTTTTCTAATTTAGTTTTAATTTGCTTTGTAACAACAACCTTTGTGCTTTTATTAAATACAAACTCTGCAAGTTCAACTAAAGTGTATTCATTGTTATCTATATTGAAAATATAATAATAATCTTCTGTAGCTTTATAAATCAATGCTAAAGTTTTATAATCTTTTTCAACAAGTGGAGCATTCCAACTTCCAAAATAAACAAAACTTTGTTCCTTGTTATCCCCCTCAAAAGATATTGTTATTTTGTTTTCAGTTTTAATAGTGCTAATTGTTAAATCATTCCCGCGCTCTAAAATAAAGCTCATAGAAGTTTGTTCATATCCTAAATTTTGTTTAATGCCATCTATTTCAAAATCTGTTACTGTGGCATTTTTTGCAATAATCATTACAGTTGCTCCAACTGGAATTTCATATATTCCATTTATTGAATCAAATATAAGTCCATGCTCTTCAAAAGCGGCATTGTCATTCACTTCTTTACCGCTATCATCCATATATGTATATTGCCAAGTTAAATTCATATCATTTGGAGTGGAAACATAAACTTTGCGAATTAGGGAGTATGGTTTATTTACAATGATATTTAATACTTTTTCAGTTTTCGTTATGTTATTTTCAGTGTAACTAATTGTTACGCTATTTATATTGCTTGTTAAAGGTTCTCTACTAAAGTTATAATTTCTTATTTGTTCGTTTAACCCTGAGTTATAATGCGCAACAACTATTAAACCTGTGTCATCAAAAATTTCACCTTGCGTATATTCTTTCTTTACCTTACTAGCATCTAATTCAATAGAGGTTAATTGACGTTTATTTACTATAATTTTTTGAGTTGTTGTTTTTGTAATGTTTTTATATGTGTAACTAACAACAACTTCATTATTATTAAAAAGAAGTGGAGATACTTCATCCACTTCAAAATTAAACACTTCTTCATTTAAAAACTCAAAATTAGCCAAAACTTTCATTCCGGCTTTTTCAAACACTTGTCCTTCAATATATTCTGTTATGTTAGATGCAGAAATTATTTCTATGCTTTGAAGGGACTTTTCTTGAACAGAAATTGGAAGAGTAAATAACTTATTATTGTAAGTAATGCCAATTTCAGTGCTTTGCATTGTAAGTTTCGCATTGCTTGCTGTAAAATTAACAACATGTGCATTATAATCGCCAAAGTTAGCCAATACATCAACACTATCACGGTTAAAAGTTTGTCCCTCTATGTAATTTTGAGTAAATCCAGCTTTAGTATTAACTGTAATGCTTTGCAACTCTGAATTTGCTTTAGGCACAAGGTTTACTTTTAATTTATGTGAAACAACATTTTTACTTTCTGCTTTTAAAATAACATTAACTTCCCCAATAGTATCTCCTGCAACAAACTCCCCATTGTTGTTAATGCTACAATTTAAATTATCGCCCTCAATCTTCCAAGAAAGTTTTACCGACATTTTCTTTTTATTAACTTCCTCATTATTAATCAATGAAGAAAAACGAATGCTTGTATCATACACTTCAACATCGCATTCGTTTATCACTTCATTATTAAAAGTTATATTTAAGTTAAATATATTCAACTTTTTGTTATTTGGTAGGCAAATTAGGCAAACACTTAAAATAACGGCAACGCAAACAACCACTGCCGCAACCAACATTGAAACAATTAATTTTGTTTTTTTGATGTTAGTTGGTTTTTCCATAATTCCTTCTCCTACAACTTTAAGAGTTGATTGAATAAGTTTTATTGAATATAATTTTACTATATTTTCCAAAAAATGTCAAGTACTATCTCAAAATTAATATAATTTATGTTTTACAAATTTTTTTGTTGTTTTTAGCAGGAAAATTTCAAATTTATAAATTTTTAAAAAGTTTAACAAACTCTATAAGCGTGTAGCATTACATTTTTAATTTTTATTTTTAAATTCGTCATATAACTGTTGCAAGTTATTCCTAACGGCACTTATGAGTTTATTAAGTTCGGGAAAATGTTTAGCATAAACTGCAAAATAATTAATAATAAATTCATAATCTTCATTACACTTAAAACCTGAGCATTTATTTGTTGCAATATGTATTGCAGCTTCCAATTTATCCATTAAGTTTGCAAATAATGCTTCTCGTGTTTTTTTAGTTTCAAACTCTATAAATAGTTTTTTAATTTGTTTGCGAGAATAGGTTTCACTTATATTTTCAACTTTAGCTTGTTCTAGCTCAGCTTTTTTTGCTTGCATATTTTCAGTTCTTGCCACAACATCGGCAGGAAAATCAAACGTCATACCAATTTCAGGTAAATCATGATATAAGAGCATTTCTAAAACATGCTCTTTATTTAATTTTAAATTATATTTATTCATAATATCAAATGCTAATACAATAGTCATGTAACAATGCCCTGCCACATTCTCTTGTAACTCTTTGAAAGGCTGATAACGCGTAACTTTTTTTATGCCTTCTAACATTTTATAAAACTCTAAATCTTTTGCTTCAGAATTCATCTTTTGCTCCTTGATTTTATTATATCATATTAGAATATATGTTCAAAACAAAAAAAATAGGAAATCTGCATATGCTATTTACTTTGAAATATTTTAAAATTCATGCTATAATTAACTTATTACAAAAGGAGAAAATATGAAAAAATTAAAATTTTTTAAATGTGCGCACTGCGGAAATGTTGTTGCAAAACTAGTTGATAAGAATGTTCCAGTATTCTGCTGTGGAGAAAAAATGGAAGAATTGGTTGCTAACACTATTGAAGCGTCTGTTGAAAAACATTTGCCAATTATTAATATAAAAAAAGACTTTGTTAATATCAAGGTTGGAAGTGTAGAACATCCAATGGAAACATCTCACTTTATTAACTTTATTGCAATTGAAACTGAAACAGGCTACACTGTTATTTCGCTTTCACCAAACGATAAGCCAGAAGCAACAGTTTACGTAGGTACAAATAAGCCTATTGCTGTGTATGAATATTGCAATTTACATGGACTATGGAAAACAGAAATTAAATAAGCTATTAAGGTTTTTTTGAAATTAAAATTATTTTAAATAAAAAATTTACATAAAAAATAAAGTAAAATATTTTATTAACTTTTTATAATAAAATGCTAGTTTAGCTAAAATAATTTTTTAAAAGCAAATTTATAAAAATGCTTGCTTTTTTTTAATATTTCTTTTATAATAACATTACGCTTAAATTTTTGATAATGCGTTATAGAAGTAAGCATCAAGAAAAACATATCTTATTAAGTGTATTTAATTTTGGAGGAATGGCAGAGCGGTCTAATGCGGCAGTCTTGAAAACTGTTGATGTGAGAG
>CAMUJQ010000048.1 GCA_947089305.1 uncultured Clostridia bacterium
GCTATGGATGAAGGCTTAGACTTAGTTAAAATTGCACAAACTCAAAATGAAACAGTTTGTAAAATTATGGACTATGGAAAATACAAGTTTGAGCAAGCCAAAAAAGAAAAAGAGAATAGAAAGAATCAAAAAGTTGTAGAACTTAAAGAAATTCAATTGTCTCTTACTATTGATAAGCATGATTATGATGTAAAACTTAAACATGCTTTAAAATTTCTTGAAGACGGTAACAAAGTAAAAATTGTTGTTAGAATGAAAGGCCGTCAACAAGCAACACCTCAAAAAGCTGTTGATTCAGCAAATAAATTTATTGCTGACATTGGCGAAAATGGCATTGTAGATAAACCAGCAGAAAAATTTGGTTCACGCAATGTTATAGCCGTTGTAGCACCAAAAAAACAATAATACAAATTACATTTAAAGGAGAATTAAAATGCCAAAACAAAAATCAAGCAGTTCAGCTAAACGCCGTTTCAAAGTTTTAAAAAGCGGTAAAATTAAACGCGCTTGCGCTGGTAAAGCACACATGGCTAACTTTCATGCTAGTCCTAAGCGCCGTAAAAAAATTAGAAACCTTAATAAAGGTGGATATGTTTTTGAAGGAGAAGCAAAAACAATCAGATTACTAGTTGGTAAGGGAGGAAGATAATAATGAGAGTTAAACGCAGTGTTGGCGCTTTAAAGAAACGCCGTGAAGTTATGCGCGCAGCTAAAGGCTATCGTGGTCAAGCTAGTCGCAGCTATAGAGTAGCAAAAGAAGCCGTTATGAAAGCAGAAAACTATGCTTATATCGGTAGAAAATTGAGAAAACGTGATATGCGTCAATTATGGATAGTTAGAATTAACGCAGCTTGCAGAGAAAATAACATTAGCTACAGCCGTTTTATTGATGGTCTTAAAAAAGCTAATATTACTCTTGACAGAAAGAGTTTAGCAGAAGTTGCTTTAACTGATAAAGTAGCTTTTACAAAACTTGTTGAACAAGCTAAAAGCGCACTATAAATTTAAGGAAAAGTTAGCGTGGAAGAAATTATAAGTAAAAACAATGAGTTTATTAAAAAACTTATTAAACTAAAACAAAAAAAATTTAGAGATTTATATTCTCTTGCCTTAATTGAAGGAGAAAAAAATGTTTTAGAGGCCTACGACTCTAATGTGGTAGATACAATTGTTTTTACTGAAAAATATAAGTCTTCCACGCTAAAACTTTTTAATGATAAAAATATAAAAAAAATATTAGTAAACAAGCAAATTTTTGATTATATCTCAACAGAGATAACACCTCAACAAATTTTAGCTGTTGTTAAAATTGAAAAGCAAATTATTAACTATTCTCCAGAAAGCAACTTTTTAATATGTGACAATGTTCAAAATCCTGGGAATTTAGGCGCAATATTAAGAAGTGCACTTGCTACAAATTTTAAAGATATTTATTTATTAAATTCAGTAGATGCATATAATCCAAAAGTGTTAAATGCTTCTACTGGCAACTTATTTAAATTAAATTTATATAACGTAAATTTAGATGATATAAAACAACTTGCAAAAAATAAAAACATAGAACTTTGTGCAACTACTTTAAATGGAATTAATGCTTTTGATTTTAAGTGCTTAAGCAATAAAACATATGGCATAATAATGGGTAATGAGGGCAAAGGAATATCAAATGATTTGTTAAATATAGCAACTCAAAAAATAACTATTCCTATGCAAAATAATGTTGAAAGTTTAAATGTGGCAGTTGCAGCAAGTTTACTTATGTATAAATTTCAAGGAGGCAAATAATGAGCGGACATAGCAAATGGTCTAACATTAAAAGAACAAAAGGTAAAACAGATGCTGAACGTGCAAAAGTTTTCACTAAAATTGGTAGAGAAATTTCTGTTGCAGCTAAAACAGGCGCTGATCCAAGCTCAAACAGTAAACTTAGAGATGTTATAAATAAAGCACGTAAAAATAATATGCCTAACGATAGTATTCAGCGAGCAATTAAACGCGCTAGTGAAAATAACATGAACAACTATGAAGAAGTTATATATGAAGGCTATGGCAATAAGGGCGTTGCTATAATGGTTACCGCACTTACAGATAACAGAAATAGAACAGCAGGGGAAGTCAGAGCAGCTTTTGATAAACATGGTAACGGTCTTGGAACTCCAAATTCAGTTTCCTTTATGTTTAAAAAAGTTGGTGAATTAATAGTTGATAAAAATGCTACTAATGAAGAAGCATTGTTTGAAATAATAACTCTAGCTGGCGCAGATAATCTTGAGTATGATGAAGATGAAAATTTTAAAATTACAACTTCACCAACTGCATTTAGTGAAGTATGTTCAGCTCTTGATAATGCTAAAATAGATTATGAGGGCGACATTATATATTCTAGTGACATCAAAGTTGAATTAAGTGATGAAGATTGGGAAAGTTTAGATAAATTAATTGACAAACTTGAAGAAAGTGATGATGTGCAAGATGTTTATCATAACGCAAAATAACAACAAAATTGTTGTTATTTTTTTTATAAATAATTTCCAATTTATTGGAAAAAACTAATGAAAAGTAAGTGTTTTCATTTGGCAAAAGTTGTCGAATAATGCTATAATTAGTTGATTACAATAAGGAGAAAAGTATGAAATCTGGAAACAATAAGAAAAAAGCTGGCATTATTGCTGGCAGTCTAGTTGCAATGGGTATCGTTGCTGGCGGAGTTACCGCAGGCATCCTTGTCAACTCTAAAAAAGTTACTATTATTTTTGATAGTACAGACGCTAATATTACTCTAGATAAAACAACTGTAAAAAAAGGTTCAACAGCAAAACTTCCAACTCCTCTTTGGCCAGGACATAAATTTTTAGGTTGGTATCTAGACCCAAGTCTAACATTAAAAGCTGACGAAAAAACAAAATTTACAACTGACACAACTTTATTTGCTAGTTGGGAAACTTCAAGCTATACAATCAAATTTATTGATGAAACAAACCAAATAGATGAATTTCCAAACGGCACAGCCAGAATTGGTTCAACTGTATTTTTAGATCACCCAAGTGATAATGATTTTTTTGATTTTGTGGGGTGGAGCACAACTAACGATAAAACAGGTTTAATAAATACTCAAATAAATATTAATGGCGTAACTCAAACAACTTATGAAATGCCTTTATATGGAACAACTCTTTATGCTATTTGGGAAGGTAAAGAAGTTGATTTAACTATTGATGGCGTTGGCCAGATTTTAGTTAATGGTCAAAGACCAAAACTTGGTGATAAAATCACTTTACCTCAAACTTATAATTCTAACGATGCCAACAGATTTAAAGATGGCAATTATTTTGTTGGTTATAAAATCAATAAACTAACTACAGATTCTGAAAGCAATCCTACAGTAGTTACTCAAACTTATCAACCAGGACAAACTATTGAATTAGATTATAATATGGCTACCTTATCAAATAATAGATTACAAATGAAAATTCTATACAATGAATCTTCAAAGTTTAATCATACATTTGAATACTTTGATTATGACGGGAAACAAATATATGTTTCAGATGATTTAGGTAATCCTCCAACTGTTGACGGCTTCAAATTTGTTAGTTGGCATAGAAACCAAGAACTAACAAATGATAGCAAAGTTACAACTGATGATTTAAGTTTATTAACAGAGGAATTAAAAAAAGGAAAAGTTGCTTTATATGCTAAGCGTACTCCTAATAGAATTAAAATTTCTTTAAATTATCAAGATGCAACATTTGTTGGTACAGGCAAACCTCAAAACGATTTCTTTGCTAACGTTGGCGAAACTGTTTTTCTTCCACAAGCAATTAATTACGCAAAACCAAACATTGATTTTCTTGGTTGGAAATATAAAAATAATGAACTTCAAATATCTGGAGAAAAATTTGTTGTTCCTGCAACTAATGAAACAGAAATTACTTTAGATGCAATTTGGGGTAGTACCTTTAACTTGCTTTTATTTAATCTACAAGGTGGAACTGGTTCAATAAATTCTCAAGATGTGTTAGAAACAGGAATAGTAAAAATTCCTACTTCAAAACCTTCTAAATTAGGCTATACTTTTGTAGGCTGGTGTGAAAATGCAAATGGTAGCGGAACAATTATTAAGCCAGGCGATAATTATGAATTAAACGAAAGAACCATTTTATATGCAATATGGCAAGTTTCTTCTTATAATATTGTATATAATTTAGGAAATGGTTCAACTATAACAGGAGCTTCTTGTAAATTTGGTGAAGCTATCTCTTTAATAACACCAGACACTTCTAAAGTAGGGTATACTTTAAAAGAATGGAAAATTAATTATGCAGATGGTAGACCTGGTGCTATTGGGTTAAATGAGAAGTTGGTAATTGATGAAGAACTTATAAATTCAAACAGAAATACAATTGAACTTACGGCTGTTTGGGAAGCTAAAGTTTATACTTTACGTTTACCAGATATTATATCTACTTCATTAGCAAATAATGTTACAATTATTTCTAATAATAAACGTATTGTTTATGATGCTCAAGGCTATGCTCAAGTGCCATATGATTCCATAATTGAAATAAACTTAAATGGATTCCCAGAACTTGATTATGCTTCATATCAAGGTGTTGTTTTAACAAATATAAATCAAGAAAGTTTAGGCATTGAAATAAATCCTAATGATGGCGCTTTAGGTAGTGTAAATGATAGACGCGGTTCAATTGACGCATCTGGTATTTTATCTTTTACTTTTTCTGATGAAAAATTTGGCAGACTTGATTCAGGCCTTGTGGAATATGTTTTAAATAAACTACCTCACACAGTTACAATCAAATATAATGTAGGAAATGAAGCTGTTCTTGATGGTTTAGATGTATCAAATGGATTAGTGGATTTAGGTCAAAAAAGTTATTTTGGAATATCTAATGAAATTGCACCTAAAGCTTATTCTTATAATTCAATATTTAAAAATATTAAAAATTCTGAAGGAAAATATTTCTCTCATTGGCAAGTTTCTATTAATGGTGGAGCCGATGTATTTAACTTTGATGGAAATGGTTTACGCCTAGAAGGTGATGAAGAACTATCTAACACACTTTTAGGTAATGCTTCTACTACAATTTCATTATCTGACCTTGTAAATGATAAAAATGAGATAATTTTAAATCCTATTTACCGCGAACCGATTTTAGCTACAATAAACCTAAATACTTTAGGTGGAGATTTTATAAATGGAGAAAATTCAACTGTTCAAATAGATATAACAAAAGTTGGTGCTACTGATGTGGTAAAAGAAATTTCTTTAGACCTTGATGTAAACAAACAAATTGTTATTGATGACACAATTAACGGACATTTAATTATAACTCCTCCTACAAAAGCAGGTTATACTTTTAATAAATGGATTTCAGATGAAGCAATTAACAATATAATTACAATAACAAATAGTGATAACAAATCTAAAGAGATAACAATAACGGCAGAATATTTATCAAATGAATATCAAATAAAACTTGTTAACCCTGATTCAACTCCAATACAAGAGTTTAATGTTTCTGGCATTACTATTAAAACAGGAGTTGAATTTAACCTTAACAACCTACATAATATTGAAACAGGCTTTTTAAATGAAGGTATGAAAATTAGCGGTTATGCAACAAATGATGCAACTGATAGAGTTGCTCTTCCATCTCCATTTATTTTAACTAGCCAAGATGTTAAAGATGGCTTAATTGTTGACAATACTTTAACTTTATACGTTGTTTGGGAGGCTCTAGATTCACGCACAATCATTTTAGCACCAAACAATGGAACAGGTACCACATCTGTAACTTTAAAAGACCCTAACAATGAAAATAAAGTAGTGGTAGATAAAACAATGCCTTACTCAGTAGTAGTACCTGAAGACCATGGTGACACAATTCTTGTTAATTTACCAAAAGTAGGTTCATCTACAGCACCAACTCGCAATGGTTACACCTTTAAAGGTTGGTCAACAACAAGCAGTATTATAAACCTAATTATGCCTAATGGCGATGGGGAAATACTATATGAAATTAATTTAACATTAGAAATAACAGATACAGTTTATGCTATTTGGGAAGCAAACAATATAGATGTATTATTTAGAAATGCTGATGATACGGATACTGTGAACACAATTTCAAACAAAAAGTTTGATAATGATGAAGTTTCAACTAAATTTAATCAATCAAATATAATGGAAGGAAATACAGTAACTAGCGTTTTTGTTGGTTGGAATTATGACAAAAATGCAACTGAACCTTTATCTGAAAATATTAATATTAATGTTGATGCCTTTAATTATATTAATAATGATACAAACAAAAATTACATTTATTTATATCCAATTTACAAAGCTCCAGAATATAAATACATAGTTATTAATTATGGGGAAAACGCTCAATATGATGAATTACCTCAATTTGGAGGCCTAGTAAATGGACCTAGTTGGAATTTACCTGTTGTTACTTTAAATGTAGCAAACATTATTGAAGAAGCTAACAAAAGAGTAACTTCAAGCGACAATTTAATTATTAGATACCTTAATGTTAATGGCACTAATATGAATAAAGGCAATTTAACTATTACTCAAGCTACAGATGTTAATGCTCTTAATATTGAAGCTGTTTGGGGTGAAAAAGTTGTTAGTTCAATATTAACATTAGATTTAGGCGGAGAAGAACCATATAGCATTACTTGTAATGGTGAAGCACTTGAATCAATTGCAGAACGCATTGAAAATGCTGGTATTGCAAGCATGATACCTGTTGTTGAAAATCATATTTTATTAGGCTGGGCAACAGAAAAAAATGCTAGCGAAGCGTTATACTTAAATGATGAAAAATTTGTATTATCTGAGGATATTACACTTTATCCAGTTTATAAAGAAAATGCAGTTTATATTAGTTTTGATTTAGGACATTCAACTGTATCAGTTCTTGATGAGGAAAAAGTTCCAACTACAGTTAAATTATATATGTATGAAGGCGATGTTGTTTCTTCACAAGGTAAACCTAATCCATATCAAGTGTGGGAAGACGATGAATACTTCACTAGAGCTAATCACAACTTTGCTGGTTGGCAATATACTATTGATGGTAAAATTTATTATCTTACACCAGGTGAAACCTTATCTCGTGAGATATTATCTAGTTTAATACAATCAACAAAAACTGCAACTAATAACACTCTTGTTTTAACAGCAACTTGGGGATTATGGGATAATTGTTTCACTGTTGATGGCAACATAATTAGATATACAGGAGAAGCAGTAAGAGATTCTTTAAATATCCCAGCAATTATTGACGGAAATTACATCAACTGGGAAAATGTTCAAATTAATGCTAACATTAATACTATTACATTACCTCGATCTACTGCATTCACAAGAATATCAACAAACTTTATTACAAGTGAAAATCTTTCTAGAATTATTATTCCAAGCAGTATAGAATACATTGCCCCAGCTGCTATATCTACATCAAGTTTAAGAAGTTTTATAATAGGTAAAAATTTATTATTAGATGGTAAACCTGTAATTTCTTATAAAAATATACCAAGCATTATGTCAAACTATATTGTGCATAACGATAGTCCATTTACAGTATCAAATAATTTACTATTTAACAAAGCCTTTACAAAACTTTATGCAGTAACTGATACATTTGATACAAATCTGTATGGTGGTAATTTTGATTTTAATAATATTACTCCTGAATATGTCACTACTATTACTGAGTTTATGCCATATTCTTTCTGGGGTTGTTATAAACTATCATACGTGGATTGTAATAGTGCAACATCTTTAAATAAAATGGGAGACTATACATTTGGTCAAATGCCAATGTTTAATTATTTCTCGTTTGGCACTCAAATACAAGTAAGTGAAAATGTATTTGGTGAAAATTTACAAAATTTAAATGTAAGCGGAAACTATGATTCTCGTGAAATAGGTGTATTAGCGTCTAACTCCAACGG
>CAMUJQ010000049.1 GCA_947089305.1 uncultured Clostridia bacterium
CTGTGCCTAAAGATACAAATTCATATTGAGCAGAAAGTTTAGATTTTATTTCACTTAATTTGCTTGTGGTTGAATTGCTATTAGCGCCAAAGCATCCAGCTAAAGAAAAACTTAATGCAACAACTAATGCAATAAGGCTAAACATTTTAAAAACTTTTTTCATTACATTTCTCCTAATAAAATTATGTTACCACAAAAAATTAAAAATACAAAATAAAATTATTGAGTAATAAAAAAATGTGTAAATTAATTTACACATTTTAATTACCAACTGTAAATGCCTGAAAAATCTTTTAATCCAAGAACAACCCAATGTCCTTTTGCTTCATCTGGCATGAAAACTTTGTTGTCTCCAAAGTTTTCTTTATCTGCTAAAGCTTTTGCTTTAAATGATTTTGCACGTGCATTTGAACTAAATGCTAAAACGAATACACGTTCAGCTGCATCTTTTTCTCCTTTAATAGCAATAAAACTATCAGAAGTGAAAGAATTTGCTGTAAACAAGGTTCCATAAGGGGTTGTATTACCTGCGCCTGATTTTAAATATGTAATATTTGCTAATTCGACATTTAAGGAAGCAATTAATTCATCTGCTTCTTCTACTTTTTTCAAGTAGTTTTCTTTTTTAGTTTCATCAATTTCTTTATCTGCTAAATTTTGATAGTAAGTTTTAGAATTTTGTGCTGCTTGTAAATCATCTACTTTCTTTTTGGCAGCCGTTAATGTATAAACTTGACTATATCCAGCTTCTTGTAATTTTATCTTAGCAGTTCCGGGTTTAAAACCAGTCGTTCCGCCTTCACACGCTGCCATGGTAAAGCCTAAACATAATACAATTAAAACAAGGCTTAAGGTTGTTAAAATTTTTTTCATTAATAAATCTCCTTGAATTTATTATAACACAATAAATTAAAAATCAAAATCAAAATCATCAAATAAATTCTTTTTTTTATTTGCTCCGTTAGAATTAGAGTTTGAGTTTCCGTCAACATATGTGTTTATGTAATTTTTTATATCATATAAAATAGTTTTCTCATCTAAGTATTTATTTGCACGATAAGTATCGTAAGTTTTTTCTTTGTCATAACAGCAATATTTTGATTTCCAGAAGTGAATCATAAAGGTAATCTTTGAATAAAAGGCTGGTGTTTTAGATTGAAGAACAACACAATTTTCACGTGGAAGTTGAGAAAGTTGTTCAGGGAATATAAGAGGGCGTTCCTGGAAGTTTTCGCTTTCACTTGTTTGTTTAGAACCGCCACCTTGTTCTTTGCTGCCTTCCGTTTTACTAACATTAACGTTTTTAACAGCAACACTTGTTTTTCCCGCTCTATCTGAAACTTCTTTAACAGTTTCAACATCATCTGAACCAATAAATATGTGTACGTTACAGTTTTCTTTAATGGTTTTTGCAGCACCTTCGTCGTAAGCTGTTTTTAATTGTGAATAACTTTGCACTGCCATAATAAAGTAAATTAAACGGCTACGAGAAACAGCAACCCAGTTGCTCATTTTTTCCATTTTAGGAAGTTGTGCAAACTCGTCGAGAATAAAATAAGTAGGGCGGGGTAGTTCCAATGATTTATATTGATTAGAATAGCCAACAAGTTTTTTATAAAGTTGAACAATGGCTATTGTTGCAATTTTATACATTGTTTCTTTTTCATCAGGAATACGTAAAAATAATGCAGTAGGTTTTTTTATAAAGCTAGAAAAGTCTATATCTGTTCCACTTGTTACATAAGCAATTCCAGGGTCAGCGAATATAGTAATGTTAGGGTTTAGTGTGGCTAAAAAGCTTGTAGCTGTGTCTGAACTCGATGTTGTTACAGAGTTGCTAAGTTCTTTTGTGTTAAACACTTTTGAGCGGTTGTCACAATATTTTCCAAGCGTTTTAAACATTTTTTCGCCTGGATCTTTAATGTTGATTATTTTATAAAAGTTGTAAAAGTTAAATTTGTCTTTAGTCATTCCAAGTTCAGGATATTTACTATCTTCTAGCATTGAGTAAATTATAGCTTTAGCAAAGTCTCTTGCACCCATTTCCCACATTGCACTTTGTGGGTCAGTTGATGGAATAATAACATTCATAATATCAGTGATATGGTCAGTAACTTCAGCATACAAAGCTTGTTCTTTTCCGGCAAGTGCAATTTCTAAATCTTTTTCATTGCTATAAGCAAAACCGTCAAACTCAAACCAAACTTCACCAAAATTTGCGTTAGGGTCAAATTGAAGTTTTGTGTTTGATGGGTGAGAGCCACGATGAACTAAAACTTCTTTTTTTAAATTAAGTGAACGTTGATAGTTATCATAGGCATCTTCAAGTGGATTCCAACGGTCACTTTTAAAAGGGTCGCGTAAGTTAAAGGTTAAAACATTATATCCCTTTGAAACAAGTTGGTGATTAGAATCTCTAAATAATTCGCCTTTAAGGTCAGAGATAATCATATTTGGTTTACTTTTCATTTCAGCATAGCAGTTAATTGTGGGCAAAATTATACCTTGGCTTTTACCAGTGTTGGTGTTACCTATAATAAGAGTGTGAATTGGAGGAAGAAAAACAAGTTTTGCATCAGCTCCATTATTTATAAGTTCGTTTCTAACTAGAATACCACTATTTTTATATGGAATCTTAGTTTTTTTAGTAAGCCCACTGAAATCCACTTTAGATAGTTCACTATATTTGCAACATATAAAGTCAGCTTCAAGGTCTTTATCTTCAAACAATCTTCCTTGAAAGTATGGATCGTCTTTCTGATCTTTTTTCTTATCTTTCTTTTTATTTCCGCCAACTTTATCTAAATTAGTTAATAAATAAAGTAAAGAACTTGAACCACCTATAAGCCATGCATATGGATCAAAAATCTTTTTACTAATTCCAAAAGATTGAAATTTATTGCTTATTAAACCCGATAAAATTAATCCTGCAACAAAGGTTACAACAAATATAAGGATTAATTCAATTACAAAACTTTTAATTTTTTTAGCCATATATTAACTCCTATTGTTTATTTTTACAAAAAAAATAAAAACTTATATAAAAATATTACCAAAAATGTTTGCCAATGTCAATTTATTGTGCTAGAATATTATTAAAAGTTGTGGTAAATAGTATATTTTATATACGAAAACACAAACTATAACAAAGGGAGAATTAAAATGATTAACTTTTTAAATTCAATTGTTATGAGATTTAGTATGCTCGGAGATTGGGAATCTGACTTGGCTTCAACAGATTACGAATTTTTAATACCTGTTTTTAAGAACCTTGAAAGATTTTTAGTTCCACTTCTTATTGCAGTTGCAACTGCAGGTATGATTTATGCTGTTTATCTAGGTGTAAACCTTATTAGGGCTGATGAAACAAATAAACGTGAAGAAGCTAAAAAACGTTTAATTTGGGCAATCATTGGTATTGTTGTTATGATAGCTGGTATCGCACTATTATACATTTTAAGAAATAACATCGGTACAATTATGGGTATAGTTCAAAACTAATAAACCAAAAAGATAAAAAAAATTAAAAGTCGACATGAAAAATGTCGACTTTTTTATTATATTGAGTTATAATAAAACTATAAGAGAGGTTATGCTAATGAAGTTTTTAAAAAAAGCACTTTTATTTGTTACAGTTGTGTTGCTTGGTTTTAGCCTTACAGCTTGCTATTTTGGCGGCTCAGGCAATTCCAATAATGGTGGCGGAAACAATAACACTCAAATTAATGGCGGAACGGGTAATGATAGTTCGGATTCAACAAATAACGATTACAGTGAAGAAATGATTCCATCTGTAAAGGCAATTGCAGGTGTTTATGTTCCAGATGAAATAAGTGAGGAAGAAAAAGCAAAAATAGATAAAGTTTATGCTGGCTTAATTACTTTTAGTGTAGATGCCATAAAAGCAATTCAACCTGTGAAACCACAAAAACCAGAGGGAGGCGGCACAACAATTGATGCTGGCCTTCTTGAACAATATAATAATGCATTGGAATTTTATAATATCCAACGTGCAAAACAAGACGCTATAAAAACTATTGCAGAAAATTTTTTGAAAAACCCATTAAATGTTAAACAAGATAAAATTGGTTTATTTGAAAGTGAAGTAACGGGGTTAATTAATGAACTTAAAAAAATAGGCGCTACAATTGAAACTCCTCCAAATATTGTTACACGTGACCCAATTTATACAGAACCATTTTTTAAAGAATATAAAAAACTTTTAGCAAGTGGGGCTGAAGAAACAACTTTAACTAAAGTTTATACTAATAAATTAACAGAAGCTGAACTTTCTGAAGTTCGTAAGGCTGTTGTTAAATATTTAAGTAATCCGCAAAATATTGCAGGATCTCCAGTTGAAGGCGAAACAAGTGAAGATGGCAAAAAACTTTTGGTTGAACCAATTGTTAGAATTCAAGTTTTTGAAGTTAAAACTTATGAATTGCTATATATAGATGATAGCGGAAAAGACACAGGCGTAACCATTAAAGTTAATTATTTAGATGATAATAATGGTTATTCAACTAAAGGGAATGAAGAAGAATATAAAATTGATAGAATGATTTTACCATCAAAAAAATGGCTTACTATTTATTTTTCAATTGCAGCAGGTCAAAAAGGTTTTTATTGGTTAATGGGGCTTGACGGTTTTATCACTGCAACCCCTGTTAATGAAATTACAAGTGCAGCATTAGATAACTATACTTATTCTTTAACTTCTAAAACAACTTACACAAGTTTTGATTTCAATAGCACTAAGTATCAGGGCGAAGTTTATGGATATGAAGAAAAAAGACTAGAAGATATAATTGAAGAGTTCGAGAAAGAAAACGGCGGAGAAATAGATGAAGAAACTCTTAAACAGTTAGAAGAAGAATATGGAGAACTTAACGAAAAGTTTAAAGGTCAATTTCAATTTGAAGTTTCATGTTATAGTGATGAAACAGGAGAGCGCGCTCCAAAACTTGGTAGCACAAAAATAGATAATGTAACTAAAAATGATGCATATCGTTCTATGATTAAATTTGTAAAAAAAGAAGTAGGCGGAGTAAGTTATTATTCACTAATTAGCAAGGCAGAAAATTTGGATAATACGTTAGCGCTTAACTTTAATTCTAACGCTAGTGAATTAACAGCTTTTCAAATAGAAAGATTGGGTATTATGCCGTCATCAGTGGAAAGCACAGATTATTAAAAATAGTGTTTTTAAACACTATTTTTTTATTTGTAAAGGCAAAAATAAGTAGACATTTGTTAAAATATGCGATAAAATGTAAATAAAGGTTATAATATAATTATAAGTTCAGCCATAAAAAGGAGAATTATATGTTAACAACGCAGTTGTCGTTCTTTATACCCGGTCTAGAAACCATGTTTTTCATGGCACTTATTTTGGGGATACTTTTAAGTTTATCTGGGTTGATATTGCAAATTGAACTTTTTATAGTTGAAATTTTTTATGGTTTATTTAGAAAATTTATTACTTTTGAAACAAATAGTAGTACAGGAGCAATAATTCAAGTTTTAAAAGAACCTGCTATACAAAAATTTTTGTTAGCAATTTTTCTTGTGGCTTTAATATTACTTATCTTATCAACAATAGTTAAAGTTATAACACTCGAATTTAATTTTAATAAAGATGGAAATAATAAATCAGCAACATTAAAAGCTGCATGTAAAGCAATTGCGATGTTTGTAGTTGTTCCAATAGTTAGTGTTTTTGGTTTAATTATTGCTAACTTATTACTTGGAGTTATTTTAAATGCTCTTGAAAATGTTTTAGATATTCCATCATTTGTTGAACTATTTAATAGTTGGGGAACATCAAATGGGATATTAAATGGTCTTGGTAGTGTAATTTTGGTATTTATACCAATTAATTTAGTAGGTACGCTTATAAGTTTGGGGTTGGCAATGCCATTGGTTAAAAAAATGGCAGGATTATCTGTTGGTTATATTCAACGAATTTTTGAACTAGTTGCATTATTTATGATTTCAGCTCCAATAATCGCATTAATTCCTATTAATGAAGCTCCATACAAGTCATGGAGAGATAAATTTATAAAAGGTGTTCTTGGTCTATTTGGAACTATTATTTCAGTAAATATATGTTTATTCTTAACTCAATTATTGAGTATGAATAGATATATTTATGATTATTTTCAAGTTGCCGGATGGGCATGGTGGTATCATTATTTTGTATTAATGGCAGGAATTGGACTAATTGATAGTTTTGCAAGTTTATTTGCTGGACTTATTGGTGGCAATGAATATGGTAAAAGTGGAACAGATCTTTATAATTCTGGGATGCAAGGTGCTAAAAATGCTTTAGATAGTTTTAAAAAAGTGACGGCTATAGGCGCTACTGCAATCAGCGCTGGTATGGCTGCTCAAAGAGGTCATAAGGCGATGCAAGAAGAAAAGCGTAGGCAAGCTGATGCAAATAAAGATGATATTGCTGCTGAAGAAAAAAAATATCAGGATGCACAAACTGCCTATAATAATGCAAAATCTGCTGGAGATAGAAGCGGAATGAAGCAAGCAAAGAAAGATATGGCTGCAGCAAAAGCAAGAAAAAGAGATTTGAGAAACAGAATAGGTCTTACGAAAAAACAAGAAGGGCTTATGAATGATCTTCAAATGGCTGCAAATAAAGGTGAATGGGATTCTGCTTCTGATATTGTAAAAGATTTACGTGCATCAGGCATGGATACCGCTACACTTTCTAACGCTATTAAAGAACAAAATTCAACTAATTTAAATACTGAAGCAAATGATATAAGAGCACATGGTACAAGAGTTTCTAAGTTTAGAGGGGGAACTGCTTTAGCTGGAATTCAAGCAGATAATGCAGCAAAATTGGAATCTGTTACAAAAAAACTTGAAGGGAATCAACAAGTTGTATCAAAAGGTACTGAAACGTTAAGTGACCTACATAAGAAGTATGAAGGAGATACTTTTGATGGAAGACTTACAGATGATGCTTTTAATGCAAGGTTAACTTTTGCAGATGCTAATATTTCGTCAGCACAAACTGAATATAATGATGCGTTAACAGCTTTTCAAACAGCCCCATTGGAAAAACAAGCTGAGGCGCAAAGAAACTTAGGAAATGCTCAAGTTAAGTTAGATAAAGCTAATAATAGTAGGAAAGAAATAGAAACAGATTTTAAGACGGTGCAAAAAACAGTTGCTGATGTACAAAAAGCAAGTAGCGGAGTTCAAACGCAAAGAAAAGAAATTGCAAAAAGACAAAGATTTGCGCGTCAAACAAATGGTGCTATTAGTAGGCCATCAGCCGCATATAAAATAATAAAAGGAATTTCAAGTATTGCTGGAATCACTGGGGCATTTGGTGGTATAGATCCATTGGATGCAATTGATACTGGAATGTCAGAATATGAAAAAAATATTCAAACCTTAATTAATGGTTCGGATGGCAAGAAAAAATAAAAGCTATTCTATTTAAAAGGCAACAAGCATTTGTTGTCTTTTTTCTTTGTAGCCAAAAATTATTGCTAGACTTAAAAGGTTTAGTCGAATTTTTAAAATTCTAAAAATTCTATAGGTATTTTAAATAAAAAAATTTAAAATATCT
>CAMUJQ010000050.1 GCA_947089305.1 uncultured Clostridia bacterium
ACCGCTAGTACGCTCCCCGCAATTATCCCCACTTTCTTCTTTTTCTTGTTATTCACCATTTTGCTTTTTCCTCTTTTTATTTTTTTATAGGTATTTTATCTCAAATTTAGTATATCACTTAATTTAAAATTTACAAAGAATTTTGTAATATTTTGGTAATTTTTAATAGTTTGTTTTAGCAAAAAAAAAGTTAAAGACTCTTTTTTTTCTATTTTTATGCTTTTCTTTTTTGCTTTTCTATTATTTTATCTACAACTAATTCAAAATTTTCTTTATATTCAATAAGAGCTTCATTAAAAGTTTCTTTTATGCAAAAACTTCTAAATCTATCACCATAATAAATTTTGCTTGTTGCTAAATTAGCTGCAATTGTTTTTCTCATTTTTTGAGCAACTGCTAATTCTTCATAATGATACATTATTCTTAAAACTTCATTTACTCTTTTTTCAGCGCCTAAAAGATTTTCTCCTCTACTTGCTTGCCCAGCATTATAAAAACATTCTAATACAAAGTTTTCTATTTCTCTTCCTTTTTGAATATTCATTTTTAATTCTCCTTAGTTATCTTATTTTTCTTTTTCTTCTGCTAGTTTGTTCTTTGTAAACTTCATAAGCTACTTCAAAATCTCCATTAAAACACACTTCTTGAAAATATTCTCCAAAATGACTTCTGTTTTCTAATAAGTTTTTTAAAACATCATCAGTTACCATCTCAAAAGTTTCTTTATCATTAATATTAGAAAGTTTTAATATTAGTGGTTTTGCTACTTCATAATAAACTTCTTGCTTAGAATTTATAACTCCACAATACATTCTTTCAATATTAAAAATCATATTTACAACAAATTTTTCTACACTCTCTTTGCTTTGATTTTTCATTTTTTTCTCCTTTTTTTATTATACAATAGCTATAAATGTTTGTAAATACCTAATTCAAAAAAAACACAACTAAAAAAGTTGTGCTTTATTCAGGTAAGCGAGTTGGCATAATTAAATATAAATATTCATCATTAGTTGTATTTTTAATAATACATGGGTCAACTTTAGACTCAAAACTAATTGATAAAAAGTCATCATTTTGATTTTTTAAAACTTCAATTAAATATTTAGCATTAAAAGCAATTGTTAATTCACTTTTTGTTTCATTGGCAATATTAACTTTTTCAAAAATTTCACCAATTTCACTATTTCCTTTAATAGTTAAAAAATCTCCACTAATTTCAATTTTTACAATATTGCTTCTATCTGTTCTTGCAAGTAAACTAGCTCTTTCAAGTGCAGCTTCAAACATAGGTTTTTGAACTGTTATATGAATAGATTGACTTGCTGGAATAATGCGCTTGTAATTAATAAAATCACCATCAAGTAATCTTGTTAAAATTGTTGTATCATTAAGTTCAACCATCATGTAATTTTTTTGAATATACATTTTAACTGTCTCTTCACTATCTTCAAGTAATTTTGCAATTTCAAACATACTTCTTGCTGGAATAACAGCACTTAGTCGAGCTGTAGTTTCTTCAATTGGTTTATTAATTACTGCAAGTCTATATCCGTCAAGAGCAACAGCAGTTACATTATTATCTTCAATTTCAACTAAAACACCTTTTAAAATAGGACGAGAATCATCTAAAGCAACGCTTATAATAGATTTATTTATTATAGTTTTAAGATTATTTTGTTTAATAACAACATACTCATTGCTTTCAATTTTTTTCATATTAGGAAATTCTAAACTATTTAAACATGCAATGGTTCCAGAGTTTTCCTGATAATTTATTTTTAAAGTTCCTTCAGATAAAGTTAATTCAATTTCTTCTTTACTTAATTGTTTAACATATTCAACAAATAATCTACCAGGAATTACAGCTTCACCTTCAACAATAACTTCAGCATGAATTTTTTTCTCAATAAACAATTCTAAATCTGTAGCTGATAAAACTAACATATTATCTTCAGCTACTATTTTAATACCTTCTAATATAGGACTTGTTGTTTTAGCAGGTATTGCTTTTGATATTGCTAAAACTCCTTCACTTAAATCTAAACCATTACAACGAACTTTCATTTTCATTCTCCTTTATTTATTTTAATAAGATAATAATATTTATATAATAATGTGTGTGTAAATGTGGATAACTCGGATTTTCAAGGTGGAATATCCACGAATTTAAGTTTTTGACACCTAAAATACACCTTTTTTCAATACTCAAACCAAAAAATTTAAAATTTTTATTCACAAATGTGTGTTTATAAAGTTGTGTAAAACTATTAAGTTTTTCCACATTTAAACAATTTATACTTTATAAGCGATAAATAATTGTTTTTAAATCGTTAAATTGATTTTTAATTTTTGTATATGCTTTAATGTTTTGTTCAACTTTATCACGACTGTGAATTATAGTTGTGTGATCTCTACCATTAAAGAACATGCCAATTGAAGCCAGTGGAACATCGGGTAAAAATTCACAAATTAAATATATTGCCATTTGACGAGGTTCAACGAATTCTTTACTTCTTTTTTTACTTTTTAAATTATCCAAACTAATATTATAATAATCAGCAACAATTTCACATATTTTATCAAGGGTTAAAGCACTTTTATCAGTTTCGATTTTTTCATTTAAAGAATCCATAACATCTAATACATCAGCTTCAGTTTTACTCATTAAAGTTGAGTGAAAACAAACTTTTTGTAATATACCTTCTAGTTCTCTAATATTTGTATCAACGCGTTCAGCAATTAATACTAAAGCATCATGATTTACTTTATATTGTTCAATTTCAACTTTTTTCTCTAATATAGCTAAGCGAGTTTCATAATCAGGACTTTGTAAATCTTGAATTAAACCGCTTTGAAATCTACTTTTTAATCTATCTTCAAGTTCTGTTAATTCTTTTGGATTGCGGTCACTAGTTAAAACAATTTGTTTATTATATTGATATAAATCATTAAAAGTGTGGAAAAATTCTTCTTGAGTACTTAATTTTTTAACTAAAAATTGAATATCATCAATTAAAAGTATATCAACGTTTCTATATTTATTTCTAAATTTGTTAATTTGATTTGTTCTTAAACTTTCAATATAGTCGTTTGTAAACTTTTCACAAGTAACATAACACACAATTTTATTAGGATTATTTTTTTCAATTTCATTACCTATAGCATGTAATAAGTGAGTTTTACCTAAACCAACGCCACCATAAATAAATAATGGATTGAATTTTGTTCCAGGATTTTCAGCAACAGCTCTTGATGCTGCATAAACGAATTGGTTACAATTACCTACAACAAAACCATCAAAAGTATATTTTTTATTAAATTCACTTTGTTCTTTAATAGGCTCTAAGTTAACTAAGTGTTTTAAAGTTTCATTAGAATCTTCTTTAATATTATTTTTAAAATCTATTGCTTCTTCTGTATCTAAAAGTTTAAAACTTTGATATTCATCACCAAAAACTTCTTTTAAAGTGTTATCAAACACATTTAAATAATTTTTTATAATAAAAGTTTTAGCAGCTGCATTTGGAGCTTCTATTGTAATATTGCCATTTTTAAAAAGAAGAGGCTTAAGTGGCCTCACCCACAAATCAAAAGATACAGCAGGAAATTCTTTTTCCAAAGCATCTATTAAAGTTTGCCAATTTGATATAATTTGATCCATTACCTTATTATATAATATATAACAAAAAAAGTCAATTTTTTTATAAATTTTATTTAGTTACTAAATTATGGAAAAATAAAAAAAGCAACTTATTTTAAGTAGCTTTTTATTAAAATTATTAAAAAATTTAAAAATTATTTGTTTTTATTACTCTTTTGAGGTGTTTTTTTAGTATTATTTTTATTTTTTGTTGAATATTTATTATTTTCACAATTTTTATTTGGACTCTTTAAAACATTAGAAGACATTCTATCTTCTAAACTAAACATAACAAAGCCTTGAGGAAAGCCACAACTTGGACATTCTTTCCATGCTTCTTTTGCCATTTCATGATGGGCACAGTTTGAACAGCACCAAAAAGTTTCTTTATCACATTTATATAGTTTTTTATTTTTTAGTCTGTCACAAACTTGAGTAAGCATTACCACATGATGCTCTTCATCCGCGGCAACGGAATCGAAAGCTTGTGCAATATCTAAAAATCCTTCTTCTTTTGCAACTTTTGCAAACTCAGGATATATTTTTTGAGATTCTTTTCTTTCAACTTCTAAACTGCCAGTTAAACTTGTTAACAATTCTAAAGGTTCAAATGAATAACCTGCTTTAATATCAATATTTGTAGCTTGATTTTTTCCATATTTAACAATTAATTTATAGAAAATTCCAGCATGTGCCATTTCATTTTTTGCAATTGTTTTTAAAATATCACTTAAAAATTTGTATTCTTGTTTACAACTTTTAATAATAAATTGATATTTTGCCCCATCCATACATTCGCCAGCAAAAGCTCTAACTAAATTTTCTTTTGATTTTGATTTTTGAAAATCCATAATAATCTCTCCTTTCTTTAAAAGATTATTAACAAAATATAATAAATTAAACAAAAAAAGCATTATTTTATAATGCTTTTATTCCATTTTTTATTTGGTTCAATATTAAGTGATTTTGCAATACTTGCTGTAACATTAGATAAACCAAAACTACCTTTATTAAGTTCAAAAGGTTTTCCATTAAAATTAATAGCAGAAAACCATACAGGATTTATCGTGTGACTAGACACAATATTATTATTTTTATCTATCATTATATCTGCATTGCCGTGGTCAGCTGTTACAATTAAATTAAATTTATTTTTTTTGCAACAATTATATATTTTTTTTAAGCACTTATCAACAGTTTTACAAGCGATTATAGTTGCTTTAAAATTACCTGTATGACCAACCATATCGCCATTAGCAAAATTGCATTTTATAAATTGATAATTATTCGATTTAATTGCATTTAAGCAGGCTTTTGTAATTTTTTCCGCCTTCATTTTTGGTTTTTGACTAAAAATAACTTTGTCGCTTTGAATTTCTTCATAATCTTCATAATTTTTATCAAAAGAATCAGGAAAATTACCATTAAAATAATAGGTTACATGCCCATATTTTTGCGTTTCAGCAACAGTATATTGTTTTATTTTGTTTTTGCTTAAATATTCAGTTAATGTGTTTTCAATCTTTTGAGGAACACTAATATAATTTAAAGGACAATTTTTTTCAGCATCATAAAGTAATATTCCAGCGAATAAACAATTATTTATTTTTTTATAATCTTCTTCAGAAATATATTTTCCATAATCAAACATAGCACAAGTTTCAATTGCTCTATCAACTCTATAATTTAAAAGTAAAACGCTATCGCCATTATTAATTAAACCATTAGAATTTAAAATATAACAAGGGGCATTTTCATCTGTTGCATTTGGAGTGTTTTTATAATATTTATTAAGTTCAGTTTCAATATTTTTAGTTTTAATTCCATAACCTTCAACAATAGTTTTAAAACCAAGAGTAACTTTAGTTGTATCACTCTCATATCTATCCATCAAAATTGTGTTGCGACCACTAGCTGTTGAAATAAAGGCGTTAATTTTGTTTTTTTGAATGAAATCGTTAGTTTGTTTAATATATTTATAAGCACTTTGAGGAGAAACATCTCTTCCATCCAGTAAGGCGTGAATACTTATTAGCACCTCGGGAGCAATTTCTTTTACCTTTTTTAAAAAAGCAAACAAATGATCAATGTTACTATGAGTGTTTCCGTCACTTAAAAGAATTATCATATTAAATTTATGATTATCTTTTTTAGCATTTTCAACAAGCTTTTTAAAGGTTGGCATGTTAAAAATTTCTTGTGTTTTAATTTGTTCATTTAATAAATTTAAACTTTGTTTTATAATTTGGCCACTACCAAGAACATTATGTCCAACTTCACTATTTCCACTAACACCATTTATTAGTCCAACAGCTTCTCCACTTGCATCAATTAATGTGCTTGCACCTTCATTGATAATTTTTTTTAAGTTTTTCATGTTTGCAACATAAACTGCATTGCCAGCAGGGGTTGAATTATGACCTATTCCATCCATTATTACAAGCATTGTATTTTGTATATTCATTTAAACTCCTTAATTTAATGAAATTATGTTATATGTATTTTGTTCTTCTATTTCAGTTGTTGTTAATATAGTTTGAAGACGCGAACAATAGTTTAACAAGTTTTGTTTTCTATTTTCATCTAATTCACTTAAAACATCGTCGAGAAGTAAAACGGGATATTCTCCAATATTGTGTTTAAAGATTTCAGTTTCAGCTAATTTTAATGCAAGAGTTGCTGTTCGCTGTTGGCCTTGTGAACCATAAAGCCGTAAATCAAGATTATTTAATGTAATTTTTAAATCATCTCTATGAGGGCCAACTGTTGTGTGTCTTTGTAAAAAATCTTTTTCAAGTGCTTTAGTATATTCTTTTTCAAGTTTATTTGAAATATCTTCAATATTATTACTAACAACTCCAACATATTCAATATTAGCTTCTTCTAATCCTCCAGATAAATAAGAATGTGCCTTTTTTAGTTCGGGTTTAAGAAGTTCGATAAATTCAATGCGTGCTTTTATAATTTTTGCCCCTTCGCCTATTAATTGGCGTGTAAAAATTTCTAAGCTTGGCATTATTTGCTCTAAAGAAATTGCAGTTTTTAAAAGTTTATTTCTTTGATCTAATATTTTTTCATATCTAAGTAAAGCATAAAAATAAGTTTTGCTTAATTGACTTAATGCAATATCTAAAAATTTGCGCCTATGTTCAGGAGCGTCTTTTACAAGTTTTAGCTCATCAGGACAAAAATAAACTGTTGGAACAGTTCCTAATAATTCGCTAACTTTTAAAACAGTGATTTCATTTATTTTAATTTGCTTTTTTTGTTTTTTTGATAAAGTAATTTCAACAGTAACAGTTCCTACATTTTTTTTAGCGGATAGGTGGATTCGAGAAAAGTCTTTATTAAATTCTATAAGCTCAGTTTCTTTAGATAATCGTAAACTTTTTGCAATTGCACAAAAATGAATGGCCTCTAACATATTTGTTTTACCTCTAGCATTTTTGCCACAAATAATATTAACGCCATTTTTAAAAGACCAATTTTTATTGGTATGATTTCGATAGTTAACTAATTTTAAGTTTGTAATTTCCATTTCAACTTATTTTAACACAATAAAAAAAATTATAAAAATAAAAAAACAATATTTTTAATTAAAATTTTTATTTAAGTTTTTTAAAATCATGATTATCGAAAATTTTATCATTAAAAAATTCCAGCAATGTCATGTTGAAAGTTTCAGCAATTAAATATATAGTTGATAATTTAATATCATTTGTTCGCTCTTTCATTATACATTGAAAAGTAGACATTTCCATTCCAGAATTTTTTACAAAACTGTATTGGGAAATGTTATGTTCTCTAATTAAATTTGATAGTC
>CAMUJQ010000051.1 GCA_947089305.1 uncultured Clostridia bacterium
TGCCAAATAATAATGATACTTTTAATAATGGAAACACTCAAGGCTACAGACAAAATGGCAGTGACAACACAACAATGCCTAACTCAACTACAAGCCCTAACAATAGAAGTATTAATAGATAAAAAAATTAGCATTGAACTTTTTGAAAAACTACAATTAAAGTTGTAGTTTTTTCATAATTAAAAATTATTACTCATAACATTTATTATGAATAAGATTTTTTGTTTTATGTTTTCACTTTTATTTTGTTTATTATTTTTTACTGGCTGCGAAATTGCAACTTCAGCAAAATTTAACAAATGTATTAGTGAAAATACTTTTGGTTTAGCATCTTTTAGTGACGAAACCTTTAAAGTTGATTATAAGTGGGGAAAAAGAGAAGACCCTTATTTAAGTGATGGAAAAACCAGCGATTTAGTGGACTATGGGGTAATAACTGTTTTTAGTTTAAAGGGCAAGTTAAAAATTCACTCAGCAAGTTTTAAAATTACAATTGATGATAAACTTTATGAAGGAGATTTTTTAGTTAATCCTTATGATGCTTCTTTTGTTATTGATTTAAAGTTTATTCCTAAGCAAACTACAGATTTTGGTATTGAAATATTTAACGAAAATAAAAGTTATAAATACAATTTAAAAAATGTTTTATCTAGTGAAGATGCAGATTATTTAGAAGTAATAAAAATAGCTCAGGACACCTTACAAAAAGTTATTAAAGAAAAAGTTACAAAAGGTGAAACTTATGAAATATATGTTCGTTTGATAAATAGTCAAAGCAAAGACTTTAAACCATGTTGGTATATTAGTGTTTATACTACAAAAAATCAACTTTTTGCAGTAGCAATTGACCCAAAAAGCAAAATAGTACTTGCTAGAAAAGTTTAAATGGTGTATAATTAGACTAAATTTATGTGAGGTTTAGTGAAGTGAAGAATTTAGTCGTTAAAACAATTTTTATATCAGCACTTATGTTTTTGTGCTTAGCATTTAGTATTTTAGGAATACTTAGTGTTTCTATGCCTTTAAATATGTCTAAATTCTACGCTAACTTAGGAATGAAAGAACTAAGCCTTGATTGTAGTCACATTTATTATAAAGCAAGTAGTGACATTAATGACCAATTTACAATGTTTAATCAAGCGGTGCAAGCAAAAAATTATGAGTACACAAAAAGATATGCAAAAAAATTGATTGATAACGAATATTTAAGTGATTTTGTTATTTATTTAAACGAATTACATCCAAGTAATATTTATCTACAAAATGAAGCAAATAGAATTTATCAAAACTATGTGGAAGCTTTAAATAATACAAAACAAAAAGATAATGCAATTGAGTTTGCTTTTAATAATCTTGAAGTTCAAGAGGCAAATGAAAAGTTTTGTTTTGCAGTTTATGGGTTAGATAAAAAAGTAAATTTTTCTAGTGCTCAAAAAACTTTAATTAAAGATAAATATCAAGAGCTTTTAGATTACTTTAACAAAGAAACGGGTTTAAATAAAGGGGTTGCAGCTGTTAGACTTAGTGAAATGTTAAGTGTAATTTTTAGATTTGAAGAACAAAGTAAATATCAAAACACTTTTGACTTAGTAAAAGCCGAACTTAAATTGTGGGCATAAAGTGTTTACACAAATTTAAATTTATGCCTTTTAAAAGGGGTACTTATGAAAGAAGATTTAGTAAAAGCTGTTTTGGTTTATGCAAATGTAAAAGGCGAGTCTAACGATGTTAATCGCGATTTAGATGAACTTAGTTTACTTTGTGGTGCATGTAAAATTAATGAAGTGGGTAGATTAACACAAAATATAAATGAAATTAATCCAGCAACTCTTATTGGTGAAGGAAAGTTACAAGAGTTAGTTAATTTAGTAAAAGAAACAAATGCTGATGCCGTTGTTTTTGAAAATGATTTATCTGGCAGTAAAATAAAAAACATTGAAGATGCAACAGGTGTGCAAGTATTAACGCGTAGTATGGTAATTTTAGATATATTTGCTTCTCGAGCAAAAACGGCAGAAGGTAAATTACAAACTGAAATTGCTGAATTGAAATATATGTCAACTCGTTTAACTCATAGTGAAACAATGCTTGGAAAATATAAAAGCAGTGTTGGTATGCGTGGGCCGGGGGAAACAAAACTTGAACTTGATAGGCGTAAAATTAAAGATAGAATTTTTAAACTTGAAAAAGAGTTGAAAGCTGTTGAAAAACAAAAAGATGTCTCTTTAGAAAAACGTCAAAAAAGCAGTGTAAAAACTGTTGCATTAGTTGGATATACAAATGCAGGAAAATCCACATTATTTAATGCAATAACAAAAGCAGATGTTTTTGCGAAGAATATGTTGTTTGCAACACTTGATACAACAAGTAGAAGGGTTTACATAAGCCAAGATAAACAGTTTATTTTAAGTGATACAGTTGGCTTTGTGAACAAACTTCCACATGAATTTATAGAGGCATTTAAAAGCACTTTAAAAGAGGCTGTAAATTGCGATGTGTTGCTAATTGTAGTAGATGCAACAAGTAAAAATGCTAAAAAAGAATATGATGTTGTTTTAAATGTTTTAGATGAAATAAACGCAACTAATTCTAAACAAATTATAGTTTTAAACAAATGTGACCAAGTTATAAATAAAGAGCAAGTTGAAGCTATTAAACAATCAGCTAACAACGTAGTGGAAATATCAGCATTAAAGAAAATTAATTTAGATTTATTAAAAACCAAAATTGCAGAAAACATTTAAGTCGCAAAATTTTGCGACTTTTTTGTAACACAATTTATAAAAGGTCATATTATGTAGTATAGGGAGGAAATAATTAAAGAACAAAAGAAAAACTTTTACATAAAAATTGACTCAAAATTTACAAAAGGAGAAACAGTGATGAACTTTTTTGGCGGAAACAATTGCTGTGAGCCAAAATGCTGCAATTCTAGTTGTGATGTTTTATGGTTAATCATATTACTTAGCATCATAGGAAATTGTGGTTGTGGTTGCGGTTGCGATAATAATAACAACTGTGGCTGTGGAATGGACATTTGCACATTATTATTACTTATGTTATTCTTTGGTTGTGGCAAAAAATGCTAGTAATTAAATAAAATAAAGGTCTGTAAATTACAGGCCTTTTTTAATTTACTAAGAATATAAATATTGCCAGTATTGATAAATATATGTTAATTATATGGCTAAATAAATATGGAGAAGTTGATTTATTTGCTAACTTATTATAAGTTGTATAAATTGATTGTGAACAGGTAAAAAGACTAAGTCCTAAAATTAAAACTACATACACATTTGTAAGTGCAAATATAAACATATTTAATAATAAAGTGATTAAATACATAATACATAACAAAAAGTTCAAATCTAAATTAAAACTTTTGTAACACTGCAATATAAAACATAGCATAAAAATTAAATTTAAAAATAGTGTAATGTAAAACCATAAATTTTTTGGCATAAAGTTAGGATAAACTAAATTGTAGTTATTTAAATATATAAAAAATGAGGAAAGTAAGGTCATAAAAATTAAGGTTGTTAAATTAATAATTAATGAATATTTTTGAGGATTTTTTATTTTAAAAATCTTTTTTTGTTTTTTCTCTTTTTTAGAAATATTTTTTAATGAATCCTCTTTTTTATCTGTAACTTTTCTTGCAATTATCATATTAAAAATATATTTTAAAATTAATAAATTAATGCCATAATATTTTTAAACAATAAAAATTTTATAACATATACTGCATTATGAAAATACTTTACATAAGAAGAAAAAACTTCACACAATTTTTATTAAATAATTATTTAGATGCTAAGAAAACAGACATAATTATTTTTGCGCCCGATTGTATACCTTTTATTAATATTGATAATGAGCTTGAAGGCTTGTCGAATGATTTAACAAGTTTATGTTATTTATCTAAAACAATAGGGGTTACAATTATAGTTTTTTGCAAAGTATTATTATCTAAGGAATTAGATAAAGTTACAAATGCAGGGTTGGTTATAAGTGAAGGAAAGTTACTTGGAATATGTGAAGAAATTGATATTTATGATACTTCAAAAGTGACAAGTATTAATGTTTATGAAATTGATAATCATAGAATTTGTGTTTTAGTTGGAAATAATTCTAAAGTTGCAGAATTTATTCAACTGGCACTTGATTATAAGTGTGATTTAATTATTAATGGGATTGACAATTCTAGTGTAACTAACACAAATTTAGCTAGATATTTTTTACAAGAATTTAATCTTGCTTCAATTATTGCATCAAAAAACAAAGTTGAGGTTTTTGGCAAAAAAAAACAAGTTGAAAATAAAAAAAATGCAAGTGTCATATATTTAAATAAATTAGGGTCAAAACGCATGCCAACTTATTTTAAATATTTACATAAGTCCATATATTCAAATTTTAATGAAAACTAAAAAATAAGTCAAAAAAGACATAAATTATTCGTTTAGGGGTTTAAAATTGTTGCTAAATTTTAATTAAATTGGTAAAATGAATTAATATCAAATAAGGGGAAATTATATGAAAGCAACAATTAAAGATATTGATTTAAAAAATAAAAAAGTTCTACTTAGAGTAGATTTTAATGTGCCACTAGATGATAATCAAAATATTAATGACGACAATAGAATTGTGGAAGAACTTCCAACAATAAAATACATTTTAGAACAAGATGCAAAATTAATTATTTGCAGTCATTTAGGTCGCCCTAAAGCTAAAGAAGCAAAGTATAGTTTGAAACCTGCTGCTGTTCGTTTAGGTGAACTACTTAATAAAGAAGTTAAATTATCAAGCGACGTAGTAGGCAAGGACAGTGTGGCTAAAGCTAAAGCATTGAAAAGTGGCGAAATTTTAATGTTAGAAAATCTTAGATTTGAAGCAGGAGAAGAAGCTAATGATGAAACTTTTTGCAAAAAACTTGCAGCTCTTGCTGATGTGTATGTTAATGATGCATTCGGAACAGCGCATCGTAAACATGCAAGCACATATGGAGTTGCAAAACTTTTACCTAATGCTGTAGGTTTTTTAATGGGAAAAGAAATTAATGCTATTTTAGGAGCAATTAATAATCCTGATAGACCATTTGTTGCAATTACTGGTGGAAGTAAAATAAGTGATAAAATTAAAGTTATTGATAGCCTACTTGATAAAGTTGATACTTTAATTGTAGGTGGTGGTATGGCTTATACATTTATTAAAGCGCTTGGTGGAAACGTTGGAAAAAGTATTGTAGATGATACTAAAATTGAACTTGCAAAAGAATTGATGGATAAAGCAAAATTAAAAAATGTAAACTTTTTACTTCCAATTGATAATGGTTGTGGAACTGAATTTAGCAAAGATGCTAAACGTAAAGAATTTGAAAGTTTTAACATTGCTTCAAATTATCAAGGGCTTGATATTGGTAAGAAAAGTGTTAAAGTGTTCAAACGTGCACTTAAAAGTGCCAAAACAATTATTTGGAATGGAACACTTGGCGTAAGTGAATGGGAAAATTATGAGTTTGGAACAAAACAGGTTGCTAAAGCTATTGCTAAATCTAAAGCTACAACTATTATAGGTGGAGGAGACAGCGCTGCTGCAATTATTAAATTTGGTTATAAAGATAAAGTTACACATATCTCAACTGGAGGTGGAGCAAGCATGCAACTTTTAGAAAGTGGCACTTTACCTGGAATTGAAGTAATTAATGATGTTAAAAAAGAGGATTAATTGAATTGAAATTAATTGTTGGCAATTTTAAAAATAAATTAGATTTAAACCAAACTAAGACGCTGCTAGATCAATATACAGCGTCTTTTTTAAATGAAACAAATATTGGTTTTTGTGTTACAAAAGATATTTATAAAAATATCGATACAAATAGTTTTAAACCGCTTGCTATTTATTCAAATAATATAGATTTGAAAGAAATAGACTGTTCAGTATTTGGAAAAAATTTTTTGATAGGGCATTTTGATTTTAGGAATAAAGGCGAAACAAATAGTTTAATTTTAAAAAAAGTTAAAAAGCTTTTAAAATTTGGCGCATCAGTTTTATTGTGTGTGGGAGATACAATTGAAGATTATAACAATAATAATTCAAATAAAGCGCTAAAAAAACAACTTAGAGGCTTAAAATCAAATGATAGACTTATTATTGCTTATGAACCGTTTTATGCAATAGGGAGTAAAAATCCGGCCAAATTAGACGAGGTAGAAAAAAATATAAATTTTATTAAAAGCTTATTTTATGGAAAGGTACAAGTTTTATATGGTGGTTCTATAGATGCTAAGAATGGTAAAGAATTTTTACAGAGTTCATTTATAGATGGCGTACTTGTTGGCAGGGCAAGTTTAGATATAAAAGCTTTTAGTGGAATTATAAAATTAAGATAAAAAAACTAGGTTATTTACCTAGTTTTTTATTTTGATTTTTTTTAGCAGCGCGTTTTCTTGCTCTTAATTCTTTTTTAGCCAAAGCTTTTTGTTCATTTTCTATTCTGCGTGTGTCGTATTCAGCCAAAACTTGTGGGTCTTTGTGGAACATTTTTTTCCAATCAAATTTTTTAACTGCAAGTGTAACAAGAACAATTATTATAGTTAAACCTAAAACAATAGAAGAGAAGTACCACCAGAAAAATTGAAAATTATTTTTATTGTTGCTGTCATTGTCATTATTACTTTCATTAATTTGACCAATTTTAATTCCAACAATATTTTCTTCAAGTGCATTTACATTATAGTTTTCAAAATCTTTATCAGAAATTGTTTCAAGTGTAATTTTATCTACATAAATTGAACCTGCAACATTTGTTTTAAATTCGCCTTTAACTGAACCTAAGCCAAGAACAACATTTAAAACTTCACTTTCTTGTGGATGAATTATAAATTCAAACTTTTTAAATACATTTGAATTGTTTACGTCTTTAGTATCTTTAAGATTAATGAATCTATTTGCCTCTGCTTCATAGTTCTTTAAACCAATAAATGCACTATATTCATCATCAGTTGCATCACTTGTAATGCCTGTGATTTTTGCAAATACGCTTAGTTTATAATATTTATCAGATTCTACACTGAAATTTTTATTGCTAGTTGCACTTGAAATTCCTTCATGAGTATTTGATAACATTAAAATACTTGTTAATTCATTTGAACTATGACCAACTGGGCTATCTTTATATACACCAAGCTTAGCATATTCACTATGATTTTCATCTAAAGTAAAATGAGCTGTAGTATATAAACTATGTTCACCTTCAACAAGCGCTCCAACGTTATCAAAAGTTTCAGTTGAAAGGTCAATTGCTAATATGTTTTTACTTTGATTTTCTTTTGCATTTTTATATTCATCTTCAGTAGAAGTAACATAATCAATAAGATCAAAATATACATTTC
>CAMUJQ010000052.1 GCA_947089305.1 uncultured Clostridia bacterium
AGTAATAAGTTTGTATCAGTTATGATGACAGAGTGAAAAAGTTGCATATTTTATTGAAAATATTGCACGATTAAAACACTTAACCTTAAGTGAAGCATACACACAAATGATTGATATAGGAATAAAACAAGGTGCAACAAATTTAACTGACGCAATCCATAAAGGATTACTTGAACATAAAGAAGAAGTAGAAAAAATTTGTAAATATTTAAAACTGCAAGAAATTGCAAACGCACCAATAAAACCCGCAAATGAAGTTGAAACATCTTTAATGGAAAATGCCAAACTCGCTGTAAACGAAGAAATTCTTGCAAAAGTTAAAGAAAGATTTAGAAAAGGAGCAAAATAATGAAAATATATTGTTTTGCTGGTCCAAACGGCAGTGGAAAAAGCACAACTGTTGATAAGTTTAAAACAATAAATTCTTTGAATAAGCTTCCATTTGTAAATGCTGATATTTATGCAAAAACTTGTTTTTCAGATATAGACGATATTAATTTAAGAAATTTGCAAGCCGCAATATTTGCGGATGAAATGCGTAACTTTTACTTACAACAAAATCAAGATTTTATGTTTGAAACTGTTCTTTCAGATATTACAAGTGATCACAATAAGTTAAAGTTTTTACAACAAGCAAAAGAACAAGGTGCCGACATAATTACAGTTTACGTTTTAACTCGTGATAGTGCTATAAATGTTTCTCGTGTTAGTGAACGTGTTAAACAAGGTGGACATCCCGTTCCCGTTGACAAAATTATTAGTAGATATAACAAATGTATAGCTGCACTTCCTGATGTAATTAATGCAAGTAATAGTGCAATTATATATGATAATTCTAAAAACTTTATAACTGACTTAATGGTTCATAAGAACAATAGTAGCGCAGTTACATTTGTAGATAAACCCGAACAAGACCAATTTTTGCAATCAAAAATTGTTACTCCCATGCAAGAGAAGTTTAATTTAGATTTTATGTTTTCTACTCCACCAAAAAATTTAAACATTTACTCTTGCAATGATTTAAATAATTATATAAACAACATAAGCCAAGTAGATAATAATTCAACAATAAAAAAATAAGCATTAAAAAACTATGCCAAACTCGGCATAGTTTTTTTATCTAAGTTCTGCCCCTAAAAATTTATTGCAGTTTCCTATTACTTTATTCATAATTTCGTTAATTTCAGTGTCCGTTAAGTTTTTATCCGTTTGCTTTATGTAAAATTTAACAGCAACGCTTTTTTTGCCACTTTCAACTTGCTCTCCCTCATAGATGTCAAATATAATTGCATCTTCAATGTAAACTTTATCGCAAGCCTTAATACAATTTATTATTTTTGCAGCTTCAACGTTTTTATTAACAACAAGCGCTAAATCACGATTTAATGTTTGAAGTTTAGAAATATTTCCACTTTGCTTATAAACAATATTACGTTTAAGTAGTTCAGTTAAATCTATTTCAAGAGCATAAACGCGCTCACCCACTTCAATATTTTCTAAGACTATTGGATGAAGTTCTCCTATAACGCCAATAGGGCGATTATATAAACAAACTTCTGCTGCCCTACCTGTATGGAAAGTTTTATTTAGAGTTGTTCTTCTATAGTCAAAATTAACTCTAAACGCTTCTCCAACAAGGTCTAATAAATGTTTTAAAGAAAAATAACTATATTCACCACCAACTTGCATAATACACAAATGTGTTTTTTCGTTTGGAAGTTCCTTAAGTGGTAAACTAAGTGTTTCAAATGTTCTTGCAATTTCAAATAAACTTAAACTTTTATTTCCTAGTTTATAATTTTTACTTAAAATATTTAGGTCGTTTGGAAGCAATTTTTCGCGCAACAAACTATATTCTTGTCCAAGCGGATTTAATAATTTAATATTTTTAGCTGAAGACATACGAGCATTTTCAATAATTTCTGGTCCGCTAAATTGATAAGAAATAATTTCATTAGTTCCTAAATTTACAAGCATATTTTTTATTTTATTAATATTAACTTGTTCTGCCGTTAATCCACCTTTAAAATTAGTTTTGTTGTAACTAGTATCTTCAACTTTAACATTATCAAATCCAACACTTCTACCAATTTCTTCAATAATGTCACAATCTCTCTCTACATCAGTTCTAAAACTAGGTGCAGTGGTAATTAATTTATTACCTTTAAGAGTTGTTTTAAATTGTAAATTATTTAAAATCTTTTCGCATTGTTCGCCACTTACATTTAATGCTAAAATTTTATTTATTCTTTCTACACTAACTTCAATAGTTTTGTTTTGAGGTTTAATCTTATATACATCCTTAATGTCATCAACGATTTCTCCTACCCCAAGTTCGCTAATTAAACTTAATGCACGTTTTAATCCAACTTCTGCGCTATCAAAATAAACACCCTTAGAATTTCTTAGCGAGCTATCACTTGTTAAACCTATTTTTCTGCTATTGCGTCTAATTGTAGCATAATCGAAAACTGCACTTTCTAAAAAAACATTTTGAGTAGTTGTGTAAGTTCCACTTTCTACCCCGCCCATAATTCCAGCTATAACTAAAGGTTTATTTTTATCACAAATGCAAAGTTCATTTTTAATTAATCTATCTTTGCCGTCAAGAGTTTTAAGCATTTCATTATCAGCATTTCTAACAACAATTTTTCCGCCATAAATTCTGTCGCTATCAAAAACATGCATAGGTTGACCAACTTCATGAAGCACATAGTTTGTAATATCAACAAACAAACTATATGGTGTATGTCCAACAAGAGTTAAACGACGCTTAAGCCAAGCCGGACTTTCTGTATTTTTAACATTTTTCACATAACAACCCATATAACGCAAGCATTCATTAAAATTTTTAACTTCAACGCTAATTGGACTTTCGCCTTTAACTGCTTTATAAGATAAATTAGGCGCTTTAAATTTTTTATTTAAAGCAGCGGCAATTTCTAAAGCAATTACCATTGTTGAGTTTGCATCTGGACGATTTGGTAAAACATTCACATCAAAAATTACATCGTTTAATCCTAAAGCCTCGGCTATTGGCAAACCAATTTTTTCGCCATTTTTTAAAATTAATAAACCATATTCACCTGCACCTTTATACATATCTTCAGTAACGCCAATTTCATCGCCACCACAAAACATCCCTTCGCTTTTCTCTCCACGAATTTCTCCACTTAGAATTGTTTGACCATTAGGTAAGTTTGCTCCATTTAATGCAAGAGGCACAGTGTCGCCCTCTTTCATATTTTTAGCTCCAGTTACAATTTGAACGGTTTTTCCGCCACCAATGTCAACTTGACAAACAACAAGCTTATCAGCATTAGGATGTTTTTCAATTTTTAAAATTTTAGCAACAATAACTTTATCTAAGCCTTTTGCCATATCAATAATTTCTTCAACTTCCATTCCAACCTTGGTTAATGCATCAGCAACTTCTATTGGAGACACATCACTTAAATCTACAAAATCATTTAACCAACTATATAAAACTTTCATTTTAATTTTTCCTTTTAATTTTAAATCAAGAACTTTAACTTGCGTTCTTTTTTTATAAGCCACTATATGCTTATTAAAAATTATTTAAATTGCTTTAAAAACTTAATGTTATTATCTACAAAGTGTCGCATGTCATTAACTTTTTGATCAAGCATTGCAACGCGGTCAAGGCCAAAACCAAAAGCATAACCTGTATATTTTGTTGAATCTATTCCACCTGCTTCAAGCACATTTGGATGCACCATGCCTGCGCCTAAAATTTCAATCCATTTTGTATTTTTACAAAGGTTGCAACCTTTTGCGGAACAATATGGACAACTTATATCAACTTCAACGCTTGGTTCTGTAAATGGAAAGTAACTAGACCTAAATCTAATTTTAGTATCGTTACCAAAAACTGCTTTGCAGATTTGAAGTAAAACATTTTTAAGATCTGCCATAGAAACATTTTCTTCAACATACATTCCCTCTATTTGATAGAACGCAGGAATATGAGTTGCGTCTAAATCGTTTCTAAATACTCTACCTGGGCTGAAAACCTTAAATGGAGGTTTTAAATTAAGCATTGCACGCGCTTGCGTGTTAGAAGTTTGCGATCTTAGTAATATGTTGTCTGTGATATAAAAAGTATCTTGCATATCACGCGCTGGATGGTCGCTAGGAACATTAAGCATTTCAAAGTTATATTTATCTAACTCAACTTCGGGTCCATCAACTTGAGTAAAACCTAAGTTAACTAAAATGTTACTTATTTTATTAATTTCAATACTTAATGGGTGAAGTGAACCAATATGACTAGGATTAATATCAAGTGTAACATCAATTTGTTCATTCATAAGTTTGTCTTCTAATTCACGAGTTTTTAAAGTTTTCTCAACTTCATTAACTAATTCTTCAATTTCCTTTTTAACTGCATTTATTTCTGCTCCACGTGCGGCTTTTTGGTCGTTAGGAACATTTCTTAAATTTTTAAGTTCTTCTGTAATTAAACCAGCCTTGCCAAAATACTTAACTTTCAAAGCGTTAATTTCACTAACTGATTTAACTTCATTAACTTCCTTTATTGCCTCTTTTTTAATATCTTCTAAATACATAATTTTCTCCTTTTTGCTATTAGAAATAAAAAAGCGCCCTAATATATTAGGACGCTTAAATTCGCGTGGTACCACCCAATTTCACACTCACACAAGTTGCATAAATGTCTTATTATAATTTTTACGGTTTTTTCCGTAGTAAAACTGTCTTAGCATAAATTAATTTAGTTCCATTAAATAACAACAATTTACTCAAACATCGAGTAAGTGAATTTCGAATTAAAATTTAACTTTGCTTCTTTTCAGCCCATGAGAAGCAATCTCTAATTGAAGTGTTTTTTAATCTACTTAAGTTTACTCTAATAGCGTTTTTTATTTAGATAATAATATCTTAAACACTTTAGGAAACTTTGTCAAGCATTAAATATCAAGTTATTTAATTTTATCAGCAATAGAATTATTTACAACAGCGCTAAATGCCACATCTTTTGTTAAAGTACCGCTAGATTTAATAACGCTAATTAAACGATTATAGTCAGTTTCTTTCATGCTAGGAGTTGCACACCATGCATTTATGCCTTTATAGCTTATTACACTTGTTTTAAGTTCATCTAAACTAATTCCAGTGAAGCTCTTCTCTAATGCCTTAGCAACTTCATCAGGTGTTGCATTCATTGCAAATTCATAGCCTTTTTTAACAGCACGAAGAAATTTTTCTAACTTATCTTGATTTTTGTCAAAATATTTTTGCTTAGTCATAAATGCTGTATAAGGAATTTCTCCACTAAGAGTTCCCATACTATTTATAACAACGCCTTTACCAGATGATTCATAGTTACTTGCAAGTGGCTCAAACATTGTGCAATAATCTGCAGTTTTTTCAAAAGCAGCCCCAATGTTATTAAAATCTACCTTAGTGTTAATTGTAACTGTTCCAGCTTCTTTTTTATCATAACTTAATTTAAGCCCTGCTTCCTTTAGAATGTATTCAAATGTCATAGCAGGCATACCACCAGGACGTCCAGTAATAACCTCTTTATCAATTAAATCAGTTAATTTAAAGTTTGGTTCAGCATTTCTTCCAATTAAAAAACTTCCGTCTTTTTGAGTTAATTGTCCAAATACAACAGGAGTTTCTTGCGCCCCACCTGCATTTACGTATACAGCAGTTTCGGGGCCAGCGAGAATAATATCAGCAGAACCTGCGATTAGTGCGTTCATGCTTACATTACTTCCCCCTCCATTAGTGATTTCAATCTTTAAGCCTTCTTCAGCAAAATAACCTTTGTTAATTGCAATGTAAAGTGGAGCATAGAACACACTGTGAGTAACTTCATTAATGCGAATTGTGTTGCTATTTTTATCTTTACAGCCAGCAAACATAGTTATTCCAAGTACAAGACATAAGCATAATCCAATTATAGAAATAAATTTTTTCAAATTTTTCACCTCCTTTTATTATTTCCATAATTTAGTGTATTTTAAAGGCATTTTTTTTGTGAAAAATATTATAAAAAAATAGCAAACGCCATTTTTTATTTTCTTGTAATTTTAACTTCTTGTGTTGAAGGAAGCCCAAAATAGTCTAAATCACCTGCACTCATTATTTCATTTTCCGGAATTTCAACACCAGAATTATTATAAATAATTTCTGATAGAGATGTACAATCACTAAAAGCAAAAGAACAATAACTGCCGTTGTTAGCTTCAGTAAATTCTATATTTTTACAATAAAATTCTATTGTTTCTAAACTTGTACATCCATCAAATGCGCCAACTCCAACATATAATTTTTCTCCATCATAAGGTATTACTATTTTTTTTATTTTTGTACTATATGCAAATGCTGTATGTCCTATCGTTCTAATAGACTTAGGTAAAATAATATTTGTAAGATTAGGAAAATTGTTAAACAATGGATTTGGAATAAAATCATTTTTACCTAAAGATGTAACTGGTAGATACTCGCCGTCAATTAGAACTTTTGACGGAATTTTTATTGTGGTAACATTTTCATCTACATTGACCAGTTTTGAAACTGATACTGCTTTTCCATAATTATATACTTCAACTTCAACTGGAGCAATAGCATCTAGTTCCCAACTAAAACTTCCTGTAAAAGTTGCGTCTTTTGCTTTATTGGCTACGGCTACCTTTATATAATAACTTGCTGTTTCATCTGTACTAGTTTCGCTAGCTGGTATCGTTACAGTATCTTGTGACTCTACATAGGTTTCTCCATCAGTTGAATATGTTGTTGTTATATTTTTATCGTCATCATTTAAGTCTGTGTAATTTAATTCTGCATAGTATGCTTTTTCCATTTCATTTGTAAAGGTATATTTAAATACTACATATGAGTCTGCGCTTGTTAGTGTTATATTTTCTG
>CAMUJQ010000053.1 GCA_947089305.1 uncultured Clostridia bacterium
AAAAATCTGTGTGGGGGATTATTGTGAAATTGAAAATAATCAAATTGTAAAAATTTTACCACGAAAAAATAAATTGATTCGCCCAGATTGCGCCAATATTGATAACTTAATTATTGTTATTGCTCCCATCCCAAAACCCGACCTTTTTGTTGTAGATTTAATGATTGGAGAAGCAATAAAACAAAATATTAATCCAATTCTAGTAATTAATAAAATTGATTTAGAGTGCAACGATTTTGTAAATCAAATAAAAGAAGAGTTTAGCAATATTTGCGATTGTATTTGTGTTTCAGCTAAAACGGATGAAAATTTAAAAACACTTAAAAAAATGTTAACAAATGTTACTGCTTTTGGCGGACAAAGTGGAGTAGGAAAATCAAGTTTAATTAATGCTTTATTTGGTTTAAATTTAAAAGTGGGCGATTTAAGTAAAATTGAACGCGGCACTCACACCACAAAAGAAAGTTTTTTTCATATTACAAAAAATAATGAAATTGTTATAGACACTGCAGGCTTTTCTAACTTTAATGTAAATTATTTAAATTTAGATGTTGATAGTTTAAAAAATCTATATTTTGAAATATCTGCTAAAAATTGTAAATTTAAAAGTTGCACTCATAGTGGTGAACTTGGCTGCTACTATAACACACATGCCACAGATAGATTTAAACGTTACAAAGAACTTGAAAATAAAATTAAAAATTTTAGCTATAAAATAAGAAAAGGAGGCAACAATGCAAAAAGTTAGAATTGCACCAACAACTTTACATAGCGATTTAAATATCAGCGCTAATTTATTAAATTTTATTGAAAGCGCATTAAATCAAAATGTGGATGAAATTCATTTTGATGTTATAGATGGCATTTATGCCACAAATAAAGCAATGAACATTAAACAAGCTAAACTTGCGCGAAACAAGTTTAAAGATGCAAATTTTAGTGTTCACATTATGGCAGTTAATCCCAAAAAATTTATTAAGCAATATTTAAAAATTGCTCCGCGCGTTTTATTTTTTCAATATGAAGGCACTAAAAATTTAAAACAAGTGGAAAAATTATTATCACTTGCAACACCTCTAACAAAAATTGGCTTAGCAATCGACTTAAATACAGAATTAACTAAAGAACTTTTAAATTTAATTAATAAAACCTCCGCCGTTTTAATTATGACTGTTCAAACAGGTAAAAGCGGGCAAGAACTTAACCCAAGCGCATTAAATAAAGTAATAGAAATTAAACAAAACTGTAATAATATAACTGAAATTTATGTAGATGGTGGTATTAATGAAAGCAATTACAAAGAAGTTATTGCAGCGGGTGCAACAACCTTATCTATGGGTGCTGGAATTTATAATTTAATAAAAAACAACACCGCTAGCGAATTTATTAAAAAAGTTAATAAATAAATTATGTAATTAATCTATAACTCTCTTTAAAAATGGTCTCAAAATAATAGATAGGCATTTTGGCAACTTAAAACATATAATTCTTATTTGTTTATGCATATTTGTTCTCCCTTAGCAATATATATATTTAATATATGTTTTAATAAAAATTATGTTAAAAAAACACGCGTATAACTCGCGTGATTTTTTAATTGCTCTATTTCATTATATTTTAAAATAAATTATCTAAACTATTATAAAGTATTTTGACACTTCTAACTTGACTTTACATTGTTAAAGCAAACAAGAATAGCGTATTAGTTATTGTTCTAAAGTTATTATTCTAGAAATGCTTTAAGATTTTTAATATTAGCTTCACAAGCATCTATAAATCTTTCTGAATATTTTAAATATTCGCTACTAATTTCTTCATCAAATCTATTCAAAATTTTTGTTATTCCAATAACACCCATTAAATTGCCAATCATAAGTTTTTCAGCAATATTTGAAGTAGATTTATCAAATAGGGTAGACATTTGAATATTTAACCATGAACCTGCTTGTGCCATAATAGGTGGGTTTTTAGGTTCAATATTTTGTTCGTCCATAAAATCATTTACCTCAAGGCAAATGGCTTCATATTCTTTTTTTTGACGTTTTAATTCGTTTTTTAATTCTTTATCTTGACATTTTGGCATCAAAGTATTAATACTTTCAACGCCCATTTTTGCACCTTTGTATAATTCAACTAAAAATTCTTTTAAACTATCCATATATTTATTATAAGCAACAAAATAATTTTTATTCACTTTGCATATAATAAAAAATAGTTTGATAATCAAAATTGTTTGACGGCCTGCTATTTTAATGTTAGAATAAACTCTATGGATAATAAAAGGGAAGAGTTAAATAATTTTTTAGTTAAAAGTTTTAATTACTTACTTAACAATGAAGAAAAATCAATTGAACGAATTAGTGATAATAAATTAACAATAAAAGAAGTTCATTTAATTGAGGTAATTGGTGACAAAGAAAAAGTAGGTAATAATACTTCTAGCGAGATTGCAAAAGAACTTAATATCACACTTGGAACTTTAACCACAACAACAAACGTTTTAGAAAAAAAAGGTTATATTGAAAGAATTAAAAAAGCAGATGTAGATAAACGTGTTGTTAGGTTAACACTAACTGAACAAGGCTTTAAAATTTATAAAAAGCATAAGGCTTATCATGAAAAACTTGCTTATGATGCCTTACAAAACACAACTAAAGAGGAACAAGAAATTTTACTTAATGCTCTTCGCATTATCGAAAATTATTATTTAAAGGGAGAAATTTAAATGTCTATAAAATTTGTTGTAGATAGTTCAGCTGAACTTGATAAAGACTTTTGCGAAAAAAATGGTATTATTTTAATGCCAAATGATATTACTTTTGGTGACGAAGAATATGTAGCTGGTGAAACAATTTCAAATAAGGAGTTTTATGAAAAACTTACAACAAGTAAGATTTTACCAAAAACAGCTTTAATTAATCAATATAGATTTAGCGAAGTTTTTAGACAAGCTCAAGAAAATAATGATGAGTTGGTGGTTTTAGTTATATCACGTTTTTTATCTAGCACTTATGAAGCTGCCCTTATGGCACAAACTGAAGTTGGTTATAATAAGATATATGTTGTAAATCATTTAACAGTAACTATTGCTCAAAAAGCTTTAATTTTAGAAGCCTTAAAAATGCGCGATAAAGGTATGAATGGAAAACAAATTGCTGATGAGATTCTAAAATTAAAAGATAAAGTTAAATTATATGCCGCAGTTGCAACTTTAAAATATTTAAAAGAAGGTGGAAGATTATCAGGTGTTGCAGCTGTTGTTGGAACTATGCTCAATATAAAACCAATTATTGAGTTGAGCGATGGAAAAATATTTTCTAATCATAAATGCATTGGCTTTAAAAAAGCAAAAATGAAATTAATTGAATTATTAAAAGCTGATGGTTTTGATGAAAATTATCCTATTTACATTGCACATACCAATGACCCAGTTGAAGCACAAGAATTTGAAGAATCCTTAAAACAAGAATTTACATATACTTCCGGAGGCATAAATGAAATAGGAAGTGTTGTTGGCACTCACGCGGGTCCAGGAGCTGTTGCCGTAATATTCTTTAAAAAGTAAAAATTGAGTATATACTCAATTTTTTTTAAAAACAAAAAAATTTTTAAAACCTATTGAAATTTATAATCTAATAAGGTATAATATTTTCAAAAGGTGGTAAAAAATGACGAGAGTTGATTTTGAATTTTTTCAATTTTTACTTGATAAAGGCATAAATTTAACATTTAATAACATTATTTTTGAACTTTGCGCTCATTCTGACGCTTCAAGAAATTTTTTAATTGATTTTATGAATAAATATATTTCACCAACAGCTTTTGACAATTTTCAAGAGTTTTTACTTGAGCGCCACAATAAAGAATATGAAACAGCTATGTATAAATATAGTCTTGGAGCTGAATTTGGAACAATAGTTGATTTTTGTGAATTATTTAGTGAACCAGATTCACCTGCTTTAGACATTCTTGATACATCAGATTTTTTACTCAATCTTTTAAAGAATAGAGCAACTACTACTAAATTTCATACATTAATTAAGGACTTTTCCAAAGTAGAAGGTTTTGATGATGAAAAAATATTAGCTTTAATGGAAGTAGAATTGAAAAAAAGAAAATATAATTTTGAAAAAGCACCCGTACTTAAAAGTCCATTTTTTAATAGTATTATTCAAGCCCTTCAAGGAAGAGAATATATAAGTATTAATTTAAATGAAAACATCGCACCAACAATTAAACAGTCTGTGAGTGCAGAACCTAAAAAAACAACACTTGCTTCAATAGTTGCTCAAAAACGAAAAACAGTTATTCCTAGAGAACAACTTGCTAATGTTTTAAAAGAGTCTGTTATTGGGCAAGATGAAATTTGTGATGAAGTTGCAAAAGTTGTATATAACAAAGTTAATGGCATACAATTAATTGACAAAAGAACTCCTATTGCAAGATTATTATTTTGCGGTCCTAGTGGGGTGGGAAAAACTGAACTTGCCAAAGCTATCGCAAAAGAATTTTTTCCAGTTAATAGTATAAATAATGACAACCCTATAACTGAAAGTATTAAAATTATTCCATGTTCAACTTATACAAGTGAGGTTGCCGCAAACAAATTATTTGGTTCAGAACCAAGTTATGTTGGATATGGTGATGAAACTGCTTTGGTTAGTTTCTTAATGAAATTAAGAGACAACAAACAGCAAGGTGTAATTGTTTTTGATGAAATTGAAAAAATGCATCCAAAAGCTCAAAACTCTTTGCTTTCAGTTTTAGATGGTATACCTTTTGATTTTCCTGTTGGAAAAAAGAATACAACACTTGAACAGTTCGACTTTAAAAATGTTCTAGTTATTGCAACAAGTAACTTAGCTAGTAACGAACTTGCTAAAAAAATAAATAAACTTGGTTTTGGTGACAATCAAAATGAAAATATAGACAAATTAGAAATTATAAAGAATGCTGCCGCTGGTAAAGAAATGTCTGATGAATTTTTTGGCAGATTTGATAAAATATATACCTTTAATAATTTAAATGATGAAAGTTATTTAAAAATTGCTAAACAAAAATTCCATCAATCTTTAACTGAAATATCAAGAAAATTTCCAGAATTAAAAATAAAACTTCATGAAAGTGCCATAAAACTTATTGCTTTAAAAACAAATAACATTAATAAGGCACGTAAAATGACAGATACTGCAACAAATGAACTTGAATATTTAATCAACCAAGCATTACTTGAAGGAACAAGCGATATAGAAAACACTGAGTATGTTCTAAAAGGCAATGATAATGATTTATATATAGAAGAAAGACCTATAAAGAGAGGAAATAGATAATGGAACAAAAGCAAAGTGCAATTGTAGATGAAATTTATGAAAAAGCAAAAAAAGGTGAATATTCTGGAACTGCAGCTATTATTAAAGATATTTATGAAAAATCTGAAGCTTGCCAACTTTTAATAGAAGCCTTTTTTGAGAGTATGCCTGAACCTATTGATGACTCAGTTTTTAAAAAAGTTATTAATAGACAAATCCAAGTTGATGAAAAGAAAATTCAGATTTTAAAAAATCAAGATTTTGTTACTAATAAACTTAATGAAAATTTAGATGAAATGAAAATTTTTGGTGATAATTTAACTGAAGAAAGTTTTATTAGAACCTTACTTTCTGATGAAATTATAACATTAAAGTTTGAAAATGAATTTAAATTGATATTTGAAAATCGAAGTGATTTTGAAGATATTATGGATTCAACAATGGATTTATATGAAGAAGTTACAATTGTTGATAATGAGCCTATGATTGAAGTTGAAGTTTTACCATTAAAACAAGAGAAACTTGTTAAATCAAAAGAAAAAACTTATAATTCAGTTGCAGAAATTATAAAAAAGCTTGACACTAAAATTGTTGGTCAAAAAGCTGCTAAAAGCATTGTTGCTAGGGCAATATTTAAACAAAAAAGTGGTATAAAAAATAAAAGACTTCTTGGTTCTTTCTTGCTTGCAGGTGAAAGCGGAATTGGTAAAACTGAGTTAGCCAAAGCCATTGCAGACTTATTCTATGATGGCAGAATTTGTGTTATATCAGGTGGAGACTTTATTTCAGAAACCTCTGCAACAACCTTAACTGGTGCTGGCGCAGGTTTATGGGGTTATGGAGATAAAAACCCTATTCAGCAAAAAGTTGATGAATGGGAAGGAAAACCAGGCATTATTTTAATTGATGAATTTGATCAAATGCATTTTTCTTTAATGAATTATTTTTATAGAATTTTAGATGAAGGCAAATTTACTGCTGCTCAGAAAAAGAATAGTTTTGTAGATAAAAATATTGAATATGTAGATGTTGATTTACATAACACAATGATATTCTTAACTTCAAATCTTGGTTCAAATAGAAGGAAAAACGGTTTTCAAACTGCAAACAATCAAATTGAAGCACAAAAAAGTTTAATAGATCAAATTAAAGAAGAGGGTAAAGCAAATCAAATTAAGCAAGCATTATTTAATCGTGTTAAAGTTGTTCCTATGGAAAAATTAACTGATGAAGAAAAACTTGAATTAACAAAACGTTTAAGTAAAGCTAGTTGTAATAAAACGATTGAAGATATTAAAACAATGCTTCAAAAAATAACTAAAAAAGCAAATGACATTAAAGTTAAAATTAATGTTGCACAACCAACATATAAAAGTCTTTTAAAAGTTGCTGATGATAATATTCGCGGTGTTAAACAATTACTTGAAGATGAAATTGAAAGTCCTATTATAGAAAATTATGCTCAATATAAAAAAGATTTAAAAACAGGTAATTATGATTTAACTTTTAGTGTTAAACCTAACCAAACTCTTTCAATTGAAAATCCATTTAACATTACAGCA
>CAMUJQ010000054.1 GCA_947089305.1 uncultured Clostridia bacterium
TTTGACCTAGATTCCATAGAAAAAACCACTAGTGATAGCAGTATGTCAGCCCCCCCCTCACTATGTCAAACGATTTGAATAAAAAAAAGAAGTTATTTAACTTCTCTTTTATAAGAAAATTTTATGTATCTATAACAACTACGGCATTATTATATACCATAACATTAGCAGCGGGGTAAGTAGCATTTACAAATTCGCCTTCTCCTTGAATTTCAACTTGAAGACCAAGTTTTTTAAGTTCTGATACCGCCGTTGTTAAAGACGAACCAACAAGGTCGGGTATTAAAATTGTAGGCTTAATTTTTTCTAATTCTTCCTCTAAATTTTTTGCAGGAATTTGTTTATAAGTAAAAATTTCTTGAAAAATATTTTTTGCATACGGAGCAGCAACTACACTTCCATAATATGCCCCAGCACTTGGCTCATCCACAAGCAGTAATAATAAATATTGTGGATTTTCATAAGGTGCAAAGCCAACAAAACTAGATACATATTTTCCTTGCGCTATATGTCCATCAACATATTTTTGTGCCGTTCCTGTTTTTCCGCCCAAAGTATACCCTGGAACATAGCTTGCAATTGCATTTGCATGCTCAACAGCATTTTTCATCATATATCTAATATCTGCGCTAGTTTTTGCAGAAATTGGACTATTGGTAATAGTTGGCGTAAACTCATAAACAACTTTGCCTGTTGTATCTGTTGCCTTTTTAAGAAATTGAGGTTTTAAAACTTTTCCACCATTAACAGTGGCAGCTGTTGACACTGCAAGTTGCAGAGGGGTTACCGCAACAGCCTGACCAAAACTTATGCGAGCTAAATCAACATTTTTAACACTGGCTTCTTTCATCATAATACCCGCACTTTCTCCAAAAAAGTCTATGCCAGTTTTTGTACCTATTCCAAAATCTTTAAGATATTTGTAAAGTTTTTCTTTTCCTAGTCGAAGCCCTAAATCCATGAATACACTATTACAACTATTAGAAACCCCATCCACAAGCGTTTGACTTCCGTGCCCTATTGTTTTCCAACATTTAATTTTTTGACCATCAACTATTCTAAAGCCTGGATCATAAAAACGGTCTTCTAAATTTGTTAAACCTTCTTCAAGAGCTGCTGAAGTAGTTAGTAATTTAAATGTTGAACCTGGTTCATAAACATCCGTTATTAAAATATTTTTACTTAATTCATTTAAAGCATTAATATCGTCACGTGGAGGCTCATTTAAATTAAAACCAGGTGTTGTTGCCATGGCTAATAACTCTCCTGTGTTCACATCCATAACTATTGCAGATGCAGTTTTTGGCTTTTGCTCTTCCATAACTTGAAGTAAAATGTTTTCACATATATTTTGAATAGTTTTATCAAAAGTTAAAGTTAAATCAAGACCAGGTACACTTGGTATATACATTTCAGGATATTCATCTAATTCTTTTCCACTAGCATCGCCACTCATTAATGCTTTGCCATCTGTGCCACTTAACAACTTATTATAGAATAATTCAAGGCCCGTTTGGCCAACACCGTCTACACGCGTATAACCTAAAACTCGACTAAGCATGCTGTTATTTTGATAAACACGCTTAGAATTTTCACTTAAATAAACGCCTTTTAAATTGCTTGAAATTAATTCAAGAGCCTTCTCTCTATCTACACCTAATTTAATTAAACTTTCGCCAACCTTTCTATTTTCACATTTTTCTAAAACTTTTAAATAATCTAAGCCTAAAACATTTGATATTAAAAGAGCCAAAGCTTTAGAGTTTTCAACATTACTTGCTCTAACATAAACATCATATACTAACTCATTTTCAGCTAGCATTGCTCCATTTCTGTCTAACAAAAATCCTCGCTCAGCTTTAAGAGGTAAGTCTCTCATCCATTGCTCTCTGGCTTTTGCCGTTAAAAAACTTCCGTCAATAAATTGAATTGCCGTTAGTTTAACAAATAATGCTATAAAAATAAAGGTTATTAATAGAATAACTACCAATAACCTCTTTTGTAAAACCATAGTACCATATTTATATTTTACTTTATGTTTTATTTTATTTCTCAATTTGCTCCAAAGAGCCTAGCCATAAAATTGCAAAACGCATCAAACCAATTTGTCGAGGTTTTAGCCGCTTGCTTGGCTGTCTCCTCGATGAGTTCAAATTCAATAATATTTTCAGGTGGAATTTCTTTAAACCCCGCATCTTCAACTCGGTCAAGAAGTTTGTCCTCATCTGTAATATTATTATATTCTTTATCAATCCAATTTAGAAGTTCACTTTCTGTTGTAATATTTGCATTAATGTCGCTAATATCGCTCTTAAGGTTTCCAATAACACATGCATTAAAAATTGTTAAAAACAATAAGCATAAAAATACAACACTTGCAACCATAACAACAAGTTTACCTTTCAAATTTAATTTTATGCCAAACTTGTTTTGATTAAATTCAGTTGTTTCAACAGGCACTTCATAAGTTGCCTCGCGTGGCATTGCTCCTAAACGCGTTACATTAATAAACTCATCGTCTCCTGCCGCATATGGATCACGAGTAACTTTAGGTGCAACTTTTGGCTCTGTGCTAAAAGTTTCTTTAACTTCATTTTCTGCTTTTTTTGTTTCAGTCTTTGTGATGCTATCACTAAACATTGCAGTTAAATCTGTTGGTTTATATTTATTATCAAAATCTTTAAGCTGAGAAGAAATAGTTTTAGCACTTGTATCCCCAGTACCAAAAAAGTTCGCTTCAATAACTGGTGGAGCTACTCTATCGCGCCTTCTAATATTGACTGCTTCTTCAACTTCTCGTTTTGCCAATACTTGTTTTTCTAAATCAGTCAACTTTCTTCTCTCCTTTTAATTTTTTTCTATAATTCTAAGTTTTGCACTTTTGCTTCTAGTATTTTGTTCAAGTTCACTTTCACTAGGAATAATTGGTTTTTTATTAATTAAATGACCCTCTGCTTTATGGTTACACACACATACAGGCATACCTTCAGGACAAATACAATCTTTAGTAAGTTCATTAAATAATTGTTTTACAGTTCTATCTTCTAAACTATGAAAAGTTATAACTGCTAATCTGCCATTTTTATTCAAAGAATTAAATGCATCTAATAAAGCAAGTTTCAAATTTTCTAACTCTCCATTGGTTTCAATTCTAAGTGCTTGAAAAGTTTTTTTATAAGGACTGCCATGCTTAAATCTAAATTTTGCAGGAATGCTTTTATCTATAATATTTCTTAATTGTTCACTCGTTTCAATTTTTTCAATCTCACGAGCTTTAACAATATTTCTTGCAATATTTTTAGCAAAATCTTCTTCCCCATAAGTTTTAATAACTCTAAATAAGTCAGCTTCAGAATAAGTATTTACAATGTCACTTGCTTTTAAACTTTGTCTATCATCCATTCGCATATCTAAGTTTGCATTTTCACTATAACTGAAACCACGTTCAACATTATCGATTTGATAACTACTTAAGCCTAAATCACAAAGCATTCCATCAATTCCTCTAATGTTTTGTTCTTTTAAAATGTTTTTAATGTTAAAGAAATTATCTCTAACAAATACAACATTTTTAAAACGACTTAATTTCTGTTTAGCTACTTCTAAGGCTTCTCCATCTCTATCAATGCAAATAAGTTTTCCCAAATGGTTTAGTTTCTTTAAAATTTCTTCGCTATGTCCCGCGCCACCTGTTGTTCCGTCTACATAAATTCCCCCTTGTTTTATGTTAAGTCCGTCTATGCTTTCTTTCTTTAAAACTGAAATATGTTTAAACTCCAAGTTTACACTCCATACGCACGAAGTGACTCAATTATATTATCAAAATTGTCGTCACCGCCATTTTCTTTGTTATAAGTTGATTCGTCCCAAATTTCAATTCTATTTAAAACGCCAACTGAAACAACATTTTTTTTAATGCCAACCCATTCTCGTAAATTAAGTGGAAGATTACTTCTTCCTTGACTATCTTCTTCTAAAGGATAAGCTGAAGCAAAGAACTTTCTAAGTGAACTTTGAGCTAATGTATCACTAAATGGAACAGTTTTAAATTTGTTAACCATTTCACTAAACTCAGCACCTGAAAAAACATATAAACATTTTTGGCCACGACAAATAATACTCTCAGCATCTAAACAAGCTTTTAGTTTTGCTGGGATACGAATTCTGCCTTTTTCATCTAATTGGTGCCTAAATTCACCACACAAAAATGCCAAAGTGTTCTTTCCTCCTCATTTTTATAAAACTATTATAGCACACCTTTTAGCCATTTGCAACCATTTTTAACCACTTGTAACAATTTTTTAAAAATAAAAAAATGGGAGTTTTTCCCATTTTTAGAATAACAAACTTGTTTAAGTCTAATTATAAAAATGAATATGTGATATTCTTTGCCCTATTCTCTGCCAGCTAAAACTTACATTATATTTTAATAATTCGTTACCTTGACATAAATCAGACACGTAATTAGCGGCTATATTAACGGACACAAAATTACACAAACATTTTTTTCATGAGCAGATTCAACAATACAATCATAAGCAAAACCAAATATACCAAATAGCAATAAAGCATATCTTGAATCTTTAATCATGTATTCAATATAATCTCCTATATTGTACATCTTTTCATCTCTTTCTATTGTTGTAACTTTATCAACACTTTTTATTAGATTTTCAACACTTTTTGTTAACTTAGTCTTTTTTTTAGAATTAAAAATTACACATTCTATGGTTATATGTTTATATTTCTTTTTTAATTTTAAAAGAAGTTCAATACTAAGTAGCTCTATACCTTCACTTATACCAATCTTAAAATACTTTATTCCATTTAAAATTGTCCATTCAAGTATTTCACTAATTCTAAGTTTAATTACAAAATAAAGTTCACTATTTTTTAATTCCTTATATCTAGAACTTAAAACGTCTTCACCAAAAATACAACAAATATCAGAATTAGTCCCAAATTTACTATCTATAATCATATTATCCCCTTAATTACATAAAATGTATATTATTTTATAAAATAAACATTTATCGTTAATAATATTAACATAATACGTAAATATTGTCAAATTATATACGATATACGTAAATATTTTTTGTATTTTTTTTATTAAAATAAATATATATTAAAGTTTGTTATTAACAATAGTTTTTATTTCACAAAATAATAACGGATTTTGTAACAAAAATTAAAACATATACAATATCGGGGACTATTTTAATAAATAGATTTGCTAGCCTATAAGTAGGTGGTAAATATGAAAGATTTAAGTTTAACAAAAGAAGAAATTTTAAATAGAATTGGTTATTTTAGAAATAAAAAAAATATAACCGCATATAAACTTGGAAAAGAATTAGGCCATGCAAAAACATATATGTATCGCATAGAAAGTGGAGAGATTCAACTCACAATTGACTTGCTTTTAGATATATTAGATATTTTAGGCGTTTCAACAACTGAATTTTTCTATCCAAATTTACAGAATTATGACAAAGATAAAATTGTTCTTGATATTTTAAATCAAATGTCTGATGAGGAAAGAAACTCATTAGTAACATTATTAAAAATTAAAAAATAAGGATATAAATGAAAAATTTTAATTTAACAAAACAAGACATACTATATCGTTTAGGATATTTTCGCACAAAGAAAAATATTTCAGCATATAAGTTAAGTCGTAACTTAGGTCATGCTGATAACTATATTTATAGAGTGGAAAGTGGCGAAATACAGTTAACAATTGATTTATTAATTGAAATACTTGACTATTTAAATATAACTACATCAGAATTTTTCTTAGCCGACTTGAACACTAGCGAAAGTAATTTGCAATAATAACATTTCAATCTGATTTCTAAATATCATAAACAAAAAAACAGCTAATACCTAGCTGTTTTTTTAAACTCAAATTTTAATACTTCAGCGCTTTTTAAAGTTAATTTTAGTAAATTCCCATCATCTGGGATTCCATTAAAATGTTTTTAAATTATCATCGGTTTGCCCGTGTCTGACATAAAAATTTGTTGTCAAAAATTTTACTCTATTATTAACTTATTCAAAATAGTGTTATATACTTCTTTATAAGTTGTATCTTTAGGAAAATTATCAAATAATTTTATCTCTTCCATTTCAAAATTTGGAAGAGATTCAATTTTTTCTATATCTGCGAATAAAATTGCTCCATAAGATTTTTCTTTATTTTTTTCAATTGAATAATATCTAATAAATTTTAAGTTTTTTGCTATTGCACCACTTTCCTCATATAACTCTCTTTTTGCAGCGTCCAAAAGTGTTTCACCGTTTTCAACGTGACCACCACAAGTTTCCCAAGTATCTCTTTCTTTGTGCTTGCAAAGCAACCATTTATTATTATATTTTGCAAAAACAACAACAAAATTAACTAAATGTTCTTTTATCTTTTTATGTATTTTAACTTTTTGCATTTTCTACCTTACTTCATAAGTGGGAACAACACAACATCG
>CAMUJQ010000055.1 GCA_947089305.1 uncultured Clostridia bacterium
ACCGCTAGTACGCTCCCCGCAATTATCCCCACTTTCTTCTTTTTCTTGTTATTCATAATACCCCCTAACTACATAGTTTTTGATATTTTAAAAAAGTCTTTCACTTTCGCTTTAACATTATTATACATCTTTCAACTTTTTTCTACAAATGTTTAGTTATGTTTTAGTTAAGTTTTTTATATTATTGAAATTTATTTAGATTAAACATATAATAAAAAAACATCAAATATATTTTTATTTTCTGCTTAAAATCAAGTTTTATTTGTAAAAAGATATAAAAAAATCTCATGACTATTATCATGAGATTTTTTATTATTTCAATACTTTTACAAGTTTTAAATCAATTCTACCTTTATCATCAATTTTTAAAACTTCTACTTCTACTTTATTGTTAACTTTAACAACATCTTCAACTTTTTCAACTCTTTTATTTGAAAGTTTAGAAATGTGAATCATTCCATCTTTTCCAGGAGCAAGTTCAACAAATGCTCCAAATTGAGCAACTTTATTAACTGTTCCTACAAGTTTTGTTCCAGGCTTTGGATCTTCAGCAATAAGTAAAATAATTTCTTTAGCGCGTTCTGCCATTTTACTATCAGCAGTTGCAACATAAACATCGCCTTCATCTTCAATTTCAATTTGAACACCAGTTTCTTCAATGATTTTATTAATTACTTTGCCACCTGTTCCAATAACATCTCTAATTTTATCTGGATCAATATGGAATGTGATAATTTTAGGTGCATATTTAGAAATTTCTTTTCTAGGAGTTTTGATAACTTTTAACATTTCTCCTAAGATATGCATTCTGCCTTCTTTTGCTTGTTTTAAGGCTGTTGTTAAAATATTGTTATCAATACCTTTAATCTTAATATCCATTTGAATTGCTGTTATACCTTTGCTTGTTCCAGCAACTTTGAAATCCATATCGCCATAAAAATCTTCAATTCCTTGAATATCACTCAAAACAACAACTTTATTTCTTTCAACATCCTTAATCAATCCCATTGCTATACCTGCAACTGGAGCTTTAATAGGAACGCCGGCATCCATAAGTGAAAGTGTGCTTCCGCAAACACTCGCTTGACTTGTGCTACCATTACTTGATAATACTTCACTAACAGTTCTAATAGCATAAGGAAATTCTTCTTCACTTGGGAGCATTGGTTCTAGAGCACGTTCTGCTAATGCTCCATGACCTATTTCTCTTCTACCTGCTGCTTTAAGCGGACGAGCTTCGCCTGAAGAATATCCTGGCATATTGTAATGATGCATATAACGTTTTTTATCTTCATCATCTAAGCCTTCAAGTTTTTGAACATCAGACAACATACCAAGGGTTGTTGTTGTTAAAACTTGGGTTAATCCACGAGTAAATACGCCACTTCCATGAACTCTAGGAAGAATTCCAACTTCACACCAAATAGGACGAATTTCTGTTGTTTTTCTTCCATCTGGTCTAACGCCTTTGTTTACAATTTTATCTCTAACAATATGTTTTTTGATGTTTTTCATAACATCCATAACTAGAGTTTTGTTTTCGTCGTAACGATCCCCAAGTTTTTCTTTTACTAACTCATCAACTTCAGCTTCAAGTTCTTCACGTTTTTCTCTATCAAAAATAGTAAAAGCTTTTTCAAGAGGTTTAACAGCAATATCTTCAATTTCTTTTTTAAGTTCCTCGCTAGCAAACATTAATTCTACTTTTGTAGATTTCTTTTTACCAACAGCTTTTTGAATTTTAAGTTGAAAATCGCAAAGTTTTTTAATTTCTTCATGAGCAGCTGCAATAGCTCCAAGCATTTCTTCTTCTGTAACTTCTTTTGCGCCAGCTTCAACCATTAAAATAGCTTCTTTTGTACCACTTACAGTAACAAGCATGCTACTTTTTTCTTTTTCATCTTCAGTTGGATTAATAACATATTTACCATTTATGCATCCAACATTAACACTTCCAGTCGGACCATTAAATGGAATATCTGAAATAGTTAAAGCAACACTACTTCCAAGCATTGCAAATGGCTCAGGTTGAATTTGTGGTTCAGTAGAAAGTGCTGTAGCAACGATTGTAACATCATTATACATACCTTTAGGAAAAAGCGGTCTAATAGGTCTATCAATTAAGCGGCTAGTTAAAATAGCCTTATCACTAGCTCTACCTTCTCTACGTTTAAATCCACCAGGAATTTTACCTACAGAATACATTTTTTCTTCAAAATCTACTCCTAAAGGAAAGAAATCAATTCCTGCTCTAACTGCATCACTCATTGTAGCATTAACCATAACAGCAGTTTCACCGCATCTTACGATACAACTACCATTAGTTTGCATACAATATTTGCCCACCTCAACAACAACTTCTTTACCACCTACCTTGGTTTTGAATTGCTTATAATCCATTATTTTCTCCTTTATATTAAAAGAGCGGAACCTTATATTCCGCAATTTTTAGACGAAATTAATCGCCTTATCTAAGACCTAATTTTGCTTTAATATCACGATATTTTTCAATGTCAGTTTTTTCTAAATAACTTAAAAGTCTTTTACGTTTACCAACCATTTTTAACAAACCACGACGACTATGATTATCTTTTTTGTTAACTTTTAAATGCTCAGTTAAAGTATTAATTCTTTCAGTTAATAAAGCAACTTGAACTTCTGTACTACCAGTATCTTTTTCTGTTCTACCATAAGTTTTGATAATCTCAGATTTTTTTGCAGTATCTGTCATATTTTTACCCTCCTATATTACTATTTCTCCATTACCCAAGCAATACGTTCAATTTTAGGAAGAAAATCGCGTAACACCTAGATTTAAGGACTTTATAAGTATATCATATCTATTTTTATTTGTAAACAATTTTAGTTAAAAAAGTCAATTTTCCTTGTAATATATTTTTCAATATTATTTATATAAGTTGCAACATCTTTTGGATTTTCAACTCTATCTATATAATTATTTTCAAAATCTATTTTTTTTGAAATACCATTTGCTCCAAAGGCAATAACACTCAAAAGTTCATCCATAGTGCAAATATTAAATAAACATTCAGTATTATCTTTACAAAAACCAATATTTTCTAACCCGTTATAAGTGTTTTTTAATCTATATAAATAATAAGGCATATATCCATTTTTGTCTAAAATTTTAATAGCATACCCAAGCATTTTTTCACATAGTTTTCCAGATTTGATATTATCACAAAATAAGTCACTTGTTCGTTTAATAGCTAAACTATGTACACTAATATTATCTACTTTTAGTTTAATTAATGTATTAATTGATTTTTTAAAACTTGAGTAAGTTTCAGTTGGAAGTCCCGCTATTAAATCTGAATTAACAATAAAATTATTTTTTGCTAAAGAAATCATATTAACAACTTTTTCATTTTTAATATGTCTATTAATCTTGTTTAATACTTTTTCATTAAAAGTTTGAGGATTTACACAAATTCTAGTTACTCCATATTTTTTTAAAATTTCTAATTTTTTTTCAGATAAAGTATCTGCTCTACCACATTCAAAAACAAATTCTTTAGCTTTAATAAAAACTAAATTACTTAAAAGTTTTTCAAGCAAATTTTCATCTAAAATACTTGGAGTTCCCCCGCCCACATACAAACTAGTCACCGTTTTGCCGTCTAATAGCGATTTTGATGCATTTATCTCTCTACATAGTGTATTTATATATTCGCTGATTATGCTGTCATTCTCGCTAGTTACACGTGAAATAAAGCTACAATATGAACACCTTTCTGGGCAAAATGGAATGTTAATATAAACGCAAATATTATTATTGTTTTGTTCTATTTTTGGTTCATTTTCGATAATAGCAAAAGCAATTTTAACTTTATTTTTAGACAATTTAAATTCATTTATTAAAAACTCTTCTAATTCAATTTTTGTAAAATTTTCTTTTTTAAATAAGTTTCTAATTAAACTAACTGGCTTAACCCCAGACAATGAGCCCCAAGGTAAATCTATTTTAAATTCATTATTAATAGCATTGTAAATAGCATTTTTAGCAAAACGTTTTTGTATTCTTTTTAGTTCAATTGGAGTTAACGCATATGTATTTAATTTTGTATAATCTTCTATTTTGCGCGAAAAAAATATATCTTTACCATTTATAGTTACAGTACTAGATAAATCATTTTTGTCAAAATTAAAGTTTGCATTAACCACTACGTTCTTTTTTATGTGCGAAGAAAAAAGATTAATTAAATCAAGTAAATTTTTATTAAAATCATCTTTATTACTATTAAAACTTATCATAATTAATCTTCTTTTATTTCAGTTTTCCTACTTTCTAAAATATAATTCGCTCGTCTATATATAAAACTTTCATTAAGTTGCTTTTTAACATTTCTATTAAACTTAACAATTATTCGAGTGTCAGTGTAATTAATATTTATAAATTCCAACTCTTCAAAAACTTTAACACAAAACAAAAATTGAGCAAAACTTATGTTATTAAAATTTTCCACATTAGACACATATAAATCTTGAAAATTATAATAATTATTACTTTCAACCAACTTTAATTGTTTAAAACATTTTTCAAAAATTTCTCTATCAGTTACTACTTCTGGAAATTTGTATTTAGTGTTTTCTAAAACAAAAATTTCAGCATCACAAATTACATTTAACTTTGAAATAAAGTTTTTTACTACACCATCTAGGAAGATTATTTTTTCAAACTTTTTAAGTTCTTCTGCATTTTGAGGTGCAAGCAAAATAATACTCTCTCCTGTTCCGTCTATTGTGTAAAATTCTTCAATTTTTAAATTTAAATTACGGCTATAAAATTTTGCAGTGCTTTTAAAATAAGTTACATACACAGTTCCAAATGATGGTTCAGGCAAAACCTTTAATGGAAAAAACTTATATTCACCACGATATTTGGTAATAAGTGCTTTTTCAAGCAACCCCGTATAAATGTCTTGTTCAAAATTTGGTTTACATGATATATATTTAATAAAACCTTTAGCAGTAACTTTACCTCTAAATTCACTTTTTGATATTTCAATTATTGCTTCTTTTTCGCCTTTGGCAAGAAGTCTTGATTTAAATTTAATTCCACTAAATGCTATAAATCTTTTTCCATTTATCTCAATTTGCAAATGTTCACTATCTTTTTTTGAAGATACAATTTTGCAATCATCAAATCTAATTCTAAATAACGGATTTTTATTGTCGCAACCAAATGGTTCTAATTTATCTAATTCATCAGCGAACGGTATTGTAATGTCAGCTACATCTAAATCATCTTCAAATTCAATATATTTTTCAAAGTAATTACTGAAAGCTTTATTACTACAAAATTCATTAAATCTTAAAGCAAATTCTTCAAACATTACAGGTTTAATACTAAGGCCCCCAGCAAGTTCATGTCCGCCATAATTTAATATAGTTTCTTTGCAATATTTAAAAGCTTCAACAATATTAATTCCATGTATACTTCGTCCACTACCCTTTAATGTATTTTCTACATTTGCAAATAACACAACAGGCCTATTATATTCATTACATAATTTAGCACAAGCGATACCAAGTAAACCTGACTCCCAATTATCATCTTGTAAAATAATTGCACGAGTTTTGCTAATATTAATATCTTTTAATTTTTCTAAACATTCATTATAAATTTTTTGCCCTAATTCTTGCCTTGTAAGATTAATATCTATAATTTGTTCTGCTATTTTTTCAGCTTTTGTTTCATCTTTTTCTAAAAACAAATCTAAAACCAAACTACTATCTCCAAGTCTTCCTGGAGCATTAATTTTTGGTGCAAGCTTAAATGCAATTGCTTGAGCATTAAATTTATCAATTTGACATAAATCTGCCAATTTAATAAGACCTATAGGTAAATTATTTTTTATATTTTTTAATCCTAATTTAACAATTACTCTATTTTCATCTGTTAAACTTACAATATCTGCAACAGTTGCAATTGCTGCAATGCTTATATATTTAAGAGCTGTTTTTCTATCACTAAGTGCTTCAACAACTTTAAAAGCAACACCTGCTCCACAAAGTTTTGAAAAAGGATATTTTTGCTCTTTTAATTTAGGATTTACAACAATACAATCTGGAATAACTTCAGGAATATCATGATGGTCTGTTACAATTACATCAATACCTAAACTATTTGCATATTTAACTTCATCAAAACAACTAATGCCACAATCAACAGTAATTATTAATTTAGGCTTAAATTTTTCCACAACGTCATTAATTGCACTTTCAGTTAAACCATAACCATCAGCAATTCTATGTGGCAAAAAACAACTAACATCAATTCCAATGCTAGCTAAATATTGATTCATGATGTAACTTGCACAAATGCCGTCAACATCATAATCACCAAAAACAACCACTTTTTCATGATTGATTTTTGCTTGATTTACTCTTTCTATTAATTTATTAAT
>CAMUJQ010000056.1 GCA_947089305.1 uncultured Clostridia bacterium
TATAATTATGCTAGAATAAATTTTTCTAAAGGGGAAGTTATGGATTTACAGACAACTAGAAGAATTTCAACTGGCAAAAAGATATTGGGAATTTCATTTATTGCCGTGTCACTCGCGGTTTTTGTGCTTATGATAATTTCTCCCGGCGTTATAGCAAAAGGTATATTTGGTGTTTTTGGTTTTTTATCTATTATAATTTTTGGTGTTATGCTATTAATCGGCATTGCACTTTTACGTAATGCAAAATATACTTATCCTATTAAATATGTTGTTTATTTATCACTTGTTGTTTTTGCAGTTTTATCTATTTTTCATTTAATATTTTTTAATAAATATCTTGATTTAAGTTTTGGCGAATATGCCAAAGCTATGTTTAAACATTTCTCAGCTGGAGGTATTGTTTTAGGAACTCCATGTTATTTGTTAACTAAACTTATTTATAGAGCTGGGGCATATGTTTTCTTTATTATTTTAGGGACTGTTTTTGCAGCATTATTGATTGATATTAAACATGCAGAAAAACAATATAAGAGACTTTCTAGCAGAAATAGAAGTAATTATATAAATTATGAAGCTAAACAACGTGGGGAACTTGAAGTTGATGAAAAAGAACAAATTACTTCTAAAAAAGAAAAACAAAACATTGAAGAGCAACCTGTTCTTGTAAGTTTAAGTAATAGTAATTTTAGACGTCCAGTTATGACAAATAATGAAGAAGATTCTGCGCCTAAAATTATATCGAGAGTTGAACAAAAGAGTGCAGCAACAACTAGAGCTGAACAAGCTTTAACTGAACTTGGGTTAAAGGGAGAAAATTCAAATAGAATACAAAGTGATTTGGTTAAAAAACAACTCCAAAATTATATTTTAACACCTAGTTCAATTCAAGCTGAACCAGTAATAAAAAATAATGAACCGAAAAAAGACGAAAATAGCACTATTATTAATGACAACGCGATAAATGAGGCTTCAAGAACCTATCAAAATACAATTAATCCAGCAAAACGCGTTTATAATAATATTCCAAATATTGAAAATGTTGAAACAGCTCCAGAACCAAAAGTTTCTCCAATTAGAAATAGATTTAATAATAGAGATGCTGCACCAACAATTGAGCCATTGAGACAAAATGATGCTATTTCAAGAAATAATGAACAAAAAGTTATGACTAGCGAAAATTTAACGTCAATTAACTTGAATAGAATTACACCAATTGGGGAAGAAAAGAAAACTATTAAAGCTGAAGTTGACGATATTGAAGCAAGAATAAATAGTATTTTAGATGCTGAAAAACACGAAGAGAATAAGGTTGAAAATGAAAATTTAGGTGCTGTTTTAAGTGAACAAGTTCCTAATATAATTAATCAAGATAAGGATGAGCATTTAGATACTCAAATGAATTCTATACCTATAAATAATGTGGTAGAGGATAAAGTTCCAGAAGTATCACAAGCAAGTTATAACGACGGTGGTGTTTTGGATGACAATGGAGCAATAACTGAAGAACATCATGAAGAAATGCCTAAAGAAGAAGATGAAGACTCTAGAAGTGAATTAGTTAAAGCATTTATGAAAAAATACAGTGTTCCACAAAAACCTGTACAAGAAACCTTTATTGATAAGCCGGCTAAAAAGCCTGCGCCAATTTTCAGCATAAATTCAAACACAAATTATGTTAAACCACCGCTAGATTTGCTTAAAATATATGAAAAAACTTCTGATGGTGATACACAAGAAGAATTGATGTTTAAGGCTGAAATATTAGAAGAAACTCTTGAAAACTTTAAGGTTCCAGCTAAAGTTGTTGGAATGACGCAAGGGCCAACAGTAACTCGTTATGAAATTCAAATGCCACCTGGAAAAACTGTTAAATTAATTCAAAGCATTGCGAATGATATTGCTATGGCGTTAGAAGCTAATGGGAACATACGTATTGAGGCTCCAATTCCAGGTAGAAATGCTGTGGGAATTGAAGTTCCAAATAAAGGTAGAGATACTATTGGACTTAAAGAAATTATTGAAAGTAGAGAATTTGAAACCGCTAAAGGTTTAACTTTTGTTTTAGGTAAAGATATCGCTGGAACTAATATGTTTTGTGATATCTCTGACATGCCTCATTTATTGGTTGCAGGTAGCACGGGCTCAGGTAAAAGTGTTTGCTTAAATGTATTAATAGTTAGTTTATTATATAGATTTTCACCAGAAGATTTAAAAATTATTTTAATTGACCCTAAACGTGTTGAATTTTCTAACTATGCAGGTATACCACATTTAATAATGCCTGATCCTATTACAGAAGTTAAGGATGCAATTAACTCACTTAAATGGCTTATTGCTGAAATGGATAGACGTTATGAATTGTTCCGTGCTGCACATGTTAACAATATTGGAGTTTATAATAATAGTGATGTTGTTAGATCAGGTAAAGAACCAAAACTTCCTGTAATTGTTTTAATTGTTGATGAACTTAGTGATTTGATGATGCAAGGTAAACGTGAAGTTGAAGATTATATTAAACGCTTAACAGCCTTAGCACGTGCAAGTGGTATTCATATAGTAGTTGCAACTCAAAGACCAAGTGTTGATGTAATTACAGGTACAATTAAAGCAAACCTTCCAAGTCGTATTGCCTTTGCTGTGTCAAGTAGTGCCGATTCTAAAACTATTTTAGATGGTGGTGGAGCAGAAAACTTGCTTGGAAAAGGTGATATGTTATATGCGCCTAAAGATTTAAATGAGCCTAAACGTATTCAATGTGCTTTTATTTCATCTAGTGAAGTGAATGCAATTGTTGAATATATTAAGCAAAATAATGAATCTTATTATGATGAGAATATTGCTAAAGAAATTTGCAAGAAAGAGGAAGAAGAGCAAAAAAGCGTTGTACAGAGCATGGGAGATGAAGACGGCGGATTAGAAATGATCAAGGATCCATTGTTCTATAAAGCTGTTAAATTAGCCATAGAAACAAAACAGGCTAGTGTTAGTATGATACAGCGACGATTTGCAGTTGGCTTCTCTAGAGCTGCAAGAATTCTAGATCAAATGGAACAGAATGGATTTGTTAGCGCTCAAGATGATAATAGAAGTAAACCAAGAAGTGTTTATATTACTATGGAAGAATTTAATGAAATTTATAAGTACAAAGATGAAAACGATGCTTAAAGGAATTGTATGCAAAAGAAAATATGTTTTATCAGTTTAGGATGTGATAAAAATCGTGTTGATTTAGAAGTTATGATTAATGCGTTTTTATCTGACGGCTATATATTAAGCAGTGAAGAAGAAGCAGAGGTGGCAGTAATTAACACCTGTGCTTTTTTAACTGATAGCAGAAAAGAAGCAATAGATAACATATTTCAAATTGCAGCATTAAAAAATAAAAAATTAGAAAAGCTTGTAGTGTCAGGTTGTTTACCTAATTATGAATCTGTTGAAAATTTAAAATTAATGATGCCTGAAGTTGATTTATTTGTTAAAATTGAAGAACAAAAAGATATAGTAAATTATGTAAATCAACTTTATAATGAAAAGGCAAAGGAAATTGATGTTTATAATTTAACTGAAAGAACATCAACTACAATTGGGTCGGTGTCTTATTTGAAAATTTGTGAAGGCTGTAGCAATGGATGTTCATATTGCACGATTCCTAGAATAAGAGGCAAATTTAAATCTCGACCTATGGAAGAATTAATTTTAGAGGCTCAAAAACTTATCGATAAAGGAATACAAGAACTCATAATTGTAGGTCAAGACATCACAAAATATGGTATGGATTTATATGGTGAGGTTAAATTATGCCAATTAATAGAGGAACTTTCTAAATTAAATTTAACTTGGATTAGGTTGTTATATTGCTATCCAGATGGAATAACTGATCAACTTATAGATATAATATCAAAAAATAAGAAAATATGTAAGTATATTGATATTCCATTGCAGCATATTTCAGATAAAATTTTGACCTCTATGAGAAGAAAAACAAATAAAGAACAAATTATTTCTGTTATAAATAAAATTCGCGAGGCCAATAGTCACATTGCAATTAGAACTACTTTTATCGTAGGTTATCCTGGTGAAACTAGGAAAGAATTTAAAGAGTTGTGTGAATTTGTAAAAACTTATAAACTTAATAATGTTGGCGTGTTTAAGTATAGCAGGGAAGATGGAACAATTGCTGCTAAACTAAATAAGCAGGTTAGTGGATTTGTTAAAGCATTTAGAAGAAAAAAACTTTATAAACTACAGCAAAAGAATTTGCTTTTACATCAGGTTAATGCTATAAATAGAGTATACGAATGTGTTTGTGATAATAAAGTTTCTGATAATATGTATTTATTTAGAAATCAATTCAATGCGCCTGATATAGATTACTTTATTGTTGTCGAATCACAAGAAAATCTTACAATTGGTGAGTTTTATAAAATAAAAATTGTTGACTATTTAAAAGATTATTTAATAGGAGAATTAGTATGACATTACCAAATAAATTAACACTTTTAAGAATGTTTTTAGTGCCAGTATTTATGTTTTTTTACATGTCCGTTTTTATTCCATATTCTAAAATTATAGCGCTCGTAGTGTTTGTTTTAGCTGCTATTACAGATTTTATTGATGGAAAAATTGCTCGTAGCAGAAATTTAGTTACTGATTTTGGAAAGTTATTTGATCCAATAGCTGATAAATTACTTGTTCTTGCTGGATTAGTTTTAGTATGTGTAGATGGAACAGTTCCAGCAATTATGGGAGCTATTATTTTAGTTCTAATTTTTGGTCGTGATTTTATTATTACTGGTCTTAGAGCTGTTGCAGCAAATCAAAATAAAGTTATTGCAGCTGATAAATTAGGTAAATACAAAGCTTTTATTATTGATATAGCCGTTGTTATGCTTATATTTGCCGCATTTAATAACCAATATTCGTTATTTGATGGTTTTATTTATAATATAGTAAGCTGGAGTGTTTTGGGCTTAGGAACTTTATTATCTACAATTTCATGTGTAACTTATTTGGTTAAGAATAGAGAAGTATTTAAGGATTGTTAAAATATGAAAGCTAAGTTAGTGGTTTTTAGTAAGGAAGATTTTAATTTTATTGAAAATAAAACTATAAACTTTTTACTACCCAAATTATATAAAAAAAATATTGACATAAACAATATTGAGTTAGTTTCACGAAATAAAAATGATTTAAATATTTTTTCTTTGGATGGATATGATTATTGCTTTATTTTAGCTGATGAAAATGTTTATGAATTTGCAAAACAAAAACTTGCGAATTATGTAGATAAACCAATTGTAGAAAATAAGTTTGCATCTAATTATGCAAATAGTTATTCGGTTAAAAATCAAATTAAATTAACAAAATTAGATAAACAACATACATTTATGCCAGAAGGAAGTAGAACAATTATTAATGCGCTCAGTTTGATTTTTGGTTTTATTTTAGAATCAAATGAGGGAACATATTTCTTTTTGCCAAATAAATTGCTTGAACTTGAATCAATGATTAATGATAGTGTAATTAAATTTTTAGAGACTGAAGAAAAGCGTAAACAATACTCAGAATCACTCAAAATTTTTGGACTTAATTCAGATAAGATCTATACATTATTAAATGGTGATCAAACAGGTTTTGATAAAACTGATGTGAAAGTTATAGATGATTTTCCAGAAGCGACCGTTATTGTAAGATATAATGACGCAACTCCTAAAGTTGTTGTTGATAGCTTGCTTAGAATGGTGGGTGAGCGTCTTAATGATTTTATAGTTGACCAAAGTGATAGAACGTTGTCGCAAATTGTTATGGAAGTGTTAGATGTTCAAAATAAAAGTTTGAGTATATTTGAAAGTTTTACGGCTGGAAATATTGCACATACATTCGCCAGTGAAAATAAAAATGCATCTAAAAATATTAAGGCGTGTGAAATTGATTTAAATGTTGATAAAACACAACCAGTTGTTGATATTATATATAATATAACACTAGATTTACTTATACGTAGTAAAAGCGATATTGTGCTTTCTGTTTTAAATGAAGATGAAAATGTGTATTATATTGCAGTTGGAGATAAAAATAATATACATATTTTTAAAGATGTTTTCAACGCAGATGGATTAAATCC
>CAMUJQ010000057.1 GCA_947089305.1 uncultured Clostridia bacterium
ATTTTGGAGTATATTTAATTTCAACATTATTTAAATATTTTAATTTTCCTTTAGTGTCAAACTTAATTTCATACGCAAACAGTTGTTGTTTTAAAGTATTATATTTTTTATTTAATTTATGATTTCCATATTTATCGTCACCTACAAGATATAAACCAATGCTAGATAGCGCAACACGAATTTGATGTGTTTTGCCCTCCATGATTTTAACTTTAAGCAAAGTAATTTCACCATTTTGCTTAACTTTTTCAACAAAAGTAACAGTTTTTACGGCATTTTTGCTTTGTTTATCAGAAACTTTAACAACAGCCGTTTTACTATTTTTTTCTAAATAACAAACAATTTCTTTTTCTTTAAAATTAACTTTTCCAAAAACTTCAGCATAATAATATTTTTCAACTTCTTCCTGAGAAAAGCATTCTTTAATATCATTAAGCACTTCTTTATTTTTTGCAAACATTAACAAACCTTCAGTGTTAACATCAAGTCTATGGCACGCATATAATTTTTGTTGTTTATTTAAAATACTTGAAACACTTGTTTCATCTTTATTTTCACTTGAACTAAAAAATCCGCGAGGTTTTACTACAACATAAATATTTTCATCTTCATAAACTTTAACAAAACTTTTTTCTTTTGCAAAAATTGCAATCTTTTGCCCAATTTCAATATTTAAGTTAACATTTACTCGCGTTCCATCAACTAAAATTTGTTTATCTTTTAGCTTTTTTGAAAGCATGTTATAGTTAATTTTTGTTTCGGCGTATACCACTTTTAACAACGGTCCGCGTGTTTTACTAATAAATTCTATCATAGTTTTATTATGCCTTGTTTTTTGTTAAATTGCAACAGTTTACAGGTTTATATAAAAAGAATTTTGTTAAAAATATTTTTAAGAAATAGTCCAATTTTATTTGACAACAAGTTTTATTAGTGGTATTATTTTAGCAATCAATGATTAAGAGTGCTAGCATAGTATACGTGTAAGCGCTTAAAAATTGGTAAAAAATTTTAAATATTTAGGAGGAATTTAAAATGAAAAATTATATTCAAAGAAGAAATAATGATGAGTATTCATTATTTGACGAGGCCATTAACAACTTTTTTAGACCATTATTTTATAGCGAAGATTTAGATAGCATGAAAACAGATATTAAAGAGCTAGATAAGCAATATGAAATGGAAATTGAAATGCCAGGTTTTGATAAAAAGGATATTGCAATTAATCTTGAAGATGGGTATTTAAATGTAAGCGCTAGAAAAGAAGTTAAAGAGGAAAAAGGCGCTGCAAATAAAGGGAACTACATAAAAAAAGAAAGAACTGTTTCTTGTTCTAGAAGTTATTATGTTGGCGACCTTAAGGAAGAGGAAGTTAAAGCTAAATATGAAAATGGAGTATTATGCTTAACACTTCCAAAAGTGAATGAGAAAAAGCCTGAAAGAAAACAAATTTCAATAGATTAATAAAAAAAGCCGCTAAATAGCGGTTTTTTTATGCAATTTACACAATTTTTTCCTTATTTTTAACTGTTTTTTATAATTTTCTAGCTGGCTTCAATGTTTTTAATTCATCATATTTTTGACTTGTTTCTAAATCATGAAGCATTTTAAATGCTAAGTTATCACTTAAATATTTATAGCCACAAGTTTTACAACGCAACTCTTGAGCATCGTTTATTCTAAAAATTGCTCCACTTGCAACAAGTTGAATTCCTTTATCTGAAAGTTTTGTTTTAATTCTACTCCTACAGTTTGGACATGGGTTTTCTATAATATGTCTACATATTAACTGTTTTAAATCCATTAGAGTTTTTCCATGTGCTTTCGTAAAAGCTCTGATTAAATCGACGTCATTAAAGTTACTTAACTTTTTACAAAAACTTTCGAAAGTCGCAAAAGTTTTTGCATGTTCAGTTAACTCTCGCGCTGACACCTGAGAACCAAGCTCATTAAAATAAATTGTTGTTAATTTTTCTTTATAAGGAGTTTTATCAATTCTTTCTCTAACTCTTTTTTCTCTTTCATCGCTTTTTAAAATAAAATTTAAATTTGCCAGTTGCTGAATCGCTGAAATAGCCTCTGCCTCATTTTGTGCCATATTTAAATCAACAAACAACATTTCTTCACATAATTTTGTAAACTCATCTAGTTTTTCACTAAGCTTAGCTTCATTTTCAGAATAATATTTAAAATCACTTTGAAAATTATTAGAAAACTCAATTAAATCATTCATTATTAAGCTAATTTCTTGCGCATTATTTTTTGTTACTTTATTAACAGTTACAAATTCATTAACAATTTTTGATAAATTAGAAAAAGCTTCAACTCTAGCCTCTGTCAATAAAGAGTTAAGAAAGTAATATGCGTTAAACACATCAATTCCTTCTTGTGTGTTAGCAAGATTTGAGGTATTAATTAACTTTAGCATATCTTCAACAGGTAAAATTATAGCCTCACTCATTGACTTTCCACATTTTTTCTTAATATCGTCAAATTTCTGCATTACAAAACATCTACAAGCCTCTTCTAGTGCATCATAAGTCAAGCAAAGTGAATTTGCGTCAACACTATCTGAAAAATGCATTTTTTTGCTTGATAAATGATAGTGGGGCATATCTATTATTTTTTGCATTTCTGAATATATAAAAGGTAAATTATATTTTTCTTGAACATAAGAAGCTACATAAAATTGCAATTGACCCAACAATTCTTTTTTTGCTTCTTCATCGTTTTCTGATCGATAAAGAGCGATTATCGTTTCACAAATATCATTTTCTTTATTTAAAATTAAATTTGTATTCATTTTCTTCCTCTTATTATAAGAATAGCATAAGAAGTTGTATTTTTCAATAGTAAAAATAAAAAAATCTTTACTAATTAACTTTGAATAAATTTTTATTTATTTCACAAAATAATTTCAGGAGGAGGAAAGATGGCTATTGCAAATATTATTGCTTTTATTGTTCTTTGCTTAGGCGGTCTTAACTGGGGTTTAGTTGGAATTTTCAACTGGAACCTTGTTGGCGCAATTTTTGGTTCATTTAATGCAGGAATAATAACAGTGTATGTTTTAGTTTTAATTGCAACTTTATGGTTAATTATTGCAGCTATCATTGGAAGAGGAAAAATTAACTTAAACCCAATGTATCGTGATATTAACACTAAACAATAAAAGCCAATTTGGCTTTTTTTGTTTATTTTAATAATCTGTTCGTAAAATATTTTGTTTTTACCCTTAGTTAATACTAGAGACATCAAAAACATGCGTTAAAATGAAAGTTTCGAGCTTATATTAAATATTTTAATAGCAACGCTTCTAATTATTTATATTTTTTTGAAAAAGAGCTTGTTTTTAGCTATTTTAGCCGATTTATGCAAATTTAATATAGTTATTAACTAATAACTATATATTTTATAAAGTTCATTAATCAAAAGCTTTTTTATATTTTTATTTATATTTATTACTTTTAAAGCTTAACAAAACATTGTTCCACGTGGAACATTTTTATAAATTTAAATTAGATTCTTTATAAAAGATTTTTCTCATTTATTTATTTTTATCAAATTAAGAATATAAAACTTTTATAGTTAGTTAATAAAATATACCATATTAAAAGTCAAACACATAAATGTTCCACGTGGAACATTTGATAATATATAATTAAAATAGTCAAGCATATAAATAATAATACACTCTTTTAAACCGCTTTTATGCAAGTTTATAATATCCACACTCAAATAATGTTCCACGTGGAACAAAGTATCATTAATTAATATTTATTACTGTGTAAACACTTAATTAAAGTCTCATAATTTGTAATACACTATTAGTAATGTTTCTTAAATTGTTCCACATGGAACATTTTATCACTATAAAATATTTCTTTATAGGCGCGTTGGTAAGCTTATAAAAACATTAAACAAATGAAATAAATACACATATCCAGAATGTTCCACGTGGAACAAAATAACAAAAAAACGAGCAACGCTCGTTATTTTATTATATCATCTGACACTCTTTTATAAGTTTCAAGTATTTCATAAATTCTATCTAAATCATCACGCGTATAGTAATCAATAAAGATACGCCCTTTATTATCATTGCCTATACAGCTTACTTTTGTTCCAAATACGCGTTGCATATTACTTACCAATTCTTTAAGCTCTGCAACTACCATAGGTTTAAACTTTTTTGCACCGTCTTCAGTTAAATTAGCTTTAATTTGTTGTTCAAGCTTTCTAACGCTCCAACCTTCACGAACACATAGCTTTGCTAGTCTAATTTGAAAATCTTTTTTTAATACACTTACCAACACTTTTGCATGACCTAAACTTAACTCTCCGCTTTGAACTAAAACAACAACTTCAGGTTCAAGGCTTAATAATCTTAAATAGTTTGCAATACTACTACGTTGTTTTCCTAGGCGCTTAGCCAATTTTTCTTGTGTCCAGTTAAAATCATCCATTAATTCTTTATATCCGCGAGCTATTTCAATTGGATTTAAATCTTCACGTTGAATATTTTCAATTAATGCCAATTCTTTAACTTGCGCATCTGTAAAATCCTTAATAATAGCTGGAATTGTTTCTCTTTCTGCAATTTGGCAAGCACGAAATCTACGTTCACCAGCAACAATCATATACATCCCGTCACGCTCAGTAACAACAATAGGCTGAAGCACTCCATGGTTTTTAATGCTTTCTGCTAAATCATTTAAGCTTTCAATGCTAAAACTTTTACGTGGCTGATTTGGATTTGCCTTTATTTTTTCTAAAGGTATATCACACACTCCATTTGCATACATGGTAACTTTATGAGTTGGTTGTGCTACCTGTTCGTTCCTTTCAACAACTTCACTTTCATTATCATTAAAATCTTCATCTAAACCATAAGTAGGTATTAATGAACTTAAACCTCTTCCTAAACCTTTTTTTACAGACATTTTATAACTCCTTATTTATTTTTATTTTCCCATTCATTAATTCTAGCCAAAACTTCATCAGACAATTGTTTATACGCCTTAGCCCCTGGACTTCTAGTATCATATAGGCTTATAGGTAATCCATGAGAAGGAGCTTCAGCTAATCGTATATTTCTTGGTATATAAGTATTATAAACTTTTTTACCAAAGAACTTATTTATTTCTGCACTTACACCATGAACTAACAAACTACGACTATCTTTCATAGTTAACACAACACCCTCAATTTCAAGCTTTTGATTTAAATGCTTTTTAACTAATCGAATTGTGTTCATAAGTTGAGTTAAACCTTCCAAAGCATAAAATTCACATTGAATAGGAATTATAACACTATCGGCAGCAGTTAAACTGTTAACTGTTAAAAGCCCTAAAGATGGTGGACAATCAATAGTTATTATATCATAACTTTCTAACAATTCTTTTAAAATATCTTTCAAAATATTTTCTCTTCCATCCATTTGAACCAATTCAACTTCGGCGCCAGCTAGTTCAACAGTTGCTGGAATTATATCAAGCCCTTTAACGCATGTTTTTTGAACAATTTCTGCAGCAAAACATTCGCCGTCAATAACATTATAAATTGTTTTTGTTTCTTTATTTTTTTCTATTCCTAAACCACTTGAAGCATTTCCCTGTGGATCTAAATCACAAAGCAAAACTTTTTTTCCAGATTCAGCTAAATAAGAAGATACATTAACACAAGTTGTTGTTTTTCCAACTCCACCTTTTTGATTTACAAATGCAATTATTTTAGACATATCTATTCCTTTTATATAAAATTCATTTATATTATAACACATCTTGTCAAGTATTTTCAATTGTTTAATTAAACTAAAAAATTTTTTTTATAAAAAAAAGCAGATATTTTTCTGCTTTTTTAAATTAGCTGTTTTCTAATATATATAATTCGTTAATAATTAAAGGTATAAGTTCTTTCTTTCTATATATATAAGGTTTTTTAATTCCTAATTTTAATGCCATCTGTCTAAGTTCAAAAGCACTCTTTTCCATAAGCTCTTCACTAGATAACATAATAAAGTCTCCTTTTAATTAATATTAAATAATTTAGTTATTAATGTCAATTAATTTACATGTATTCAATAATAACTTTTATAAATTTTAATTATTTTACAATAAT
>CAMUJQ010000058.1 GCA_947089305.1 uncultured Clostridia bacterium
AAAATTTTATATTTATAATCTCCGCGCAAATTCAAGTTTTCAAACCAATACTCATCTACATAAGCTTTTGTTTTTAAAACTAGTTCTTTCCACTCAGTAATTTCAGGAAACATTGGCGACATAAACAAAACTGTTTTAATGCCATTTTCGTGTAAAGTTTTTAAAGTTTCAATACGCTCTGCCACAGTGCTAGCCTCGTCCATATCGGCTCTAAATTGTTCGTTTGTTGTGTTAATAGATAACGCAACTTGAACGTCTTTAAGCTGTTTTAATATATCAAGGTCTCGCAAAATTAAGTTAGATTTTGTTGATATATCAATATGCGTATCTACTCCTACAAGTTGACTTAAAATATTTCTAGTTATTTTATATTTTGCTTCAAAATGATTATAGCAATCGGTCACAGATGACAAAAACAAACACTTGCCATCAAGCTTTTTAATATCAATTGGCTTATCACAAAGTTTAACATCAATGAATGTTCCCCACTCTTCCTCATGCCCTGTAAAACGCTTCATAAAACACGCGTAACAGTATTTACACGCATGCGAGCACCCAACATAAGGGTTTATAACATAATCACTTACAGGTAGTTTAGATTTAGACAAATAATCCTTAACTACAATTTCATTAACTTTTGTTTGCATAAAAACCTTTATAATTTATTTTGATTTGAATGTTTATAAAAACTTTAGTAAAATTTATTTATTTACTATAGTTTAATTTTTTAAAACTGTTTTAACTTTTTTAATTTTAACTTTTCCTTGTTTAAACATTCGCCCTTTTATTAAAAACAGCGAAACTATAAGGCACACAACACCAAATAGCACGCTAAGAATAAGCATTAACCAAAGTGGTGCGTTAAGTCCACAAAAGCCAACATTGCCTGCAGAGAACCACATTTCTTGCATTTTACTTGAAATTTCAGCGCTCATTCCAAATTGACTAAATGCATTGCCTAACACAATTTGTTTAAGCCAAATTGTAAAATGCGTAAAAGGCAAAAATGATGCAACATATTTTATTCCTGCACCCATATTAACGTATGGCATATAAATTCCACATATAAAACCAATAACTGTTCCAACAATTCCATTTAAAACTCCAAGTGCAGACGACGACTTAATTAAAACCGTTATTAAAAGCAAAATTGAACTACTGATAAAAGTTAAAACTATTAAAACTCCAACAACGCTAAAAAATGCTCCAGCACCAAGCCATAACCCAGTTGAAATTCCAATAATTAAAAATGATACTAAAAAGGTAAATAAATTTAAAACAAAAGATACTATAATTCCAGAAATTAAGTAAGATAATACTACTTCAAATCTAGAAACATTAGTTAACATAAAAACATCCATTTTGCGTTTTTCAAAATCTTTCGCCATAAATGTAAACATACCTATTGCAAAAGATATTGAATTAATAACTAACACACCAACAATCATTTGCAAATAAATTGCAAAATTTAGTTGTTTTGTTGTAAGCATTGTATTTGCTTGTTCGTTAAAACCTTGTTGATAAAGTTTTGCAATAAACAAAAAGTAAAGTGAAATTATAATTATACTAGATAAAAACGAAAAAAACACGGTTGCTTTATCTCGCAAAAATAATAAACAATTTCTTTTGGTAAGAGTAAAAATATTTTTCATCTTATTTTTCCTCCCCGTTTAAACTTTCGCCAACTGCATTTAAAAATACATCGTCCATACTTCCACGCACAACTTCAAAAAACTTTATTTCGTTTTTTAACTTATTCAAAATATCAATTTCTAAATTAATATCTTTGCAAAACATTTCGTAGTAGTCTGAAATTTTAACAAAATTAAATTTATTATCTTTTAAAAATTTTTCAAAATTTTTTATATTTTTAGGAACTATTTTAATTTTGTCACTTGAATATTTATCTTTAAGTTCACTTGGTGTTCCACTTACAATAATTTTACCATTATGGATTATAACCACTTCATCAGCATCGTTTGTTTCTTCCATATAGTGAGTTGTTAAAAATACTGTCATTCCTGTTTGATTTCTGATATTGTTTATAACTTTCCAAACTTCGGCACGCGTTCTAGGATCAAGTCCAGTTGTTGGTTCGTCTAAAAATAAAATTTCAGGAGTGTTAAATAATGCTCTTGCAACTTCAACTTTTCGCTTTTGCCCACCCGATAGCATTTTAAATTTTTTATTTTCAAATTTTTTAAAATCAAATAACTCTAAAAGTTCATTATACCTTTTCAAAACATTAAAATTTTTGTTCGCATATAAATTGCCATAAAACATTAAATTTTCTTTTACAGTTAAATTATCATCAAAAACATTATTTTGAAAAACAACGCCAATTTTATTTTTAAACTCACTAAAAGTCTTGTTTTCGTCAAAAATAATTTCACCGCTATCTTTTGGTAAAACTCCAATAACCATATTGATTGTTGTAGACTTTCCCGCTCCGTTTTGACCTAAAAACGCAAAAAGCTTTCCACTCTCCACAACAAAACTAAGATTGTCAACAGCTTTAAGTTCTTTAAAACTTTTGTTTAAATTAATAACTTTTAAAATTTCTTTCATAAAAAAATAATATCATATTTGATATTATTTTCAAAATAATTATATTAAAAAAATAGCTTTTTATTTATTTTTATTTTTCACTACTACAATTATAACTACACTAATTGCACTCAAAATTACAAAACATGCAACAAGCCCTATAATAAGTTTTACTTTGCTTGAAACATTATTGTTTTTATTTATAGAATTATTTTCTTTATCATTGTTAGGCAAATCTGAACTTTCATCGTTTGTTTGGTCATTATCCGGTTTATTTATTTCACCACTAGAAGAATTGTTTTCATCTTCTAAATTCTCATCTTCCTCTTTATCAGGATTATCTTCTATTGGTGGTTTTTCTATCTGCTCATCATCATCTGGATTTGGTTCAATAGGCAATTCTTCATCAGGTAAAATTGGATTACTTGGTTCTTCAGGTTCAACATTCAAAGAATTTGAAATTGTTATTGTTGAATCAATAACTTCTGGAGCTATATAATCTGTTTTTATACCAGCCAGTCTACCTCCTTGTAAAAATATATTTTCTACATTTGAATTTGAAATCATGCCTGCAACTGTTCCAACAATGCCACCCATTATATAATTATAATCACCAAGCACGATATTAATATTGCTTAACTCGCAATTATTAATTGCACCTGCTAAAACGCCACATAAACTATTATCTGCACCATAAATTTGAAAATTTTCTATTGTTAAATTTTCAATTTTTCCATAACTTATTTCAGAAAACAATCCACAAAATTTGCTAGTGCTTGTTAAGTTTAAATTTTTTATTTTATGATAATTTCCATGTAATTCACCGTTAAACTGAAAAGCTTCAAAATCACAATTACAATTAAAAAAATCTAAATCGCTTTTTAAAACAAAATTAGCGTTTGTAGTGTTTTTAATATTCATAAAATCTTCTACTGAATAAATTTCAATATAAAACTCTTTTGCATATGATTCATTTGCAATTTTAATAAATCCAAAACAAAAAAATGCCAAACACATTAGCAAAATTAAAATTCTACCTCTCATCTTTTGTATGCTAATTTATTTGTCGAATTTTGTCAAATACTTATCATTACCATATTTTGGCAAAAATAAAAAAGTTATTTAAATAAAAAATTTTTATCTTTTCCATAGAAATCAGTCCAAAAACTTAAATCTTTGTTTACTTTTTTATTATCATCCAAAACCAAATAAAGTTCTTTCTGACAATTCTTACATCTCCACTCTTGAACATTTTGACCTAAATCAATAATTTCATCAAAAAATTTTAGTTTGCGCCCACATTCAGGACATTTGTATTTATTTTTCATAACTTTCTTCCTTTGTTTGTATATTTTAATATTTTTGTACAAAAATAATACTAAATTTTACACAATTTGTCAACTAAAAAATATGTGTAATTAAAAAAAATAAAAACACAATTTCTATGTGTTCTTATTTTTTAATTTTCTTATTATTTGCTTGTTCATTTTTGTGATTTTCAATATAGTTTTTAATATCTTCATCAAATATAGTAAGTTTAGTAGACTGCATATTTCTACCTAAAATTAAAATTGAAGCTTTTTCTTTTATTGTAAAGCAAGCAGATCTAGTAAAAGCAAAGATGCTTTCATAAAGGTATTTAGCAAATCTTTTTGTTTCAATATCGCTTAAATGTGATAAACAATAAGATGATAGCTTATTAATTTCATCATCTGAAACAATTTTCATTTCGCCATTCTCTTCTCTACCAATTTCAAGTTGTTCAGTTTCTCTAGCAATTATCTTAAAAAGAACTTCCTTAAATTGTTCCAATGTGCAATTATTAGTTTTTAATTGAGCGGCAGCCAATGAAATAGAAACTAAAGAAATTTCCATATTTTGTGCAATACCATCTGCTTCTTCTTTATTTTCAGAAAGATAATTAATATAAGACAAAGGAATTTGACTTATTATTTCTTTAAATTTATCCTGTGCTTGTTGTATAAATTCAATATTTTCTTTTTCCATAATATCTATTGTAAAATACAAACTACAAAAAGTCAATACTAAAAATTATAAAATATCTAAAATATCAGCAATATAGTTTTTATTTAATTTGCAATATTTCATTATTTAAAAAATCGCAACTTGTTAAATAACATGTTATATCATTTATTTCAGTTTTTAATTTACAACCATGATATTTTCCATGTAAATGCCCAAATACCACTGTTTTAATATTATTCTCTTTTAAAACGCGTAAATATTCGTTATCATCTAATTTATTATTAAAAGGAGGATAATGCATTACACAAATAATCTCATCATTCTCCTTAGCTAATTTTTTTGCCTCATCAATACTTAGTTTTAATCTTATTACTTCTCTATCGTATATTTTTTGATCTTCTTTACTTAACTCTTTTTTTCCATCTGGAAGAACCCACCCGCGAGTTCCACAAAATACAAAATTACCTAGTTTTATTGCATCGTTTTGAATTGCCTGCATGTTGTCAGGCAAAGAATTTCTAACCAAACTAATGCTTTGCCACCAATATTCATGATTGCCTTTAACAATAATAATATTAGTTGGTATTTGTTTAAAAAACTCTAAATCTTTTTTAGCATCTTCAAGTTTCATCGCCCAACTAAGGTCGCCAGCCACTATTAAAACATCTTCAAAAGATAAAGCATTTTTTTTTATACTTTCCAATATTTTATCAGTATGCCCACTCCACTTTTCGCCAAAAACATCCATTGGTTTAGAGTTCGTTGTATCTAAATGTAAATCACTAATTGCAAAAATTCTCATATTTAATTATATAATTCTTTTAAAAAAAAATCAACCTAACAAGATTGATTTTAATTTAAATTTATGTGTTTTGATTTGATCCTTGATTTGGATAAAGTGGTAAATTAAAAAAGCCAGCACAAACATTATTATCATATTCAATAGCTTTTGGAATTAAACAATAACCATAGCTTGGAACAAGCATTTCAGCCTTGCAACCAACTCGCAAAATTAAATTTAAACAAATAGACAAATTAAAAGTATTATTACCAACAAACTCCCCAATGTTAGAAATAAGATTTGCACTTCCCGTAACTTCAGTTGCAACAAGTGCATTTTGTGGCACATGCATTATAACATCAAATGGAACTGTTATACTAGAAAATCCAAAACCTGATACATTATTTGCATCAACAAAACTTACTTTAATAGGCACAACAGCATCCCCAGTTACACGCGCAAAATTAGGTCTATCACCAAATCTAATAATATTTACATTTTGTATAATAGCTGTTCCGCCAACACTTTCTCCTAATACAAAAGTTAATGGCTCAGTTGGAACAATACTTAAATTCTCAATTGTAACAACTTCATCTAAATGCCTTTGTATCAAGGCAGAATCAAAAACCTTAAATGTTTCGATACATACGCGCTCGCAAAGACCTTCGCATGGATTTCCATTTATACAACCAGGTACATGACTTCCAAAATCCGAACTAAAAAAACTCATTTTAAAACTCCTTTGAACTAT
>CAMUJQ010000059.1 GCA_947089305.1 uncultured Clostridia bacterium
TTAAACAATTGCTTAGAAAAAATAAATGTCATTTTGTTGAAGAGGCAGTTGTTTATGATGATCAACCAACAACATTAAAAGATTGTTTTAATCGTTATAAAAGATGTGGACATGGTCTTAATAAACTTTTTTGGAAAGATGGCATTAAATGTATAGGTAAATTTTTTACAACTTTTGATTTTAGTTACATAGATATGTTTTTAACTTTACTATTTATTCCAATTGCTCTTTTATGTTGTGTTTGGATGCCGCTGTATTATGGCTATGATATAATTTATAGTTTAGTAGTTGGAAATATGGCACATGTCATGGAGGTCGTCAAACTTATTGGAGTTATTTTGCTTTATGCATTTTTAATTCCATTTATTGCTCAAAGTTTACTTGTTGTTATATTAGAACATAAGCGTATTAAGGTTAAAAGTTTTTCAAAATTAATTATACCAATTTTAATTTTCCCATTCTTTATGGTTGTATATGCAATTGGTGTAACACTTGGAATTTTGTCTCGACCTAAATGGAAGGCGATTAAGCGCACGGGCAAATTTACATATGATGACGTTGCAGCACAAAAAAATAAAAATGAAGGCGACGAATTAAACGATGCGATAAGCGAGGCTAAGCCTGCGTTACTGCTAAATGAAGCTAAAGCTATGAATGAGGAAGATAACGAGACAATTGCTATAAACGTAAAAATTGAAAATCAAGAAATTGAGTTAAAAGAGAATAAAGAGGAAGTTTCCTTAATTGAAGAGGAGAGATAGAACTCTTAAGAAAAAAAACAACCAAGTGAGGTTGTTTTTTATTTATAATAAGTATCTTCTTTAATTTCTCGCCTATAAATTTCTACATATTGTTTTTCATCAGCAGTTGCAAAATCTAAATATTTATCAACTTTTTTAAAGTTCATATTTTTAACTAAATTTTTTAAACTCTCATTGCCATTAATAACATATATGTCTGTGTATGTATAGCCTTTGTGTCTAAAGAAATCTTCACATGTAATAATTAACTTGCGGCCAACTGTAAAACCTCGATAAGCTTCATGAACAAATAAATGTGGGATAAACACAGTGTTGTGTTTTAGTTTATCAGGTAATTTCTCAAAATATTTTTCCATTGTAACTTTGTAATTTGGCTTTTTCTTTTTAAACCATGCATAGTCGTAAGTTAATTTAGTTTCAGGAGTTAAGGCAACAAGCACTGCCCAAATTTTAGTGCCTTGTGAAGCTACAAATATATTCTTAAAATAAAAGGCAGAATTTTTAGTTAAAAGCATGTTAACCATATCTTCACAGCCATAAACTTCTTTGTTATCAGAGTAATAATTGAAAAGTTTTGGATTTGAGTGATAAAGAAGCTCGGCGAGTTGCATAAGTTTATCGCTTTTTTTTGCTCGCCGTATTTCAAGTGGTGGTTCTAATGGGTAAATTTTAAATTTAAATTTTTTCAATTATAAATACCGCCTCATTGCTATAATTTTTTTCAAAAATTATTTTTAACTTGTTTGAATTTGCTAAATTTAAAAAGTAATTCGTGTAATTTTGTTCCATATTAACATCGCGCCCTGAAACTGTTTTTGTTGGAAATGTAATTACTATGTATTTTGCGTCTAAACTGTTAATTAAATTTATAGCCGCGTTCTTTTTTTGTTTTTCAAGTAAAGGCAAAATTTTAAACATGAAAACAATGTCATAATGTTCGTTTGGAACTTTGCTTAGAATGTCGCATGAAACAGCTTCCCCTGAAATGTTACGCTCTATAAAAAATTTATTAAGTAGGGCAGTGGTATTATTGTTAACATCTAGTGCAAGATATTTTTTATTTTGTAACTCAGGCACAAATGGAATATATATTGGATTAAGTCCTGCTCCTAAATCTAAAACAGAGGAAATTTTTTTACATTTTTTAAAAATATCAAAATACATTTCTTGCACAATAGATAAGCGTTCATTAGTTGAAGTGTGTGCTTTTAAAAGTTCAAGTAAACAAGCATCGTTTTTAAAGTCAGAATTGATTAAAGCATTAATTTTATTATTATCAAAAAATAAATCTACATTTGTGTGTAATTTATTTTTTACATGTTTTATAATATCTTTTTCTTTATTGAATTTTTTGGCTTCTTCGCTTATTATTCGTTTAATTAAGTCATTGCAAAGCATGTTATAATTCTTGCTAGCCAAAATAGAATCTAAGATTTTTGCTTCATCAATCATTAAATAATTATATAGTTTTTTTTGGTGTTAGTCAAATTATATTAGGGGCAAAAAAATAAAGAGCTTAACTCTTTATTTTGTTTTAACGCGACCAACACTAACATTATCTTCATTTCTACATTGAAGCTCTTTAACAGGGTTTGGCGAATCTTCATAGCGGTAATCTTGTTTATATTTTTTAATGAATTTATCTATAACTTGGTGGCTCGCAACATCTTTATCGTTACCGTTAATTTTTTTATTATATTTAAAGAAAACATAATCATCTTTTAAATCGTTTATATTAGTGTACTCTTCCATGCAACCAGTGTTGTGGACAGTTGTTTTTAAAATATTTCTTATATATTCTTTATTTTGCCCAAACTTTAAAAGTTCAGGGAACTCGGCTCCAGTAGGGAATAAATCTTTGTAATCTTTACCTTCATATTTTTTAAGTAGGTCGGCAGCTTTTTGTAAGTGACAAACTTCATCAAGATAATGTGCATACCAAATTTGTTTTATATATTCATCACTTTCGTCTTCATAACAAGAATAATATAAATAGCATTCAGTATATTCATGCATAACTAAGCATTCAAGCCAAGTGCAAGTTGTGTCAAGTAAACTTCCATATTGACTAACATGTTGTTCTTCTATCATTGCAACTTCACTAAAAAGTTTTCTCCCTAAATCATTATGATAGGTTTGACCTATGTTCATATAAAAGTTCATTGTTTGTTGTTCGGCAGCAGTTATTATGTGTGTTGTTAACTTGGTAAACAAATCGGCATTTTTGCTTAAACAATATCGCTTAATGTCATCTGCTGCATATCTGTGCTCGCTGATGGTAGGTCGGCCAGGGGTAATTTCAGTATATCCACCAACAAGTTTTTTGCCATCTTTATTTTCATCCATATATAAAAGGTTAGAAAAACGATACAAATGGTCAAAGTCTTCTAGAAGAGCAAAATCAAGAGCTTTTTTAACGTATTTGTCTTTAACATGTTTTGCTAAAATTGCAGTTAAATCAATTGCAAGTTGTTCATAAGAGATTGTTGTTTCTAATACTGATTCATCAATTGGTTTTAAAGCAGCAAGCTTTTTTTGTTGCTGTTGTTCACGACGGCGAATAATTGCAATTTCACGGCGTAAATCTTCATTGGTGCAATGCCTAGAAAATTGATGGCTAAACCAGTTTGCCTCAAATTCTGTTCCATTCATTAAAATAATTCTAACTTTTGTATAAGGACTTGTTGTAGCTTTGTTATATGCTTTTGGATAAAGTTGTTTCCAATTTTCAAAACTTTTGTTAATTGGAGTTCCTTTTTCTAAAAATGGATTTATTTTTATCATAAATTCTCCTTTACTTTGAAAAGTGTTAACTTTTTGATTTTATTTAAACTTATAAATGCATATTTTTTTGTCTTTTACAAAATATTAAGTAAAGTGTTAATTTTGACCTTATTGTAAAAGTTTGCTAATTTAACTTATTAATTTAAGTAATAAGGCTACGCTGGCTAAAATAATTAATAATTTAACTTTAGTGAAAAAGTGCTTAGCGAAAAAACAACGGAGGAATAAGTGGCTTTGTGCTATGCAAATCGAATTCGCATTTAACGCAGTATTTTCTGTTCTAATAAAAAAAGGAGATTTATATGCCTAAATATTGTACTGTTTTAATTAATTCATTGGTTGCTTTTGTTTATTTATTTGTTGTGTCAAAACTTATGGGAAAAAAACAAATTGCACAACTTACTTTTGTAGATTATGCAATAGGAATTTCAATCGGTTCAATTGCTGCAGAATATGCAACAGATGTGGATAATCCCTGGTATTATTACATTATTGCAATAGGAGTTTTCTTTCTGTTGAGTTTATTTATTTCTTGGGTGTTAAGAAAAGCTCAATGTCTTAAAGGACTTTTACAAGGAAAACCCAGTATTTTAATTGAAGATGGTAAAATTAATTTTCAGGAATTAAAAAAGAGTAAACTTGACTTATATGATTTAATTGCTTTAGCGCGTACTAAAAACTATTTTGATTTAAATGATATTGCTTATGCAATTTTAGAAACAGATGGGGAATTGAGTGTTCTACCAAATGGCAATGTTCGTCCCGTAACAGCAGAGGATTTTAAGGAAATTAAGTTAGAACAGGCAAGTTTAACAACTTATATTATTATAGATGGAAAGTTAACTTCAAGTGGTCTTAATGATTTAGGAGTAGATGAAAAGTGGGTTTTAGAAAAACTTGGAGTTAAAGATAAAAAAGAATTGAAAGCTATTGCCATTGCAAGTTACGATACAAAACTAGATAAGTTTGATATACATTACAAAGATAGAAGCAAAAACCAGAACAATAATTCGAAAATTGAGGAAAAAAATAAATAAAAAATTTGCCAATCTAACTTATTAATTTTTAAATAACAGGGCTTGCCTGCTTTAAAAACTAATAAGTTAACCTTAATTGAAGAGTATTGGACGGAGAAACCAATGAAGTAGCGAGTAGATTTGTTTTTAAGCAAATCAGATTCGTATTTAACACAGTCGGTGTCTGTACTATTGTAGTTGGTGTTTGTGTTAATAAAATATTGTCGAAAAAATTGGAATATTTCTACATAACAAAAAATATAGTTATGTAGGAGGATTGATATGAATTCTTTAGTTAAAGCTTTTGACGGACTTCCTTGGATTGTGAAACTTCTTCTTGCTCTTCCTGTATTAGATGGAATTTGCTGGGGAATTTACAGAATCTGCAAAGGACACATCATAGCTGGTATCATTTGGATTTTTGTCGGAATGGCGATTTTCTGGATTATTGATATCATCAGTCTACTAGTTTATAAGAATGTTGTGGTTTTTGCGAAGTAGAAGCGAAAATAAAAAAACAGTGGGAAAATAGCCACTGTTTTTTTAATCTCCAATTAAGTTGCCGTCATCAAATAGGGGACTGTGATAATAATTTAGTTGTTTAGTTGTAAATTATTTTAAATTTTTCATTAATTCTTTTATCGTTTGTTTGCTATTATCCGATAGGTTTTCATACATCATTAACATTTCATTGCTATCTTTATATTTTGTAATATTATGAAAGAAAAATTCTTCTGGCGTCATATTGCAAATACTTATAGCTTCTAAAAGTACTTCAGCTGGAATACTGAAATCGCCATTTTCGAATTTGGCTATATAAGCTGTTGAAAAACCTAATTGCTGAGATAATTCTCTTGCTGATAAGCCAGCTTGATTTCTAGCATAACCAAGTCTTTCAATTAAAAACTTTCTAAGTTGTGTAACATCTTTTTTCATATGTGCCCCTGAATTAATATTATATTAATCTAAATTTATATTTTCTAATTTAAATATATCATTATTAAAAAAGTCACTAAGGGTATATCCTAAAGCATTGATTATTTTAACAATTTTTTTAAAACTTGTGTTATGTGTTGTATTGTTTAAAATTTTTGTTAGTGTACTATGTGATATTCCAGTGAGTTTTTCAAGTTTATATTGAGAAAGTCCCTTTTTAGACATTATTTGATTTACTCTAATTAAAAAAGTTTGATTTAATTCTTTCATATTATACTCCTTTTAATCTATGTCTAGATTTGTGTCATCAAATAATTGACTATTAAAAAACTCTTGAACTGTAATATTTAATTCATGAATTATAATTACCATTGTTTTAAATAAAGTAGAATGAGATTTATTGTTTAAAATAGAAGTCATCGTGCTATGTGAAATTCCTGTTTTTTGCTCAAG
>CAMUJQ010000060.1 GCA_947089305.1 uncultured Clostridia bacterium
TATAGAGCGTTATGAGGCTCCTAATGATGAATATAAAAATGGTCGTTTAATTATTGTTTGTGACAACAAACTTTTACATATTGGAGAACTTCCATATATTAATTTAAGAGATGGTAAACGAGGCTTTCCATTTATCAAACAAGTGGCTTTAGAACAAACAAATTGTTTTTTTGGAATTTCTGTTATAGACAGATGCATTCCAATTCAACGCGCATACAATGCTGTTAAAAATAGAAAGCATGAATTTTTAAATAGACTTGCCATGGGCGTTTTAACAATTGAAGATGGAAGCGTGGATATAGAGAATATTGAAGATGAGGGGCTTAGCCCAGGAAAAATACTTGTTTATCGACAAGGTAGCACTCCACCTAGTTTTATGCAAGCTGGAAGTGTTCCAAGTGATTTATCTAATGAAGAAGACAGATTACTTCAAGAATTTCAACTTATAAGTGGTGTAAGTGATTTAATGAGAAATTCTAAAGTTTTAAACGCTTCAAATATGAGCGGTGTTGCCATTCAACTTTTAATAGAGCAGGATGATTCAAGGCTTGCAAGTTCAAGTGATCAAATAAGATTTGCAGTTTTAGAGATGGCAAAACAGGCAATAAGATTATATAAACAATATGCAACTTTACCAAGACTTACAAAAATTACTAATAATGGTGGAGAAATTGAAATCGTTTATTTTAAAGCCAGTGATATATCTAGCGATGATGTTGTTTTTGAAACTGAAAGTGAAATCAGTGAAACTTTAGCCCAAAAACGAACAATGGTTATGGATTTATTAAATGCAGGCTTGCTTAGTGATGAAAATGGAAAGTTGTCTAATAGAATGAGAGCCAAAGCTCTTGAATTGCTTGGTTTTGGATTATGGGAAACAGCTCAAGATACGTCTAGTTTACATGTTAGACGAGCAGATAAAGAAAATTTGGATATTATTGAAAATAGAAAAATTGAAGTTGATGAGTTTGATGACCATGCAATTCACATTATTGAGCATATTAATTATTTATTTAGCGGAGCACTTGATAACAACAAAACTAAGGCTAAGGAAAATTTAAAAGAACATATTCGCGTGCATAAACAAATGCAAGCTTTACTTAGTGAAATGAATGATACTAAAAATGATATTTTAAATAAAGGAGAATAAATATGGAACAAGAAAAAATTGTGGAACAACCCGAACTAGAAATTAATGAACCTATATATAGTGAGATGAAAGAAAATGAAACAGAGGTAGATGAGATTAATTCTTTGTTAGGCTCCACAGGTAAATTTAAATCACAAAAAGAACTTTTAAAAGCTTATCAAAACTTAGAAGCTGAGTTTACTAGAAAAAGTCAAAAACTTAAAGAGTTAGAAAAAACTCTTAGTGAAAAAACTGTTAATGATGAAGTAGAAAAAAATAATGAAACTCCTAAATATCTAAATGATGATTGGGCACAAAGCGTAGGCAAATTTTTAGAAGAAAATCCTAGTGCTAAAAGTTTTGCAAGTGAAATTTGTGAGTTGGTAATTAACGATAATCAAGTTGCATCGTCAGCTTGCCCGTTAGAAACAGCTTGGCAAATTGTTGCAAGTAAAAATTTTATTGATAAAAAAGCTTTAACTTGCGATAATGAATTTATAAATGATTATGTTCTAAATAATAAAGAACTATTAAATAAAGTGGTTAAACACTATATTGAAAACAATCTTGCTTCAAAGGCACCCGTTTTAATTAGTAACGTTGGTGCGAGTGAATTTTCAGTGGCTAAAAAGTTTAAGCCAAAAAGTTTTGAAGATGCTAAATTTGAAGCAGAAAAATTATTTTAATTAAAAAGGAGAGATTATATAATGGTAACTATAAACAGTGCAGAAAAAGCATTAAAAACAGTTTATCTTGATGTGTTATCAAATCAATTAAACACAAATGTTAACCCATTTTTAGCAAAAATTAAATCAAGTACTAAAGATGTTTGGGGTAAAGAAGTTAAAAAACTTGCGCCAATTGGAATTAATGGCGGAATAAGTGCAGGAACAGAAGATGGAGATTTGCCAGAGGCAGCAGGCAATAATTATCTTAATTTTGTTTCTACTTTAAAAAATTTATATGGAACAATTCAAATTTCTGACAAAGCAATAAGAGCAAGTGAAAACAATGCAGGTGCTTTTGTTAATTTACTTAATGATGAAATGGAAGGGCTTGTTAGAGCTGCAACTTTTAATTTTGGCAGAATGCTTTATGGTGACGGTAGTGGTAAGCTTGGTAAAATAGCAAGTTTTGAGGAAGCAACAGGAGCTATAACTCTTGATAGCAATTGCCGTAACGTTATTGAAGGAATGGTTATTGATATTTATAGTGAAAATACTTTAAAGAAAACAGCTCGTATTAGCGCTATTGATAGAGAAACAAACAAAATTTATTTTGATTCAAAATTAGCGCAAGCTGATGTTTGCGTTACTGAAGAAAGTGCAACAACATATTTTGATGTATATGCTGGCGGAAGCAAAGACAATGAATTATCTGGTCTTGAAGCAATATTTAGTGGAAATACAATTTATGGCGTTGATAGAAATCAATCAAATTTCTGTCTTAAACCATATGTTAAACAAAGTGAAACAATTACAGATGAAGTTTTGCAAGAAGCTATTGATGCAGTAGAACTTAAAACTGGTAGCACAATTAACTTTATTGTAACAACTCCAGGTGTTAGACGTAAATATCTTGCATATTTAAATGCAAACAAACGCAGTGTAAATACAACAACTTTAGAAGGTGGATTCTCTGCAGTTACATTTAATGGAATTCCTATGCTTGTTGATAGATTTTGTCCAGAAGGCACAATTTATTTATTAAATACTAAACAATTTACTATTCATCAACTTTGTGATTGGCGTTGGTTAGAAGGTGATAGCGGCAAAGTTATTAAACAAAATCCAGGTAAAGCAACTTATTCAGCAACTTTAGTTAAGTATGCAGAATTGATTTGTGACATGCCAGGTGGTCAAGCTAAAATTTATGGAATAACTGAGTAATTTCAATTATATTATTATTAATATTTTAGATAAATGCGGGCTAGAAATTCTTAGCCCGTGTTTTTCTATAAATTAAAAGGAGTAGCAAAAAAATGAAAATTAAAGATATTGTTAAAATGACTGCTGAACTTCTTGAATTAACTGATGTTTTGAGTTTAAATGCATTTACTGGAGAAACAAATGAGGAAGATGCATTAGTTAAACATGATTTAGATTTATTAGTAAGATGTGCTAATTTAAGTTTATCCATTCTTGCAACAGATAAATTTAAACTTAAAAAGGTTGAAACTTTTTTAACAGAAACAGGTGAAATAAGTTTTGATAATTTTTCTAAAAATGTTTTTGAGATTTTAAGTGTTAAAAGCAAAAATAAAAAAGTTGATTTTAGAGTTTATCCTACCATACTCGATTGCTTTAATAAAGGAAACTATAGTGTAACTTATGCTTACATGCCCGATTATAAAACTCTTGATGAAGACATTGATGATTTTGATAAAAAAGTGCCTTTACATTTAATGGCATATTTTACTGCCAGTGAATTTAGTTTTGTAAGTGGCAATTTTGAAGATGCAAGTATTTGGGAGCAAAAATATAAAGAAGCTCTTGGCTTCATAACTTCTTCAAAATCAAGAAAGCTTCCTGAAAGAAGGTGGTATTAATATGAAAAATATAGCTTCTATGCGTAAAACAAGCACATTAACATATAATTTTAAAACTTTTGAACCAGGTCTTAATACAATAAAAAGCGATGCTACATTAAGTCCTAACACAGCTAGAATGTGTTACAATTATGAATTTAGAGATGGGAATTTAAAAAATGGACTTGGAATTAAATTTTTTCAAGTTGTGAATGGCAATTTTACAGTAACAGGCAATCAACCACAATTTTGTACAGTAAGTTTACCGGCAAATTTTCATCCAGTTTGTGCTTACCACTATCAATTTTATGATAATGGTGTTGCAAAAAACAAAGTTGTTTTAATTTCGCAAGAAAAAAAAGTATTGCTTTTAGAAATTCCAAATTATAAAAACGGAGCGCTAGAAACTTTTGAATTAACTCTTTCTGTTGATGAATATCCAAAAAGTGCTTTAAATTATAGGTTAGGAGACAAGGATGTTTTAATTTTAACTTTTGAAAACGATAATATGCATATTTTAGATGCATCGCAAACAGAAGATTCTAATAAACTTAAACGAATTGAAGATGCACCTATGATTTCAAGTATGTGTATACATTATGAAAGACTTTTTGCAATTGTTGCAGGTCAAAAAAATAGAGTTTGGTTTTCAAAAGAACTTGACCCAACAGCTTGGGATATTTCATTAGACGGAGCAGGCTATATAGAGATGATTGATGAACGAGGCGGTTTAACAAAAGTTGTTGATTTTAAAGGTTATGTTTATGTGTTTAGAGAATATGGAATAGCTAGACTTAGTGCTTATGCTGATCAAACTGAATTTAGTGTAACTCAATTGTATACAACAAGCGGAAGAATTTATGAAGATACTGTTACCGTTTGTGGTAATAAAATTTTGTTTTTAGCTGAAGATGGATTATATGTTTTTGATGGCGTTAACACACATCATATTGAAATGGGAATTGAAAACCTAATAGATAAATCTAAATATAAATATGCAAGAGCAGCTTTTTATAACGGTAAATATTATTTAGCTTGCAACTTAAAATATGATGATGATGAAAAGATTGATACTGAATTTTACAGTGATGAAGTGATTAACAATACTCTTGTTACAATTGATATTGATAAATCTGTTTTAACTTTATATCGAGGAATAGATATAGCTTTTTTAAACACAATTAATGAAACTGATTATAGTCAACTTGTATGTTGTCATAATGGTTTTAGATGTGGTATGCTTGGTCAATTTGTTGAAGGTGATGGCAGGGTTTACAATTGGAAATTAAAGAAAAAGTGGACAAGTCCTAAAACGAATTTTGGATACCCAGATAAGCTTAAAATTTTAAAGCGTTTACAAATTAAGACTTCTAATAATGCTAAACTTATTATTAAAAGTGAAAAAGAAACAAAAAAAATATTATTGTCTGGTAATAGCAAGTGGCAAAATTTAAGGCCAAATATTAAAGGTACTGAATTTGAATTTGTTATTGAAACTGAAGAAGCTAATATAGATATTTGTCCACCAAAAATAACATTTGAAGTTTTATAAGGAGATTAAGTATGGATAAAATAAATAATTTTTCTAATGGCACTGAACTTGAAACGGGTGAGATTAAAACTGATATTAGTCATATTTATAGTCTTATAAAAAATAATCAAAATACTGATGACAACAATCCTCCAGCAACTAGTGGTGGCTTAAGCGAATATGAAAGAAAAAAAGCTATTGAAAAAAAAGCTGATTCTATTAGATATGTAACTTATTTTGACTATAAATACAAAAAAATGGATATGATTGATGCTTTAAAATATAAAAGCAATAGTGGGATAATTAAGTTGCCTACAATTATGTTTTTTCATTATGCAACGGACAGTAATACAAGAGAAAGCACATATACTAACAATTTTCATGTAGATTTTGTTGCCTCATGTGAAGAAGATCAAACAGATGATATTGTGGTTACAATTTCAACTAATAATGACAACACAGCAATTAGCTATGAGGACTATAATTTCAAAATTGAAAGTACAGGTACAATATGTTCATTTGATTTTGCATATACAAATGTACATTTTAAGGAAGGAAAGATTGGGTGTCCAATATTCATTAATATTAGAAGCAAAAATTACAAAGAAATAAAATGTTATGTGCTTAAAATACAAACCCAAAATTATATGGATCTAGGAAACTTTTCTGCAACTCCCATCCATTTAGTTAGAGCCTTACCAGTTGAAACATTGGATGCGGTTGATATGCCCGAGTTAACTGATGAAAATTTACCTGTT
>CAMUJQ010000061.1 GCA_947089305.1 uncultured Clostridia bacterium
ATGAAGCATTAAATTTGCTGAATAGTCGTTATGGAAATAGTGATGGTGGAGTTGGCGTTGTAAGAATAGACAATGGCGATTATTTAACAAGTGTGTGGAATGAAACATTAAATAGTGTAGTTGATTTATGTGCCGAAACAGGTGCAATTTTAGAAGCACATAAACTTAATAAAAAAATTACACATTCACTTTGTTTGGTTCGTGATAATGGAGTATTAAATATTCTATCTCCATGTGGCGTTTGTCAAGAAAGATTGTTTTTCTTTGGAGAAAATGTAAAATGTGCAATAACTAACAAAGAAAATAAAATAATTTTTAAAACTTTAAAAGAACTTCAACCTTACTATTGGAAAAAATAAAAACTATGCCAAAATGTGCATAGTTTTTTTATGTCTTTATAAATTATTAGGGTTAATAATAATAACTTTTTTTCCTTGCATTTTTGCTAGCCTAATGGTTTGTGCGGTGCCACCAATTTTTCCATTAAAACATGCAATAACAAGCTCACTGTTTTCAACCATATATTTATTTCTTCTTTCCATACAGCCATTAAAATAAGAAAGGTTAGATACATATGTAACTTTATCGGATTTTTTTAAAATTTTATTATAAATATGTTTGCTATCATCAGTCCATCTATCAGTTTGATTTGTGCAGGGAATGGCACACTCTAAAATAATGTGTTTATATTTCTTTTTTAAATTTAAAACAATTTTTGCCGCTAATAGGTCAGTGCCTAACGCCATTCCAGATATAAAATAATTATAACCATTTAAAATAGCTTCTTCAATTTTGTTTGTTAAAACTTTTTTAAAGTTATCAAAAATTTCTCCATATTCATTATATTTCCAAGGTAAACTTGATGGTCTATGACCTGTAAAACAACATTTTTTATATTCCATGTTTTAATATGACATACAATATAATATATGTCAACGTTTTTAAGTATAATAGTTACTTTATATTGTTATATTTTATTTTTTTTAGTTAAAAATAATAAATTATAATAAATATAGGTGAAAAATATGGATATAGTCAAAAGAATTCATGAAATACGTAAAGCAAAAAAATTATCAGTTTATAAACTTGCGAAACTTTGTAAAGTTTCTAGAAATACAATTTACAAGTGGGATAATGAAAATTATTATCCATCATTAGAAACATTACAACTTATATGTGAAAATGGGTTTAATATGAGTTTGGCAGATTTTTTTACGTATGGTGATGAAATTATAATTGCAAATGATGATACAAAAGAATTACTTAAATTATATTCAACTTTAACTGACGCACAAAAAGAAGCAGTTAAACAATTGATTATTAGTTACAGAAAGTAAAATATTTTATTAAATGTCATATTAAATTCAATATGGCATATAGCATAGCATGCTGGGCAATACAAGCACGTGTTATGTCATATACTATTTTGATTGTATGTTAACCTATTTTAGGTGATAAAAATGGAATATAAAGAATTATTAAGAAGAATAGGTTATTTTAGAACACAAAAAGGTTATTCGGCGAGAGAATTAAGTCAAATGATGGACAAAAATGACGCATATATAAATAGGCTTGAAAATAATAAATTTGATTTACCTGTTTCAGTTTTACTTGAAATATTGCAAACATTAGAAATAACTCCACAAGAGTTCTTTGCAGAAAATTATAGAACTTACAAAACTGATAATGAACTGATTGATATAATAAAAAAATTACCATACGATAAAAAACAAAATTTAATTGAATTTTTGAAAAAGTAAAAACTGTGCCAAAACGAGCATGGTTTTTTTGTTTATTGACACAAAGCTAACTTTATGATATAAAGTAAATAAGGAGTAGATATGACTAACGAAGAGCGCAAAAGCGAAATTGAAAAAATTTTAAAACGGGAAGATTTTAAAAGTTACTGCATTAAAATTAATGAAAATGTTGAAAATTTTGATGAAAAATTTAATTTGCTTTTAAAACTTTGTAGCATTGATGCTAGTGAAATTTTAAAATATAGATATGTAACAGAGCTACATTATGCTATAAACGAAAAAGAAGCAATTAAGGACGCATTAGCTTTTTATAAGTGGTTGGATAATTTAGCACCAAGTGATTTTTGTTTGGAAAGTATTGTTAAAAAAAATTTAAGATATTTAGAGTTTAATAGATATGCAGATGTTTCAATTTGCGAACATTCAACGAGTGGAAAGCCAATGCGAAAAATCACAATTGAAACAAGCGCAGGTATTCAAACACATAATGTAATTCATGAAATGTGTCATTCGTGTCAAAGAGAATTTTTAGAGTTAAAAAACTCAAATAGAGCTATTTCAGAAGTTGCCACTGATATTTGCGATGAACTTAGCTTAATATTTTTAGGAAATATACATAAGAATAAACTAATCTATTTGTGCGTTGCACGAGATTGGATGATAGAAGACGAGTATTTTAAGAGAAAGAGCAGGCTATTAGATGCAATTGTTGTTAAGGTTATGGCAGGTGAGTGGAGTTTAGATGAAGTTAAACAAAAGTATGGCTTTTTGTTTAAAGGTCAAGAATTTTTAATTGATAATTGTATTGAAAAAATTAAAGACGTAAAGTTTAAAAATATATTTGCATACTTCGAACATATTTTAGGTTGTGTTATTTCTAAGGAAATGATAGCTCGCTTTTTATTAGACCCAAAGAGAGTTGCTAGTGAATTAAAAGAAATTTTAAAACACGATTTAGAATGGAGTGAAGAAGAATTATTAACTTTTTTAAAACTTCCACCAAAGGACAAATTAATTGAAAATTATGTTAGCAAATTTTTAGAAAGAGAAGCTAAAATTAGAAGTGAAATAGAAGAAGAATTTGAAAGATTAAAAAAATTAAAAACTGCGCCAAAACGAGCGTAGTTTTTTTATTGTAAAAACTTTGAACTTATATTATTTTAAGTAAAAAATAATGCATGAAAAAAATTTAAAAAATTGTTCGCAAAAAAAAGTAAAATTGAAAATTATATCGTATTCTTATATTATATAATTTTTTTGAGGGTAAGAATAAGTTTGAGTAATATTGGGGTAGATAGCTCCTTTTTAGATAGATTAAAGAGCAAAGCAAATATTGTTGATGTTATTGGGCACTACATTTCCTTGCAAAAAAGAGGAAAGTCTATTTTGGCGTGTTGTCCTTTTCATATGGAAAAAACTCCTAGTTTTCATATAAATGAAGCTGAACAATATTATCATTGTTTTGGTTGTGGTGATGGAGGAGATATTTTTAAATTTGTTAGAAAATATGAAAATGTTGATTTCATGCATGCCGTTGAAATTATTGCAAAACTTGCTGGTGTTGAAATGCCCGAAGTTGTTTATAATAAAGAAATAGTTGAACTTAAAAAGCGTAAGAATAAAGCATTGGAAATTAATAAAGTTGCGGCAAAGCATTATAATGAAAATTTATTTTCAGAGGCTGGTGCTAAAGCGTATCAATATTTAACTGACCGCGGATTAAGTAGAAAAACAATTATAAAATTTGGGCTTGGGTATAGTAAAGATTATCACGAGATGATAAAGTATTTGCGCAAACTTGGTTTTAAGGATTCTGAAATAGTAGATGCTGGAGTGGGGCAAGCGAGTGCTAATGGCATTTATGATAGTTATAATGAAAGAATTACTTTTCCTATAATTGATGTTTACGGGCAAGTTGTTGGATTTTCAGCTAGAATATTAGATAATAATAAACAAATTGCTAAATATAAAAATACGGCTGCTAATATTACCTTTGACAAAAGCCGGATTTTATATGGATTAAACAATGTTAAAAAATTAAAGCAGACAGACGGCATTAATGAAATTTTAATTCTTGAAGGGCAAATGGATGTTATTAAGCTTTTTGAGGCAGGCATTCAAAACTGTGTTGCATGTTTGGGCACTGCGCTTACTAAAGAACATGTGACGCTATTAAAAAGGTTTTCTGAAAAAATTGTGCTTAGTTTGGATGGTGACTCTGCGGGGCAAAAGGCAACTTTTAAAAGTATAGATATTTTAGAAAGTCAAAATCTTGATGTTAGAGTTGTTAAAATTCCTGAAAAGTTAGACCCTGACGAATTTGTATCTAAATATGGTAAAGCAGCCTTTTTAAAACTTGTAGAAAATGCTAAAACAGGAACTGAATATAAGTTAGAGGTTCTTGCAAGTGAATATAACTTAAAAGATAGTTTTGAAAAAAGCAAGTTTTTAAAACAGGCACTTGAGATACTTAAAAATTTAAGTGATATTGATAAAGAAATTTATTTGTCCACTTTAAGTAAAATTGCTAACATGCCTATTGATATTTTAAGGCGTAATTTAAAGGGAGTGCCCGTTATTATTAACAAAGGTATGCCTGTTTCAGCTAAAGATGAGGGCGAAAAGCAGCAAGAAGTGCAGTCTCAGGTTAATGATGGGTTTGTAACAGCGCGAAAGTTTGTTTTAGCTGCGCTATTACATAAAAAAGCTTATGCGAGTTTTAAAGAAGATGAATATTTTGATCTTGTTGATTCTGAACTAAAAAAGTTATATGAATTAATAAAACAAAATATAAAAGTGGGCGATTTATACAACTATTTTAATGAAGAGGAAAGTCCTCAAATATTTGACATAGTGTGTTATAAATTTAATTTTGATAATGAAGCAAGTGAAGTGAAGTTTTTTGAAGATAGCATTAAAAAAATAAAGTTACGGTCCCTTGAAAATAAAAAAAATATCATTAATGAAAACATGCGAACAACTTTAGATGCTGATAATAGAAAGAAACTTATCAATGAAATGAATGAAGTTTTACAACAAATAAAAAAGATAAAAACGGAGGAAATTTAATGGCAAAAATAGCGTTAGAAGATGAAATAAAACGCTTAATGGAGCTTGGTAAAAAGCGCGAAAATTTAACTGAAGAGGAAATTGCATTAAGATTTTTAGACTATGATTTAACTGCCTCACAAATGGAAGAAATTGTTGCAACGTTTGAAAAAGCGGGCATTACTATTGTTAGAAGTGAAGAAGAAAAACAAGCTGATGACAAACTTTTAAACGAATTAATTTCTCAACCTAATCTTGATGATCCAGTTAAAACGTATCTTAGAGATATTGGTAAAGTTCCATTGCTTTCTAGTGAAGAAGAAGTTGAACTTGCAAAACGAATGATTGCAGGTGACGATTATGCGCGCCAGAAACTTTGTGAAGCTAACCTTAGACTTGTTGTTTCAATCGCAAAAAAGCATGTTAATAAAAGTGGTTATAGCAGATTTTCAATGCATTTTTTAGATTTAATTCAAGAAGGAAATCTTGGTCTTATTAAAGCTGTTGAAAAGTTTGATTATACTAAAGGTTTTAGATTTTCAACTTATGCAACATGGTGGATTCGTCAAAGCATAACTCGTGCTAAGAGCGACCAAGGCCGTGTTATTAGAATTCCTGTACATATGGTTGAAACTATTAGTAAAGTTAACAAATGTGAAAGGTCACTTCAACAAGAATTAGGTCGTGATCCAACAATTGAAGAAATTGCTGAAAAAATGAATATGGCTCCAAATAAAATTATGGAGATAAAAAGAAGTTCTCAAGACCCAACTAGTTTATCTAAACCAATGGGAGATGATGATGATAGTGTGTTTGGAGATAACATTCCTGACCCAACTCAACGTTCTCCATTTGAAACAGCTGAAGCCAAAGTATTAAAAGAACAACTTCTTGAAATTATTAACACTTTAACACCACGTGAGCAAGGTGTTATAAGACTTCGTTATGGTCTTGATGATGGTCGTCCTAGAACACTTGAAGAGGTTGGAAAACAATATAGTGTTACTCGTGAGCGTATTCGTCAAAT
>CAMUJQ010000062.1 GCA_947089305.1 uncultured Clostridia bacterium
AACTGAAGAACTATTAGTTGATACTGATCTATTAAATGAAGACGAATATTATGAAGTAAAAAAAGTTTTGAAAGCAGCTGCTTTAACTTATGTTGCTGCCTTTGTAACAAATTTACTTGAACTTTTAAGATTAGTTTTATTGTTTCTTACCATTAGAAATAGAGATAATAAATAAAAAAATTGCATAATGCAATTTTTTTTTAATTTAAGCAACCTCTTTTTCTTTTTTAAGTTTCTCTTCCTCTAATTTTTTCTTCTCATATTCTTTTCTTATTTTTCTAAATCGACGCTCAAATCTAAGTTGCTCATCTTGAATCTTTTTCTTTTCTTCTATGTAATATTTAGCAATTTCCTTTTCGTTTTCGCCAGCTTTAAAACGCTTCTCACACTCACGGTTAACTTCACAAAGTCTTTCTATGGGTTTAAGCATAAGGCCTTTTCTTAAATAATATTTCTTAATTCCCGTTGGTGTTTTTTCTTCTTCCCAAAGCAAACTAATATATTCAAGTTTTTCTTCTTCCTTTGCTTGTGCTAAAACTTTATATTTTGTTTTATCATCCATCTTAAAGCCAATTTTATTTCTCACACAAATTGGATCAGTAATTTTACGCTTTTCTTCTATTATATCTAGTTCAAGTTTATTGCGCTCAATATCCTTAAGTAAATCCCAAATAATCATAATAGCTAAACATATTAAAGGGATAAAAATTAACATAATCATGCCAAAATTAGTAGAAAAAGTATTTAAAGTTCCGGCAATAAATTTTGATCCGCCTGAATTATCATAGGCACCCACAACCAATTCTTCTCTTATCGCCCAAGAGTCAACATTAGACGGATTGTTTTTAACATTAGTTGAACCATAAGTTTTGAACCAACGTGTTCCATTCGCGTCTTCATAAACTCCTAATATATGATGAAAAACAATTGCACAATTTAAAGCTGCTGCTTTTTTTATATATTCATTTTGATTTCCAAAAAACTTTGAAAATGTAACTTTATATTTTAATTTATCAATTGAATCTGCATTTATTTTTCTGCAATTATTTATATTAAAATTTGAATATGTGTTAGAATGTACATAGAATGCGATTATATCCCCATCTTTTAAAGTATGGGTATCAACAGCCTTAACTATAACTCTATCTCCAATAGCAAAGCCACTTTCTGTCATACTACCAGATGAAATAAGCATTGAGCTAAAGCCTGCAAAACTAGGTGGAATGCGTTGAATTTTAGCATTTATTGTTCCAACAAAAAGAAATGCGCATGCTAATATAACAAAGCCACAAATAAAATTAGTTATAATACTTAAAACTTTTTGTAATTTTGTTTTAGGTTTTAATAACTTTTCATTAACTTTACGTTCTTTACCATATTTAGATTTTAATTTTTTAGCTGTTAATTCAATAGCTTTTTGTACACTGTTATCTTGTTTAATAACAACATTAACTTCTGAATTCATTTACAACTCCGTTTTCCTTTTATATGTAATCTTTTTATAAATTCAATCACTTTTTAAGTATATATTAATCATGCATTTTTGGCAAATAAATATGCTTTTATTTTAGCATACTGCAAAAAAATTGTAAAAAAAATACTCTAAATTTAGAGCATTTTTAATTAAATTTATCACCTTATCCAGCATAGGCAAATATTATTAATCAGTTGTTGTAGATTGAACAGCAGATAAATTCCAAGAGAAATCTCCAACATATGAAGCATCTTTAGCTTCATTATCTAATGTTACAGTTACTGTGAAAGTTGCAGAACCACTAGCAGGTACAGTAATTTGTAAACTTTCTGTAACTGTTTCACCAGCTTTATATTCAACATTAACATTATTGCTTGTTATATTAGCTGTTAAAGATGCTGTATAATCTCTATCTCCAGAATTTGTAAATGTGTAAACAAATACAACTGGGTGAGTTTTAGATAATGCTACATTTTCTATTGTAGGTGATAGTGTTTGTAAAGTTGTAGTATCTGCATCAAAAGTAAGTGTATCTACACCACTTTCAAGGCCTCCCACTTTCATTGCTTTAGCTGTTCCATTATCAGTAAAGGTTGCTTTTACTGTTCCAGCTATATCTTGTGCTACAAAGCTTACATTAATATTAGATTTAAAACTTTGTGCATTTGCTGCTAGTACTGCTACTGCTGCAACTAAACCAATAATTAAGGCTGCGCAAACAGCAAACATTGTAATAGTAAGACTTTTTTTCTTTTCCATTATTTTCTCCTTAATTTAAAATATATATGGCAAATGGTACTAGCAGGATTTGCACTCATTTGCTTATCTATGCTCATAATATCATTTTTATACTTTTTTGACAAGTAATTTAATACTTTATTGACAAAAAATAACAATTTTTTTAATGTTATTATTTAAAGATTTTTTCTCTTTTATTTAAATAATATACCAATTAATTTATTTTTTATTCAAAATCAGTTAAGCCTAAAAGATAATCAGTTGTTGTACCAAAAATTTGTGCAAGTCTTACCAGCACTTCAAAACTAGGTCGTGATTTTCCAGTTTCATACATAGCAATTGTGTTTCTTTCAACTCCTACTTTTTCTCCAAGAGTTTTTTGATACATGTTTAATTGGACTCTTAATTCTTTTATTCTTTTTGATAATATATCTAAATTAAATTCAATCATAGAAACATTATATATATTTTAAGTAAAAAATGTTTGACATGTCAATACTATTGACTTATAATATAAATATCTAAAATAAAAAAGGAGTTATAAAATGAAACAATCTATAATTAAAGAACTATTTTATGGAAATTGTGGAACAATAAATTTAATTGAAAACGATGCAAACTATAAACTGTTATTTAATAAAAGTTTTGAACTTTATCAACAAATTAAATGTTTTTTAACTAAAAATCAAAAATTATTGTTTGAAGAGTTTTGTGCTTTGCGAGGTTCCTTAGAAGCTGAAGGCTGTGCAACGCATTATACTGAAGGTTTTAAAATAGGCTTACTGATTGGAATAGAAAGCTTGGACATTCATAAATTATAATTATCAAATAAAATAACAGTATTACTATAAAAATTATATATCAAAAGTTTTTAATTCTTTTAAAAGTGAATTTATACACTTTTTCAATTTTTCAAAATTGCTTTTATTGTTTTCATATATACTTTTATTTATCTCTAGCATGAAACTTGTAAAATTATTATTCTTATTTTTTATCAAACTATTTGGAATCATTGCCCCATCGTAGGGATAGTTCTCTTCAACATTATAACCACACTTTTCAAAATGTGCTTTCACTTTTTCTATCAAAGCTTTATTATAATCACTATTATAACCTAAGCAAATATCTGGTAAGTTAATTTTTTTATCGTCGAACATTATAATATCCCTTGAAAAGGAATGACAATCAACCATAATAACTTTTTGCTTGCCTTTTAACATTATATTTACTTTTTCATCTAATTTTTTATGATAAGGTTTATATATTGTGTTTATTATATTATTTTTATATTCAAGTGAAATTTGTGCGAATTGCTCCCCTTTGTTTGTTTTAAAATAAACCACACCCATTCCAAATTTACTCATTGGTTCAGCACTTTCTTTTTCAAACTTTTCAACATCACAAAAAACTCTGCTATAAGGAAAAACAACTTTTTTATATAAATTACTTCCAAATAACTTATCTGTATCTATATCGGTTATGGCATTGATAAAATCTACTACTACATTTTTTTCAACAATAACGTTTTCCCAAAACTTTTGTGGTAGCTTTTTACTTGAATGCGGAATATGTAAAATTAAATTATTTTTTTTCATTATTTTTTAATTCCACTTGTTATATTTTTAAAAATTTCATTATAACTTAAATCGTTTTCTTTTGCGTATTCCAATTTAGCGTCTCTATAATTTAACAACTCGTTATAATCGTCAAAATAAGTTAACCTATCTATTATATTACTATACCTTTCGTCCACTGACACTTCTTGTATAGCACGAAGTTCGTCCGAATTTCTAACAGCTTTCATCATTGCAATAACATCTGGCTCTCCAAAAGTTTCTACTGGCCAAGTTGGATTGTATCTAATATCAAACTTCATTTTGCCAACAGGAATAAAGCCATATTTCATATATTGTTTTGTTAACCCCTCTCCAAAACAATCTAGTTTTTCAACTCCATTATTAAGTGCAACTTTCATTATTTGTGGCATTACCTTTTTATCACCTATTAATGACGCTAATTCTGGATTTTTATGAACTCCCTCAAGATTTCCATTATTGATAGCAAAGCCTGCTACGCCATCACCACATAAAAACAATGTTGACCTAGACCAATACTCTGGCGTTTCTAACGAAACAAAACAGCCATGGGAATTTGTTTGTCTTGCATTATTTAATGATGTAAAAAAAGTTAAATATTCTCTGCTATCTAATTCTCTAAATTCAATATTTTCCATAAAAAAATTATATCATAACAAAAAAATAATGTCAAAAAAAACACCCGTAAGGATGTTTGTAATATTGATGCTGGCAATGTCCTAAGTTCCCGGCCATTCCCCTCGTAAGATATTTAAACATTCTTGTCGGGCAACAAAAAACCACTCTTTCGAGTGGCTTCTTTATATTGATGCTGGCAATGTCCTAAGTTCCCGCACATTTCCCTCGTAAGGTATTTAAACATTCTTGTCGGGCAACAAAAAGCCACTCTTTCGAGTGGCTTCTCTATATTGATGCTGGCAATGTCCTAAGTTCCCGGCCGGTGGCCCGACAAGTATTTTCGGCGATGAAGAGCTTAACTTCTGTGTTCGGGATGTGAACAGGTGGACCTCTTCTCCATAATCACCAACAATGGCTAAGTGTCTGCTACGAAACACTCACAACTGCACTTAAAAAGTAGAGATTAATTTTTTTGTAATAAAAACCGTAATTAAAAGCTTGAAATGAGATCAAGCCCTCAACCTATTAGTATCGCTCAGCTGAATGTATTAACTACACTTACACATGCGACCTATCAACCTTGTTGTCTTCAAGGGGTTTTACCACTTCGAGGTCACCCTCTAGGTGTGAGATATCTAATCTTGAGGCTAGTTTCACGCTTAGATGCTTTCAGCGTTTATCTAATCCGTACATCGCTACCCAGCTATGCTACTGATGTAACAACTGGTGCACCATAGGTACGTCCACTCCGGTCCTCTCGTACTAGGAGCAGCTCCCCTCAAATATCTTACGCCCACGACAGATAGGAACCGAACTGTCTCACGACGTTCTGAACCCAGCTCGCGTGCCAACTTTAATCGGCGAACAGCCGAACCCTTGGGAGCAACTACACCCCCAGGATGTGACGAGCCGACATCGAGGTGCCAAACGATTCCGTCGCTGTGGACGCTTGGGAATCATCAGCCTGTTATCCCCGAGGTAACTTTTATCCGTTAAGTGACGGCAATTCCATACTCTACCGCCAGATCACTAAGCCCTACTTTCGTATCTGCTCGACTTGTTTGTCTCACAGTTAAGCTCCCTTATGCCTTTACACTCTACTATTGGTTTCCAACCAATATGAGGGAACCTTTGGGCGCCTCCGTTACTCTTTAGGAGGCGACCGCCCCAGTCAA
>CAMUJQ010000063.1 GCA_947089305.1 uncultured Clostridia bacterium
CTTCTTTAAACATTTTCTTTTCATCGCTAGTTTTAGGATAACTAAAAGTAGGTTTAATTCCAAATCTTTCATATAATAAATTACTTGCAGCTTCACTAATTTCAACACCGCTAGGAACAATAATTTTTTTTGTATTCAAGCCATTAGTTAAATATAATTGCATAATAAATGTTTCAAAATTGCTTTCGTCATATTTTAATAAATTAAAATTATTAACGCCTAAAACTTTTCCTTCTCTAACAGTTAAAAAACTTGCAATTGAAAATTCTTCATTTTGACTAACTGCAAATATATCGGCTGAAATTTTTGTTGTTAATATATTTGTAATTTTGCCTTCTAGTTTTTTAAGCATCTTTAAATTTTCTCTAACTTTTAATGCTTCTTCAAAATTTTCAGTTTCACTTAAGGCTTGCATTCTGTTAATTAAAAGTTTCTCTACATAATCAGTTTTTCCGTTTAAAAACTTTATAACTTCTTTAACCTCATTATCATATTCAACTTTACATTCCCCTTTACACGGAGCCAAACATTTACCCATGTGAAAATTCAGACAAGGTTTTAAACTTTTTTTTGCAGGCAAATTTAATTTACATTTTCTTAACTTAAAAGCCGATTCAATAATTTCAAGTAATTCAGTGGCATTAAGCCCATTAAAATATGGCCCAAAATATTTAGCATTTTTATCTTTAATTTTTCGCGTTATTTCAACACGTGGATATGTCTCATTTGTTAAAATTTTAATATACGCAAATTGCTTACCATCTTTTAACAAAATATTATAATGTGGTTGATGTTTTTTAATTAAATTGCATTCAAGCGCTAAAGCATCTGTTTCACTAGGCACAATTATATAGTCAAAATCAACTACTTTACTAACCATAGCAAGAGTTTTTTCATTTTTATAACTGTTATTAAAGTAACTTGATACTCTATTTTTTAAATTTTTTGCCTTACCGACATAAATAATTTCCCCAAGCGCATTTTTCATTATATATACACCGGGGTTTGTTGGCAATTTTAGAACTTTTTCTTTTAATGTCATGTTTTAATTATAGCACAAAATAAAATTTTTTCAAACATAAAAAAAGTCGCTATTTAAAACGACTTTTTTATTTTAGTTATTAGTAGCTGGTGCTTTATATTTGAAAAGATTAGCATATTTATCAAGTGTAGCATCGTCTGCTTCTGGGAACTTATCAGCAAACATTGTTTTAACTTCTTCTTTAGTTGCTTCAGTTTCAAAGATATCAGTAACATTATTTGTAATAAGTAAATCTGCAACGATTGTACTTGACTCAATTGAATCTACAACTTGTTGTGTGTTTAATACCACTGGTTTTTCACTAAATTTAGCATTTAAAACATTTTCAATAATAGCAGATTCTTGAGCTAAATTTTCAATAGCGTTTTCAGTTGTAACTGTGCCTTCCCCAACAATTTCATTAATTGTGTTTGTAACCATATTGTTGATTGCTGTTTTATTTTCTTCTGAAAGAGCCTCATAATTAGTTGATACATTTTTAATGCTATCAACAACAGTTGTAATTTGCTCTGCATCTAATTTTCCGCTTGTTGTATTATCAGTTGTTAATACAGTGGCAACATCAATAAGTGGAGCAACAACTGGAGCACATTCGATAATATTTAAATTATTCCAATTTTCAGTTCCGCAAATTTCTTCTAAGGTTTTATCTCCAAATAAAGGCTTATCATTTATTGCACCTTTCAAAGTATCATTAAGTTGAGTTTTAAGTTCTTCTGGAAGTTCGTTAAGTGAAGTTAAAATATCACTAACGTCTCCAACTCCAAGATCAAAACTCTCACCTTGCATTTTGCTAACTAAAGCCATTGTTTTACCAACAGATTTAAATAAACTTGTAAAAGATACTTCTTTATAGTTTTCAATCTTAGTTAGATTTATACCCTCGCCACCAATCTTTTTAGTTTCATTTAAAATCTTTTCGCTAATTGTAATTTTAACTTTTTGATTTGTTTCTGGATCAATTTCTTCTCCATCAATAAACTTTTCAACTGATAGTAAACGTTTCAAACCTGGATCAAAAATGTTTTCTAATAGTTTTAATTCTTTAAAACTATCTATAACTTCTCCTAATTGTTCAAATGGAAGGTCTGCAAAGGTATCTGTTGTTTCCCCTTCTCCACCATTATTTAAGCTAGGATATACTTCTAAGAAGCAAACAATAGCTTTGTTAAATATTCTTGCAAAAGTTTGTTTTTCTTCTTTCCAATTAATATTACTACTGTTTATTTTAGGGATTGAAATAATTTCGTCTTTTTGATAACCAAGTTCAACTCTTTCTGCTTCAGGTAAGTTATTTAATCTAGTTTGTGTATTTTCAGATAGCGCATTAATACCGTCTACCATTAAACCTTTAACTAAATCACTACTAAACAATTTGTCAGCAAGTAATTCAAATAATCTTTCACCATTAGTTTTATTATCTTTCTCAACTTTATTTAAATATGTTTTTAATTCTTCAATATTTTTGAAATTAAGTAAAGTTGGAAGATCAAACTCTTCTGCAATTATTCTAATTGATCCTGCAACAGCATCAACTTCATCAGAAAACTTAATTTTTTGTCCATCAACTGTTGCTTGACTTAAATAATTAAATGTAGCAATATCAAGTTTTCCAATTCCAAAAATTGCACCAGGCATGCTCTTTCTATATGCACCTGCCACTTTTTTAACTTCAGCAACTGTTTTCAAAGATTCCTCAATATTTACACCATTATCAGGATTCGTAAGGTCATCACCACCTGGAGTTGTTACATCTCCAGATTCATTTTCACCACCGCTGATAACTCCATTTTCAACTAATTTAATTTGCTTTCCATTTTTATCATAAATTACACTAGCTGGAGTTTCTCCTTCTTCTGAGCCTTCTTCAACTTGTTTCATTTCATTTAACACAACTTCAGCAGCATCTGCAATTTTATATGCAACATTGCTAAAGCCCGCAACTGGAATCATGAAGATAAAGCAAACAAACACGGCTTGCACAATTCCTATTAAACCACCAAGTAATCTATTCTTTTTGCCTTTTTTAGTCCAACCTCTTAAGAAGAGTTTAACTATTCCAAAAATTATCCAAGTGATAATTTGAATTCCTATAAATAGAACTAAGAATACAATAGAACCACAAGCTGCAACGGCAAGAGCTGCTGCCATAGTAACTGGGCCTTCAAGCGCACCTGCAGTTTCTGGCATTCCAGATGAAATTAAAGATGCTATATAATCTTTTAATGTTTTTCCACCAATAACAATATCAGATGTTGTAACTTTTAATATCAAAGGCATAAATAATAAAACTACAACACTAACGCCTACAAATATACATAGACGCAACGTACTTTTTTTAAGCCCTCTCATTAGACCAAGTAAAAAGCCAAATAGCAAAATAGCTGCCATAAAGCCAGTTAATGCTAATGAGATTGTTTTAACAATTTCTCCAGGCATTTTAAATCCTCCTTAATATAATTATATTATATCACAAAGAATTTTGCATGTAAAGAGAAAAAATAAAAATTGTACAATTAAAACATATTGTACAATTTTTTGTCGTTTATTAAACAAGCTTTTCAAGTCGTGATAATATATCTTCAATAAATTTAAAAGCAATTTTATATGCTTCATCATTTTCCAAATCAATTTTAGCTAATTTTAAGGTTTCCATAGTTTTAAGTTTTGTTCCGCTTGATAAAAACTTAATGTAAGCTTTTATATAATTTTTATCTTGCAAAATGTTAGAAACAATATTAATTGCGGAAATAATTCCCGTTGCATATTTATAAACATAAAAATGGTAATAAAAGTGTGGAATGCTCAAGTATCCTAGTCCTGAATTTTTATCTGTTACAATTACTCCTTGATTATATTCCTTTGTAACATTTTCATAAATTTTGTTTATATCACTAACAGTTAAAGGTTCGTCTTGTTCTATTCTTCTATGCACTTCTTCTTCAAATTTAGCAAATTTAGTTTGAACAAAAAATGTTCCAACAAATAAATCTAACATTTCAGTTAAATAAAAAATTTGTTTTTCTTTATTATCTTTATTTTGTTCAATTAAATAATAATTTAATAAAACTTCGTTAACTGTACTTGCAATTTCTGCTAAAAAAATAGGATTGTTCGAATCAAAAAATCTATTGTTTTTACAAGTAAAATAACTATTCACCGCATGGCCAAGTTCGTGGGCAATTGTGCTGGCATAATCTTCCATTCCATTAAAGTTAAGTAATACATAAGGATGAACAGCAAAACTACCACTCATATATGCGCCCGTAGTTTTGTTGTTTGTTTCCATAACATCAATCCAACGGTTGTTAAAAGCTTCTTTTAAAACATTAGTATAGTTTTCGCCAAACACACTAAGCGCTTTTATAACAGTTTGATAACATTCTTCATATGTGGCTTTTTTAGGTTTATAACTACTTAATGGAACGCTTGTATCATAATTATGTAATTCAGCATATCCTAAAATCTTTTTTCTAAGCAAGTTATATCTTTTAAATAATGGCAACCCAAAAGTATAGTTTTTAATTAAATTTTTATAAACTTTTGTAGGCACCTTTTCAGCTTTTAGGGCTTGTTCTAGTGCTGATTTATATTTATATATTTTAGCATGTGCCACGCAAGTTTTAACAGCCCCTAAATAATTTGTTCCAATTGTTCTTTGAAATCTGTTTCTTTCTTTAAAAAATTTTTGAACTGCCTTTTTTCTAACTTCTCTAGGCTCCGTTCTTAAAATTGTTTCAACATTTTCAGGCGTTAATTTTAATACTTCTCCACAAGAAAGTTTAACTTTTCCATAGTCTAGTTCACTATCATTAAATTGATCAAAAATTTCTTCATATAAATATGTATCACTAAGACTATTGATTACTTTTTCTTCTTTTTCACTTAATATATGTTTTTTGTCCTCAATTAAATCTTCAAAATAATTTTTTTTGTAACTAAGCAAGGGATCATTTGCAAATTCCTTCAACTTGGAGGTTTTAAGTTTTGTTATTTCAAATCCAACATTTTCTATTGTTATTTTGCGATTAACCACTTCAAGTCGTTTAAGTAAAACTTGAGCATGCTCTTTACTTATATCTTCACTTTCAAGAAGATAAGCATAGCTAAAAAGCTTGTCAATATAAATATTGTTTTTTTCTAAAAACTTAAAATATGCGTCAAGATTTTGAGCTGTGTTTAATGTATTTTTAAATTTTTTTATATCTTCTGCAAATTGTTCATATTTTTTAAAATCTTTTTCAAAAGCTTCCTCTGTAGCATAAATATCCTGCAAGTTCCATTTGTATTTATCTGAAACATCTTTTCTATCTAACATATTATCTCCTTTAATTAAATTTTAACATAAAATAAAATGTAATACAAACAAAATATTTAAACTTAAAACAATTGCCAAAAATAACAAAAATTGCTATACTAATTTACATTAAGGAGAAATTATGAAAGACGAAAAATTTGCTAAGGACATA
>CAMUJQ010000064.1 GCA_947089305.1 uncultured Clostridia bacterium
GAACAATAGGCACATATGCATATTATGAATGCAATGAATTAAAACAAGTATCTGTTATGAATAATTCCACTTCTAACTACACAACTGCTTATAGTTCCTCATTTGAAATGTGTCATAATAATTTACAAATTAGATTTGCGTCATCTAGTCTTGCATCAACTTATAGATCTCGTTCAGGGTGGAGTACTTTCTCTACAAAAATTGTATCTAGCTTTAGCAATTTTTATACAGAAAGAGGTTTATTATATTCAATTTCGGGAAGTTCGGCAATTTTAATGGGTTACACTGGAGATATTCAAGAAAATTTAGTTATACCAGAAATTTTGGCTAATGGTGCAAAAATAATTAATATAAATAATTCAGCTTTTCAAGGATGTGAAATAATTAAATCAGTTATAATTCCTTCTTCTGTAACATGGATTGGAGAAAATGCTTTTTACGATTGTATAAATTTACAAACTGTTGAAATTAATTCTAAAACTTTACAATTGGATGAATCTGTATTCTCTGATTGTAGAAGTTTAAATTCAGTTACATTTGTAGATGATGTTGATTTACCTGAAATTAAAGCCAGCACTTTTTCGGGCTGTTCAAGTTTAACACAATTTACTGTGCCTGCAAGTGTAAAAAATATTGAAATTTTTGCTTTTCTTTGGTCTCATAATTTGCGACAAATTACATTAAAGTGCTCTAGTGAAGAAACAATCATAGCAAGTAATGCTTTTCAAAATTTAGCTTCAGATTTAGAAATTAAGATTGAAACTACTGATTCTGCAGTTAGAACTCAAATTATGAATCAATTAGGTAGTTATTCAGCTAAAGTTGTTGATAATTTTAGTAAAATTATATATAGATCGGGCGGGGATGATTATTTACTAGACCCAGCATCAAATAATGCAGCATTAATTTCTGTAAACCAAATTGATGAATCAAAATATTTAGGTCTTTTAGGCTTTTGGTATAATAATAAATATTATAACGTAACAGAAATTGCAACTTATGCATTTAATAATTTAGACAACTTAGTAGAAGTTGATTTAAATAGTAGTATTTTAAAAATTAATACGGACATATTTATAAACTGTCCAAATATAAGAAAATTAACGATAAGAGAAGGCGTAACTACTATATCAGCTTATGGTTTGAGAGGTTTAACTTTAGATGAGTTAGTAATTCCACAGAGCCTTAAATCCACTGAAATAATTTCTTTTGGAGGTTTAACAACTAAAACAATTAAATTCTTGGGATTAACTGATATTTTGGATGCAAATAGTGCTTCTTCATGGTTAAATATTGATCGCATCTTAGTTCCAGGGAATTATTATGAAACTTATAAAACTAAATATTCTGCAGTGCAAGATAAAATTTTTGCTTTCAATAATGATTCTATGGCAGATGACATTACAAATGAGATAACTGAAAATAATCTTTCTTATTATCAAGTAGGGGATTGGCAAGTTCAAATTAATAATGAAAAATTTAGAACAGCAAGCATTATTGGTTTTACTGGGGCAGTTACTGAAAGTATAGTTATTCCATCACACGTTGTTATTAATGGCACAACTTATGCTGTAACTATTATTACAACAAAAATTCCTAGCGCTTTACAATGTTTATTTGGCAGCGGTAATGCTTCAAAAATTAAAAGTGTTACAATTCCAAATACAATTAAGGTAATTACAGACAGTGCCTTTTATGGTTGTAGAAATTTGGCTAGCATTAATTTACCTGAAGGCTTAGAAGAAATTGGTTCAGGCGCATTTAATCAATGTGCATCTCTAACTGAAATTACTTTACCTAGTTCATTAAAAAAATTAGGCACAATGGCATTTTTTGGATGTGATAGTTTTGTAAATGTTGTTATTCCAGAAGGTGTATATAGTATTAATGATTATGCCTTTGCTGGTTGTTCAAAACTTGAGAGCGTTAATTTGCCAAGCACATTAACAACTCTAGGCGGGTCAGCATTTAGCAGTTGTTCTAAGTTACAATCAATTGTATTGCCTTATGGTATTACTTCAATAGAAAATTCTTGCTTTAGTAAGTGCAGTAGTTTAACTGAAATAGTTATACCAGATTCAGTTACTGCTATTAAGAGTAATGCATTTTCAAGTTGTACAAAGCTTGCTAGTGTTAAGTTAAGTAAAAATTTAACTTCAATAGAATCAAGCGCATTCCAAAATTGTAGCAACATTGAAGAAATTATAATTCCTGGAAAAGTTTCTTCAATAGGTTCACATGCATTTAATAGTTGTGCAAAACTTCGTTATGTTACAATTGAAGGTGCAATGCCAACAAGTAATTCTGATATGTTTACAAAATGTCATGAAAAACTACAAATAAAAGTTCCTGCAAGATATTTAGATGACTTTAAAGCTGATAATAATTGGAAAAATTATGATATTGTTGACGAATTTACAGTTCAGGTTGTAGTTGGAGATTATGCTTATTATGTTAAACAAAATTCTAACACAGCAACATTTCTTGGATATTCTGACGAATATTTAAGCAATTTTGATATTCCAAGCACAGATGAAAATGATTATGAAGGCGACACTTCCACTGAAAAGCAACGTAATATGCAAATTGCTCAAATTAATTTTATGAACCAATTTAACACTACAATTCCAGAAACTTTTGTTTATGACAATGTAACCTATACTGTAACAAAAATTGGTAAAAATTCTATTGCACTTGGAAATATTGTTGTTCCTGCTTCTGTTATTGAAATTGAGGATGAAGGCTTGTATTCTGGAAATGATATTCCAACAGCTATTAAATCAATAACTTTTGCACCAAATAGTAGACTTGAAAAAATAGGAAAGAATGCTTTTAGTGGTGTTATGGCTGAAATATCATTGCCAGCAAGTGTTAATTATATTTCAGAAAAAGCTTTTGGCGCATGTATATATTTAAGACAAGTTACTATAAATAGTGAGCATCCTCCTGTTTTAGAGAACAATAATGCATTTATGATTGGAGATTTGCAATCTATCACAATTCAAATGGAAGTAAGTGATATTGCAAAATATCTTGAAATTAAAGTTAATAATATTGATGAATATATGCAAAATGAGTTATGGCAAGAATTAAAAGAAATAGGTGTTTTAGTTGATGAGTTTAAAAATAAAATAGTTAATTTTGACAATAAATTTTATAAGCTTAACTTACAAACTAAAGAAGCAAGTTTTATTACTTCTCATGACAAAACGGGAAGTGTATTAACTGTTGACTCAACAATTGAATATGAAAATGAAATTTATAATTTAACAAATATTGAAATAGCAGCCTTTCTTTTAGCATGTAATGACCAAGTAATTCTTGAAGAGGGTATTAAAACACTTTCAAAAGGTGCTTTTATGGGTTCTGCCATACTTGATTTAAAATTGCCAGAATCTATATCTGAAATAGGTACTTCTTGCTTTGCGTTTGCTATCTGTTTAAGCGGTTTAACAATTCCACATTCAGTTAGTTATATCAGTGACACATGTTTCTCATTATCTCAAATTGAATCAATATACTTTAATGGAGCATTGCCTAAATTTGGTGAAAATGTATTTGCCTTGAGTAGTATTAACAATTATTATTATAATTGCAATGCTTATAAACGCAGCTTTGGTTATATTGAGAATGATAGTCCAATGTATAATAAGATAACGGCATCTGAAAATATGCAAACACAGATTGTGGCTATTGATGGACTTGAATATGAAATTAATTTTGCTACTGGCTCAGCTGCTTTATATGGTATTGAAGGTCGTGATTTAGATTCTGCAATAGAAAATGACGATTTAAATTCATTTATGAATAACACTTTAACTAAAATAGATATTAAAGAAAGTATTTCTTATAATGGAAAGGATTACACTGTAACTGGCATAGGTGATGGCGCGCTTATGTATTGTATGGCTTTAAATGAAGTTGCAATTCCTAATACAATTCAAGTTATTGGCGCAAATGCATTTAGTGGTTGTCCTAATTTGTCTAGTTTAAGTTTTTCAAACAGTTTATCTTATTTAGGAATTGGGGCATTTGCAGAGTGTGCAGGTTTGGTTGAAGTAACGTTTGATAATGTTGTTTGTATTGGGGAAGCTGCTTTTACAGGCTGTTTAAATTTAAGACAAGTTACAATAAATTGTAAAAAACCTTTTATCTCAAACGATACGTTCCCTACAGAAGAAAGTTCACAACTTGAAATAAAAGTTAAAGAAGAATATTATGAAGATTATCATATTAGTGAAATATGGAGCACATTAAATATTGTAACTCAGTTTAGTAATCAAATTTTAACTGCAGATAATGGTTACAAATATATGTTAGCTAATCCAACAACAAGAGCAAGAGCCGCAAATAAAAATGTTAAGTTTATTTCATCTGCTGGTGCAACTGAAGTTGTAATTAATGGAGAGGTTGTTATTAATGGCACTACTTATAAGGTAACTAAAGTAGATGACAATTCACTTGGCTATTCATTTATAAGAACAAGTGTAACCCTAGGCGAAGGAATAAAAGAAATTGGCAATAAAGCTTTATATGGTAATTTTGCTTTAACAACTTTAAATTTACCAAGCACTTTAAAAACAATAAGAGCACAAGCTTTTGCCGAATGTGCTTCACTTGAAACATTAGTTATTCCTGACAGCGTTACAACAATTAATGAAGCAGCTTTTGAAAATTGTGGAAGTTTGACTAGCATTACATTGCCTAATTTACTTAAAGTATTAAAAGCTAATACATTTGACGGTTGTAGCAATTTACAATCATTAGTTCTTCCATCAAGTTTAACAACAATAGAAGCTAATGCATTTAATAATTGTGGCAGTTTAGCTCAAATTGTAATTTCAGGTTTACAACCTCAAATACCAACAAACTTATTTAGTGAATGTTCTACTGATTTGAAAATTTTTGTTCCATTCCATAATTCAATAGAGTACAGATATTTGTATACTGGTTATTGGTACACAATAAAAAGTAAAATTAATTTTGAGGAATCAACAACATTTAATTCTCCTACAGGTTTTGGATTTAAAATTGGTTTAACATCAAAAACAGCACAAATTACAGGGTATACTGGAGCTAATAGTAATGTTGTTATCCCAGAATATATTGAATATGGAAATGAAAATTATAAAGTTATTTCTATTGGAGAAAAGGCTTTTAGTGGAAAACAAAATATAACTTCAGTTGATTTCAGTCAATCAAAATTAATAGAAATTCAACAATATGCATTTTCTAATACAGGTATAACTGAAATTACAATTCCAAGTTGTGTAACACGTATTGGAAATGCTGCATTTTCTGGTTGTCAAAATTTAGTTAATGCAGTTGTAAATGCTAAAGTAAATATAATTCCTGACAATATGTTTAATCAATGTAAAAATTTAGTTGAAGTTACTTTACCTAGTTCTGTAACAGAAATTAAAGGATATGCATTCTTTGATTGTTATAATTTAGTGTCA
>CAMUJQ010000065.1 GCA_947089305.1 uncultured Clostridia bacterium
GAAATGGGTAACACTATAGAATTTTTACATAAAATAGGTCGCGGCGGGGCTAGTAGAAGCTATGGTATAGAAGTAGCTAATTTAGCTGGAGTGCCAAATGAAGTTACGGCGAGAGCAAAGGTTATTTTAAAAGAAATAGAAAATGCTCCTCAAATGGTGGCGGCAAAACAAAGCGGAGCCGGCAATGGAGAAAATAAACCAATATCTTTAGGAGAAAGACAAGTTCTTAAAGTATTAAAAGATACAAATATAAATGAATTAACACCTTTACTTTGTATGGATTTACTTGAAAGACTTCAAAAATCTATGGAGGAATAGTTTGAATAGAATTAATGTATTAACAAGTGATATATATAATAAAATATCTGCAGGTGAAGTAGTTGAAAGACCTTGCAACGTTGTTAAAGAACTTGTGGAGAATAGCCTCGATGCAGGAGCAACAAAAATTGTTGTATCTGTATATGGTGGCGGTATTGAAAAAATAATTGTTAATGATAATGGACATGGAATAAATAGAGAAGATATTGATAAAGCTGTGTTAAATCATGCAACAAGTAAAATTGTTAAAGCAGAGGATTTATATAAAATTCAAACACTAGGTTTTAGAGGAGAAGCTTTAGCTAGTATTTGTGCTGTTAGTGATGTAATTATTTCAACTAAAACAGATGGCGATGAATTTGGCGTAAAAGCAACATATAAAAATGGTGTTTTAGAAGATAAAACAGATATTGGCATGTCGTCAGGAACAACTATTGAAGTAGATGGTCTTTTTAAGTATATTCCTGCAAGACTAAAGTTTCTAAAAAAAGAAAAAACTGAAGAACAAGAAATTTATAGTATATTTACAAAATTTATTTTAAGTAATTATAAAATAGCTTTTAAATTAATTATTGAAGATAAAGTTAAAATAGATTATTTTGGTTCTAGTTTAGAAGATGCAATTTTTGAAATATATGGAAGTTTAGTTGCATCAAACTTAATTAAAATTAATAACTCCCATAATGGAATTTTAGTTGAAGGTTTTGTTGGAAATCCTAGTATTGCAAAATCTAGTAAAACAAACCAAACTCTTTTTGTAAATAAAAGATATATAACAAATCAAACAATTGCTTTTGCAGTTGAGAGAGTTTTTGAAAACTATTTAATGAAAGGAATGCATCCATTTTATTGTTTAAACATTACAATTAATCCAACAATAATTGATGTTAATGTGCATCCTAAAAAATTAGAAGTAAGGTTTAGTGACCCTACTAAAGTTTTTTCAGCAGTATATGTTGCAGTTAATAATGCAATTTTGGATCAAAGTGCAAAAAGTGATTTAAAAGAGGAAGTTAAAGTTGATCCAATTGTTTTAACTCCAAGAGAAATTCCAACTTCAACGTTTGATAATGATAAAAAAGAAGAAAACGATAAAAATAAAGTTACAGAATATGTTCCACACCCAATGCCTACAAACTTAGGTTTATATAAATCTGATTTTGAAAAAAAGCTTGATGCTTTAGATATTAGTCAATTTAAAATTGCAAGTGAACAAACTTCTTTTGAAAGCTTTTTAAAAACCACTTATAAAGAAGAAGACTTAATTGATGTTAAACCTCTTGAAAGTAAAATTTCTATTTTAGGTCAAATTTTCAATGAATTTTGTTTAGTTACTAAAAATGATATTTTATATCTAATTGATGAACATGCAATGCATGAACGAATTTTATTTGATAAATTTAGTGAGGAAACAAATAATGAAAAACTAGGTGTAACAGATTTCTTAACACCTTTTACATTAGAACTTAGCCCAGCAGAAGAAAGTAATTTAATAAAAATAGAAGATGATTTAAGTAAACTTGGATTTAGTATTTCTAATTTTTATAAAAATACATATAGAGTAGATTCTATTCCTACAATTTTAAATGGAATGAATTTAAAAACTTTTTTCAATAAAATTTTATCAAGTGAATTTATTTCAACTGACAAAGCAAGTTTAATTAAAAATAAGTTAGCGCGCGAAGCTTGTCGTGCAGCAGTAAAAGCAGGTCAAAGTTTATCGGCTTTTGAAATAGAAAACTTAATAAACAATTTAAAACCAAATACTCCCTTACTTTGTCCACATGGTAGGCCAGTTATTGTTGAACTTACAAAACTAGATTTAGAAAAGTTATTTAAAAGGAAACTCTAAAGTGGAAATTAAATTAATAGAAGAAAAATTAAAGGATAAATTTAATGAACTTGATGAACTAGCACTGTTTAATCAAGAAAAAGTTTTAAATGCGTTCAAAAATAATAAAGTTAGTTTGGCAAATTTTAGTGGAACGACAGGCTATGGATACGGCGATATAGGTAGAGAAACTTTAGAAAAAATATTTGCAGATATATTTAAAGCAGAAGCAGGATTGGTTAGTCCACATATTTCTTGCGGAACAACGGCTCTAACTTTAACTTTATTTGGATTACTTAGACCTAATGATTTGCTTTTAAGTATTGCTGATGAGCCATATGACACGCTAACTGAAGTTATTAGTGGAGACGGTAACGGGAGTTTAAAAGACTTTAAAATAGACTATAAATTTGTTCCACTAAAGAATGGTGAGTTAGATAGCGAAGCAATTTATAAAGCTGTAAAAAAACATAAACCAAAAGTTATATATCTTCAACGCTCACGTGGTTATGCTTGGCGTAATTCTATACTTGTTGAAGAGATGCAACCAATTTTTATTGAATGTAAAAAAATTAGCCCAAATTCAATTATTGTTGTTGATAATTGTTATGGTGAATTTACACAAACAAAAGAACCAACTGAAGTTGGTGCAGATATATGCGTTGGCAGTTTAATTAAAAATGCTGGTGGTGGAATTGCTCCTAATGGCGGTTATATTGTTGGAAAAGAAAAGTATGTAGATTTAATTGCAGGCAAGCTTAATTCGCCATCACTTAATAGAGAAGTAGGAAGCTTTGAACAAGGCTATAGACTTTTTTATCAAGGAGTTTTTTTAGCACCACATGTTGTTAAAGAATGTTTGAAAGGTGTTATGCTATCAGCAAAGATTTTTAGCGAACTAGGTTATGAGGTTTTACCAAATATTGATAGACCACTAAGTGATATTGTTTGTAGCATAAAATTTAATGATAAAGATAAGTTAATTAAATTTATTCAAACAATTCAATTTAATAGCCCTGTTGATAGTTTTGTTTTGGCTTTACCTTGGGCAATGCCAGGATACACTGACGAAGTAATAATGGCTAGTGGTAGTTTTGTTGGTGGAAGTAGCATTGAACTTTCTGCTGATGCTCCAATTCGTCCTCCATACATTGCGTATATGCAAGGTGGACTAACTTACGAACACATAAAAATTGCACTAATTAATGTTTTAAAAGAACTTGAAAAATAAAATATATTAATTTTAATAAAAGTATTGAAAATATCATGTAAATATTTTATAATCATATTATGAGTAATAGAAAAATTATAGATGAATTATATTTTGGAAAAAGACTAAATAACATAGTTGAAACTTTTTGTAAAAAATATTTATATGCAAGTGAAGGCGAAAACATAAAAATAGAAGAAATTTTAATTAAACCAAATATTTATGATGATGATTGTTGCGACAATTTTTTGGATGTTTTTGTTCGCACAAGTAACAAAAAACAATTTAATTTTAAAATAAATGACACCCAATGTTTATATTGTGGAGATGATTTTTATTCTACTATGTGGGTAAAAGAAATTTTGGAAACAGTTAAAGGCACTAAAATAGAAAAAGAATATTTAAAAAACTATGCTACAAATTTGTATAAAAAGATAAGTGACATGTTTTACGATAGTGGTTTTAATTTTATACCTTTTGAAGCTGACCAAAAAATTGCAATTTTAGAAGAATTAAAAAATAATATTTCAGATTTTCAACAGGCAATTTTAGAGCAAAAAAATCCAACAGATTATTTTTTAAATAGTATATTTAATGAAAATAAAAAATCCACTAAAAAATAATGTTAAAAGGAATTTTGTATTAATGGAAAATAGTTGCGAATTTTTACAACACTTACAAAAAACTGATGAAAAATTGTTTAATCGTGTAGTTAAAGGTTTCATTGAAAGAAGTTATGATTTTGGAACTTTAAATGAATTTTTCATTAAATTTAATTTAAATAGATTTGAAGCCATTTTTAGTGTTATTAAATATGGCTATGGAGAAGAGTTTTATATTTTTAAATTTACAGATTATCTTGCTTCTATAAAAAATTTAAGCAAAATTTCTTCAACAGACAATTATGATAAATGTTGGAAATTTTATTTGAAATCGCATTTAACAGGGGAAGCCCTTAAAAAATATAATCAAAAGTTATTAGATTTTGTTAACGAGGAAACATTAAAATATCGTAACAACTTACTTTATGATAATGGTTTTTCTAATGAAGAAATAAATCAAATAAATGCAAAAAATAAAACAGTATTAAAAAAATAAGCAAATCGCTTATTTTTTAATATCTTCTAATTAAACCTATAACAACACCTAAAATGTCAACATGGTCAGTATAAATTGGTTTAAGTAAAATGTTTTCAGGTTGAAGTCTAAAACGATTACTTTCTTTATAAAACCTTTTAACCGTTGCAGAGTCGTCGAGTAGGGCAGCAACAATATCACCATTGTTTGCTGTTGATTGTTTTTTAACAATAATATAATCTCCGTCGTTAATTCCAGCTTCAATCATACTTGTTCCAGAAACGCGGAGCATAAATAAATCGTCTCCGTGAAACAAACTTTTTGGAATGCTATAAACATCCTCATAATTTTCAACTGCGAGAATTGGTGTTCCAGCAGTAATAGTACCTATTAAAGGGATATTAACAAAGTCTTCATTATTAGATTCAAGACCGCCACCAACAATGGTTATGCTACGACTTTTTTTATCATCGCGAGTAATTTTCCCTTGCTTAATAAGTTCATTTATGTGATATGCAACAGAACAGGTAGACGAAAATCCTAATTCACGCCCAAGTTCTCTTACAGAAGGAGATACTCCTTTTTGTTTTGTTAAACGCACAATTGCGTTATAAACCTCATCGGTTTTATTATTTTCTATAGATTTTGTTCTTGCCATATAATTATATTAGCACATTAAAAAACATTTGTCAAACATTTGTTCAATATTTTTAAATTTCTTTATCTCTTAATTTTACAGCATTTGCAACATCTTTTCTTATGTCTTCACTCATAGCAGTGTAGTGTTTTTTAGTTGTATTTACATCTTTATGTCCTAATACATCAGCAACAATATAAATATCTTTAGTTTGCTTATATAAATTTGTGCCATAAGTTGAACGTAACTTATGCGGAGTAATTTTTTTAAGTGGGGCAGAAACTTCAGCATATTTCTTTACTAATTTTTCAACAGCACGAATACCAAGTCTGTCGCCTTTACGTGTAATGAACATTGGCTCAATTTCTTCAAAACC
>CAMUJQ010000066.1 GCA_947089305.1 uncultured Clostridia bacterium
TTGAACAACTTAACAATAATGGCTCTAAAGAAAACACAATAAAAAATTTATATCATTTTATTGATATATTTAGCGATGTTGTTACCGATCAAAATAGAAATGAGCTTAGCTATGATGTTGAACATTTACTTCAAGATATTTTTAATGAAATAACTTTTAAAGAAAAAATCACTCAAACTGGAAACTTTAATGATAGTTATGATGAATTAATGAATTATATCGTGACACCAATTAAAAAATCAGTTAAAAAATTATTTAAAAATGACCCCTATCAAATAAAAGGAATTATTTCTCAAGTAAAACAAAATGCCGTTGTAGATAAAAACTTACGTGCATACAAGCCTAATGTTGATGAACTTGATATTAATGATAAATTTCATTACATATTAAATGATACAAAAGAATATGATTTATCAAGCACAAGGAAGACAAAACATCACCTATAAAAAAACTGCAAATTTTGCAGTTTTTTTAATTAACTTTAATGTTTAAATTTTGCTTTCTATTATTTCTAAAATTTGCTCTCTCCCCATTTTTTTTAAACTAGAACACACAGCAACATTTTCTACACCAATTTTTAAAGCTGTTGCGATTTTTTGTTGTGCGGGCTTTATTTCACTTTTGCTTAATTTATCTGCTTTTGTGGCAATAACAGTAAAAGGCAAATTTTTTATCATACAAAAGTTTGCCATATGTATATCATTTTCGCTTGCACCATGACGAATATCAACTAAAATAAAAACTTGCTTAATACTTCTGCTAGTTTCAAAATATTCTTCAATTAATTCGCTAAAACTATCAGTTATATTTTTTGCACTTGCAGAAAATCCATAGCCAGGTAAATCTACAAAATAAAAATCATTATTAATTAAAAACAAATTAATTAACCTAGTTCGCCCAGGCGTTTTAGATGTAATTGCCAAATTCTTTTGATTCACCAAAAAATTAATCAAACTACTTTTTCCAACATTACTTTTGCCAACAAAACAAAATTGTGACATATCTAATTTTGGAAATTTTTTAATATCAGCAACACTTGTAACAAAATTTGCACTTTTTATTTGCATATATTTCTCCTAGTTAAAATTTTTATCTTCACCTTATTCAGTTGACCATGCTGGGTTACATACTGGCCCAAACACTCCATTTGTTTTTTCATCCAATAATACCATTCAAATTTTGGAATAAAAACTGCGTCATCTTTTCTTAAAATATGAACTTTTTTCCCTGTTTTAAACACAATATGCCCATACCACTTTTACAATATATCATTTCGTCAACCAATGTATTTCTATGCCAACCAAAAAGTGGATGGCGACCATTAATTTCTACAACTACACAATCAATGTTTTTTAAATTAAATGGATAGTTAAAGCCTTTTGTTGTTTTTGTTTGCCAAAATACTCTATTCTCTTTTTTACTATTTTCATTTATATCTCCAATATTTAATTATAACATAATTATAAAAATTCCACAACAAAATGTATATGAGCAAAAAAAGCAATAAGGCATTTACCCATTGCTATTTTTAATTTAAGTTAGTATTTCGTAAAAACTTCGTCTAACCTGCTTTTTTTGTGGCTTTAATAAGCTTAGGTGCTTCTCCTTTTGTTATAACACCTTCTCCTATAACAACTTCTTTTATTGTTTTATCACTAGGTATAGCATACATTAAGTCAATCATTGTGTTTTCTATAATTGTACGAAGTCCCCTTGCTCCTGTTTTTAAATCGATTGCCTTTTTAGCAACGGCTTTAATCGCACTATCACTTATTGTAAGTTTAACTCCATCCATAGTAAACATTTTTTTGTATTGTTTAATAATAGCATTTTTAGGTTTAGTTAAAATTTCTATTAACGATTTTTCATCTAAACTATGTAAAGTTGCCAAAATTGGTAATCGACCAATAAATTCTGGTATTAAACCATATTTAGTTAAATCTTCAGGTGTTATATCTTTTAAAATTTCATCATTAGAAATTTTTTTATTATCCTTTAAATTAGCAACAAAACCAAATTTAGCTCCATCTTTACTTTTTTGTCGTTTTTCAATAATTTTTTCTAGTCCAATAAACGCTCCTCCACAAATAAATAAAATGTTTTGTGTGTTAATGTAAATAAGCTCTTGTTGAGGATGTTTTCTACCTCCTTGAGGTGGAACACCAGAAACTGTGCCTTCAATCATTTTTAAAAGTGCTTGTTGAACGCCTTCGCCAGATACATCGCGAGTTATGCTAACATTTTCACTTTTTTTAGAAATTTTATCAATTTCATCAATATAAACAATTCCACGCTCGGCTTTTTTAACATCATAATTAGCGTTTTGTAAAAGCTTTAATAAAATGTTTTCAACATCTTCTCCAACATAACCTGCTTCTGTTAAAGTAGTTGCATCCGCAACAGCAAATGGAACTTTTAATATTTTAGCAAGAGTTCTAGCTAATAAAGTTTTACCGCTACCAGTTGGGCCAATAAGTAAAATATTAGATTTATCAAGTTCTAACCCATCATCATCTTCTTTATTAAACAAATTGTGATTAATTCTTTTATAATGGTTATAAACTGCAACAGATAAAATCTTTTTTGCTTCTTCTTGCCCAGTTATGTATTCATCTAATTTTGCTTTAATTTCCATTGGAGGCAAAAGTTCAAGCGCTTGTTCATCTTCTGCTTTTTCCTCCGTTAAAATTAAACTTCTACATGCATCAATACAACTCTTACATATGTAAGCATCCCCAGTTGGGCTAGCTACTATTTTATCCACTTCTAAAGCATTCTTACCACAAAAATTACATTTTGCCACTTATAAATTACCTAACCTTTTTAATTAATTATAAACAAATTTATTTTGTTTAATCAAAAAATTTTAATTAAAGCCACCTATAATAAGTGGCTTATGTTTTTATGGACGTTTAGAAACTACATTATCAATAAGCCCATAAGCTTTTGCATCCTCTGCAGATAAATAGTTGTCTCTATCTGTATCCTTTTCTATTTGAGCAACACTTTTGCCCGTTTTTTCTGATAAAATTTTACATAACTTTGCTTTTGTTCCAATGATATGTTCAGCAGTTATTTTTATGTCAGAAGCTTGACCTTGTGCGCCACCAAGCGGTTGGTGAATCATAACTTCACTATTAGGTAACGCCATGCGTTTACCCTTTGTTCCAGCTGCTAAAATAATTGAAGCCATACTTGCAGCCATACCAATACAAATTGTTGACACATCGCATTTAATAAAATTCATAGTATCATAAATAGCCATACCAGCTGTTATTTCTCCACCTGGGCTATTAATATAAAGGCTAATATCCTTATCTGGATTTACTGCTTCCAAATAAATTAGTTGAGCAACAATTGTGTTAGCCATATTAGTTTCAATTTCTCCAGTTAAAAATATAATTCTATCTTCAAGCAGTCTAGAATAAATATCATAACTGCGTTCGCCATTTCCTGTGTTGTCTATAACCATAGGGATTAAAGCCATAATATATCTCCTTATTTTGCAACATTTTGTTCAGTTAAGAAATGTAAAAGTTTATGCATCATAGCATCGTTTGCTAACATATTTTGTCTATCAGCATCAAGCTTAGCAAAATATTTCTCAGCAGCTTCATCTGTTAAATTCTCATTATGTTCTTTTAATGCATTAATTATATCAGTTTTTTCAACATTAAATTTTTCAGCTTTAATAATTTCTCCAAGAGCCATACGCATTTTTAAAACTTTTTCAGCTTCAAGTTTTCTATCAGCATAAAATTTTTCTTTATCAATTCTTGCGTATTTGCAATATGTATCAACATCTAAGCCTGTTTCTCTAGAAATTCTATCTTCAACATCATGTATGTGGTGATGAGTTTCATCCTCTAAAACTTCTTTAGCTATGGTGTATTTAGAACCTTCAACAATTTTATCAACAATTTCATCTTCAAGATCATGTTGACTATGATGATTTTTCTCTTTAAGAATTTTTTCCTTTAAATCTTTTTTATATTCATCTAAAGTATTAAATTCGCTAACATCACTAGCAAATTTATCATTTAATTCAGGAACTATTTTTGCTTTAACTTCATTTACCTTGCATTTAAATATAGCATCTTTATTTGCTAAATTTTCTGCATGATATTCTGCTGGAAACTTAACTTTAACATCTTTGTTTTCGCCTTCTTTAAGCCCTACAAGTTGTTCTTCAAAGCCATCGATAAATTGTTTGCTTCCAAGTTCAAGATCAAAATTCTCAGCTTTTCCGCCCTCAAATGCAACACTATTAACAAATCCTTCAAAATTAATGTTAACAATATCGCCAATTTTACTAGCTTCATTCGTTTTTTCAAATCTAGCCAATTTATTTTGCTCTGCTTTTAAAGCTTCTTCAATTTCTTCTGCTTTTACAGTATTAGCTTTTGCTTTTATATTTAAACCTTTATATGCACCAAGTGTACATGTAGGAGCTAAAATTGTTTTTAAATTAGCAACAAATCCGCTTTCGCCAATTTCTTTAACTTCAACTTCTGGGTTATTATATGGGTTAATATCTTTATTTTTTGTTAAATAGTCACCATATTCTTTACCTAAAACTTTATTTATAGCTTCATCATAGAATATATTAGCACCATAAGTTTTTTCAATTATGTTACGAGGAACTTTTCCTTTTCTAAAACCAGCTACATTAAATTTATTTTTTGTAGACTCGTATGCCATATTAACATAGTTGTTCCATTCTTCACCACTTAATTTAAGTTCTAAATTAAGTTCGGTATCTGTCTTGCTTGTAAGTTTAATCATTTATTTTTCTCCTTTTTACTAAACCTAACTAGTATACCATAAATTATAATTTTTTGCAAACAAAAAATTGTTAGAAAAAAACAAACTACTTTTGTTTAATTTAAGTTTTTTTGTTGACATTTTAGTTTTGTTGTTTTATAATTAGTAAGTTTATATTGCTTAGGTTGGTTTTAAGTAATAAGATATTTAAATTAACCTAAATTGCAAACTTAACTTAGGGGCATAGCCAAGCGGTATTAAGGCTTTTAACTTTAGTATTTGTACTTGTAGTTACCTTGCGGTGACCTACTCATGTCACAGCAATGTCCCTCACTCATAAATTCGTTTAGGGGTATAGCCAAGCGGTAAGGCATCAGACTTTGACTCTGACACTCGTAGGTTC
>CAMUJQ010000067.1 GCA_947089305.1 uncultured Clostridia bacterium
AGGTGCCTTTTGCTGTTACATTTATTTGTTTTGTTGAACTTTCATCAATAACAATAACATCAAAAGAGTTTGGTAAAATTTTTGAAACAATGTTTTTCATACTAAAATTTTGCCTCCTCTTTTAAAACTTTTCCAAGGAGTTGACCACATGCGCCTCCAACATCATCGCCTAGAACTCTTCTAACTGTTGCGTTAACTCCTAGTGCGTTTAACTTATCACAAAATGCATAAGTTTCGCTTTTTGTTGTAGGTTTTAAATTTGTATTTGTTGGATTAAGATTAATTACATTTACATGAACAAGAAAACCTTTTAATAAATTAGAAAGTCTTTTTGCATCTTCAAAAGAATCGTTGACGCCTTTAACAAGAGTGTACTCTATTTCAATTTTTCTGCCTGTAGTTTCAAAATATTTTTTTGCAGCTTTAATAATATCATTAATTTTATAAGTGTTAGCAATTTTCATAATTTTTTTACGTGCTTCATCAGTGGTTGCGTGTAATGATATTGATAGTGAAACTTTTTGATTAATATTACATAAATCGTAAATTTTAGGAACAATGCCACAAGTTGATAAGGCAATGTTTCTGTTTGAAATATTTAAACTATAATTATTTTTTTCTTGAGGGCAAATGCAATCTAAAAAACGAATAACTTCATCAAAATTATCAAGAGGTTCTCCGCTGCCCATTAAAACAATGTTATTAATTTTTTTATTAGTAAATTTTTGTGCAAGAATTAAAAATTCAACCATTTCTCCCGCAAATAGGTTTCTTAAAAATCCATTTTTTCCACTCGTGCAAAAGGCACAGCCCATTTTACAGCCTACTTGAGTTGAAACGCAAAAACTATTGCCGTGCTTATATTCCATAAATACGCCTTCAACCAAACTATTATCAAAAAGTTTAAATAAAAACTTTTTAGTTGTTGACTTTTTGCTATCAAAAACTTTTTCAATTTTAGTGGCGTTTATTAAATAATTTTTATATAAAAACTCTTTTAATTTTGTATTTAAATTAATTTCATCTAGGTTTTTGCCCTTAAATAAGCCTTCTAAGGCTTGTTTGGCTCTATAGCGTTCAAATCCATTAGAAATTAAAGTTGTTTCTAAATCGCTTAAATTTTGGCTAATTAAAAAAGGAAGAGTCATAATTAATTAAGCCTCCCATTAAGTTTTCTTCCATTTAAAAAGTCGCGTGCGGACATCCTTTTTCCGCCTTCAAGTTGAAGTTCAATTACTTTTAAAATAGAGTTATTTTTGCACATGATAAAAATTTGTTTATTAGCACTAACTATTTCTCCTGGTTCAGTTGAAGAAAAAAGTTTATTTACTTCACTATCATTATTAACTTCAGCTTTGTAAATTTTAAGCATTTTATTTTCATAAAAACAGTAAGAAACAGGCCATGGATTGTAACCTAAAATTTGATTTTTTAAAGCACTCGCTTCTAATTCAAAATTTAATTTTGCATCTTCTTTTTTAAAAGTTTTGCAAATTGTTACAGCATTTTCATTTTGAGGTTCATAAGTTGCTTTATTATTTTCTATTAAATTAACGGCTTTTATAATTAATTCTCTTCCGATTTTCCAAAGTCTTAAACTAAGTTCTCCACTTGTTTCATCGTCTAAAATTTCACATTTTTCTTGAAGCAAAATATCTCCTGCGTCCATTTTTAAAACAGTTTTTATTATGGAAACGCCAGTTACTTTTTCGCCATTAATTATAGCACTTTGAATTGGTGTGGCACCTCTATATTTTGGTAGTAAACTTGGATGAACATTTATTGTTGGTGCAATATTTAAAAAATTTTGTTTTAAAAATTGACTAAAGGCAGCAGTAATAAATAAATCAGGATTATATTGTTTTATGATATCTATACTTTCTTTACTGCTTACGTTGTCTGTTTGATAACAAAAAATGTTGTGTTTTTGAGCTAACAACTTAACAGCGGGTTCTTCTAATTTTCCTCTAGAACCTTTTTTAGAAGTGTTAGTTATAACCATAACAACATTTTTATTATTTTCAATTAAACTACTTAGAATTTCGGCAGAATTAAATGATGTGCCTAAAAAAATAATATTCATTATTATTTCCTTTTAGTTTTTATCAGGAAGATTTTTAACATGGTCTAAAAATAATATTCCATCAAGATGGTCAATTTCATGTTGTGCTGCTCGCGCTGCAAAACCTTTAAGTTTCACTTTTATGTTTTCTCCAAATCTGTTTTGAGCTTCAACTGTAACTCTGTTGTTGCGTTCAACAGGATAATAAATGGATTTTCCATTATCGTCCTTTATGCTTAAACAACCTTCGTCATACACATTTGTAGATTCACTTCTAGACACAATTTTTGGGTTGACAAATTCGTAAAAATGATTATTTACATCAATGATGCAAACAGCTCTTAAAACTCCAACTTGAGGTGCAGCTAGACCCGCTCCTCTAGCTTTTTCTAAAGTTTCAGCCATATCATCTAAAAGTATATGCAAAGAGTTATCAAAGTCTACAACAGGCTTTGTTTTTTTTCTTAATATTGAATCAGTATAATTAATAATTTTTCTTGTTGCCATTTTAATTTCCTTATGATAAATTTTGTGGATCTGTTTCTATAAACATTATAACATTTTTTGTGTTTGATTGCAAAACAATATCGCTAATTTGTTTTAAAATTTCTTCTTTGCTTTTATTCAAGCGTATTAAAATTTGGTATCTAAATTTATTTTGAATTCTTTTTACAGGGCTTTTCATTGCATCTAAGTAAACAAAAGCTTCTTTAAATTGTTCTCTTAATATTTTTAATTCATTGAATACTTTTACAACAGTATGTCTTGCAAGGTCTTCAATAAACGAACTTATTAAAATTCGCACTAACTTCGTATATGGAGGAAACGCTGTTACTTCTCTTAAATTTAGTTCTTTTTCAAAAAATCCCACATAATCATTTTTTGCTGCAAATTTAAAGACAAAATGATTTTTTGAATATGTTTGAACAATACATTTTCCTTTTTCATCACTACGTCCTGCTCTGCCAGCTACTTGTGTTATTAGTGAATATGTGCGTTCTGCGCTTCTGTAATCACCAAAATGCAAACTTAAATCAGCATCAACTATGCCTACAAGATTAACTCCACTAAAATCATGCCCTTTAGCTACCATTTGTGTTCCAACTAAAATTGCCGGATATGTTTGACTAAATTCATTTAATATTGAAATTTGAGCGTCTTTAGATTTTGATGTATCATTATCAAGACGTAAAATTTTAACATTTTTAAAGATATTAGAAAGTTCTTCACAAATACGTTGGCTTCCCACTCCACCATTACGCATGTTAATATTTCCGCATTTTTCACAAACATTAACTGCTTTAAATCGCTTACCACAAAAGTGGCACTTTAATTCATCATCAATTTTATGGTAAACTAAACTTACATCACAACTAGTACATTTAGGAATATAGCCACATTTTGAACATCTAAGAAAACTTGAAAAACCTCTTCTATTAATAAAAATTATTGCTTGTTTTTTATTTTTAATAGTTTCTTCAAGTTCTGTTAATAATCTGTCTGAAAAAATACCTGTATTTCCTCGCAAAATTTCTTCATGCATATCAACAAGAATTAACTCAGGCAAATTTGCTTTTCCCACACGGTTTGGCATGCTTAAAAGCTTAATTTCATTTGTTCTAGTTGCTTTATAAAAGGTATCTATGCTAGGAGTAGCAGAACCAAGAACTAACTTTGCGTTTTCTATATTAATTCTTAATTTAGCCACTTCATAAGTATTATATCTTGGATTAGATTCACTGATATAACTTGAGTCATGTTCTTCATCAATAACTACAATGCCCAAATTGTTTATTGGCGCAAATATTGCACTTCTTGCCCCAACAACAACTTTAGCTTCGCCCTTTGCTATACGTTCCCATTCAATATATTTTTCTACGGGTGTTAAGCCACTATGAAGCACGGCAACAAGGTTTCCAAATCTATTAACAAAACGAGTGTATATTTGTGGTGTTAAGCTTATTTCAGGAACAAGCATAATTGCAGTTTTTCCTTTTTCTAAAGCATTTTTAATTAGGGTTAAATAAACCTCAGTTTTTCCACTTCCTGTTACGCCATGAACTAAAAAAATATTTTCTTTGTTGTTTTCAACACTTTCTACAACATTTTTTTGATTGTCCGTTAAAAGAATGTTTTGATTTTTAATTGCCATTTTAGCAAAAGTGTTTTGTTTTTTTTCTAAATATTCTTCTAATAAACCATTTTTTAAAAATGTCTTAACTGTTGTGTTACCAAATAAATTATTTAAATCGCTAGTTAAGAACTTAGTTTCAGAGCTATTTTCAATTAAATAATTTTGAAGTTCAATTTGCTTAATTGCATTTTTTCTAAAATTAAATTTTTCAAGAATTGAATAATCAATTACTTTTACATAACTTATAGTTGTTGTAACAGACTTTTGTTTTCTAATGTCTGGAGGTAAAAAAAGCCTTAGAACATCAATTTTTCTAAGATAGAATTTCTTGCACATTTCGTCAACAAGTTTAATTTGATTTGAATTTAGATTAACATCATCACGTGCAATTGAGTTAATTTGCTTTAGTTTTGAGTTATCAAATTCTGAATTATCTTTTATATCTGTTACAAAGCCAAATATGTTTTTTTGTGCTGCAAAAGGCACTAAAACAAAACTGCCAACCTTTATTTTATCACAAAGATTGGCAGGAATTATATAATCGAAAACTTTATCTAGTTCATTACTAGAAACATCAATTACAACTTCAGCTATATTCATTTTTATTTATTCTTCACTCGCTACAATTTTATCTTCATAAATTTCAAGAGCAGCAATTCCAATGCTTTTCTCATTTACAATTTTTTCTTTAGCAACTAAAGGTTCTGCCCCTTGATTAAGTTGTCTTGCACGTTTTGCAGCAAGCACACTTAATGCATACTTATTTCCTGCTTTGTCTCCAAGTATGTCGATTGGTGGATAAATCATCATAATAAAGTATTCTCCTAATTTTTAAAATTCTTGCTAATTATATCACATGCTTATTTTTTTTGCAAGTGTTTTTTATTATTTAAGTT
>CAMUJQ010000068.1 GCA_947089305.1 uncultured Clostridia bacterium
TAAAAGAAACAGCTACAAATTTAAATAAAATATTAGGTGATTATGAAATTGAACTTTCTAGTGATAAACAAGATGCTTTTATTTCTAGTTTAATTGATCATAGTATAACAGGAAAGTTAGAGCCTACTTTACTTGAAAAACTTTGGAATTATGGAAGATTTTTAATTGCAGCAAGTAGTGGAGAAGGTGCAAATTTAATGTTTTCTAGTGGTGTTTTTGCGCTTAGTGAAAAACCTTTTTATAACACACTTATGCTTGATGGTAGTTTAGAACGTGTTTATTTTGCAGCTTCTAATTCGGGAATAAAAAATGTTGTTGAAAATTTAGCTGATTATTATGAAAATTATTATGACGATTTAAAGAAGAACTCAATGCGTTTACATGGAGCGCGTGGAATTTTTATTCCTAATTTGCATACACCTAATGGTCAGATCACTTTAGCTAAAACTAGTGCTGATGTATTCTTTGTGAGTGGAGCAGCTTTTGTTGCTTTAATTATGTATAATGAATATTTAATTGATGGCGATATTAAATTTTTGAAAAATAAAGTTTTACCGTTTATTCATGATGTATTATATTTCTTTGAAGATTTCTTTAAAGTTGGAAAAAATGGTATTGAACCTTATGTAAGTTTTAGTGGAAATAGTCCACTTAATTTCTATAATGAATTTGCAGGAAGAGGTGCTGAACTTGCTATTAATTCAACTCTTGAAATTGTGTTGTGTAGAGAATTAATTAACATTTATTTAAGTTATGCTAAAGAATATAATTTAAGCAAATCAGATATAACTCGATTTACAGATTTATTAAATGCGTTAAAGTTTGAAATAGAAGAAGGCGATTATTACAAAGAATTTAATCATCCTGCAATGGTAGAAAATTATATTTCTCCTAATGTTTGTTACATGATGCCACTTGTTTACGCAACGGGCAGTGAACTTAAAAAGGAAAATTATAATTTAATTGCTAACACTGCATTTAAAAAACTTCAAAGCCCTTATAAAAATGCTAGAACATTAAGCGATATTGCAAATATTTTAGCTATTACAAGAAATGGAGAATGTGTTGGTGTTTTAAGTGAACTTATTGCTAAATTTGTGAAACCAAATTTAACATTTAGTTGTTCAACTAAATTTGGTGCACCAAATTTATTTAATCTTGATGTTAATGCAGGTGTTACAACAGCTATTTCAAATTTAATTTTAAATAGCACATTAGATAGTATTACTTTAAATACTCCAAATAATTTAACAAAATTTTCAGCACTGCTTCCAACAAAATGTTTATGTGATGTAAGTGTTGAGTTTATAACTAAAGTTGGATATACTTTAAAAATAAAATCTAAAAAAACTCAAACTATAAAACTTTACTTTGATAAAAAGTTTAAAAAGTTTAAAGGTACAGCTATTAAAACTTTTGATACTAAGTTAGGTGAGGCTACTTTAAATTTAACTGAAAACAAAATACATTCAATAGTATTAAATTAACCTAAGTAGTTTTATTAAGGAAAAATGAATTTGGATAACTTACTTAAATATTCGTCAATAATTGCTGCAGTAATATTTGTAGTTGTTGCTACATTTCATTTTTTAAAAACTATTAATCATCAGCAAAAACTTAAAAAAACACTTGTGCTTGTAAAATTAAAACGCAGTAAACTTCCTTACTATATTTTAACACCTTTGTTTTTAGGCTGTGGGGCAATGTTTATTGCATTTGCATGTATCGTTGAAAATGCAGGTTTTAAAGCGTTTTATGTGGCAACAGCAGTTGCATTTTTAACAAGTTCTGCTATGCTTATGCTTTCAATTTTTACTAAAGCAGCTTTGACAAGTAGTGGGATATTTTTGTTTTCAAGATTTATTCCTTGGCACAACTTGTATTATTATTTTATTGATGAAAAACGTAATACTGTTGTTGTAAGTTCAAATGATAACGAATGGATGAGTTTTGCAGGAGCGAGCTTACCACTTAAATTTAGAAGTGATGAACTTGAAAAAGTTAAAATAATTTTAGAAAATAATAAAAGTCCATTTACACAAAAAAGAGAAATTTAATTTTAATAAAAAACACTCAATAGAGTGTTTTATTTTTTGTATTCAATAATTTTATTAACAATTGTTTTATTTGCAACAACAGCATTAGATTGTTTTAGTGTAAAAGTTTTCAGTTTGTTAAGTGAAAGTAGAAAAGAATTTGTATTTAAATTTTCTTCCATTAAACATATAGCATAGCCGTTACGTTCAAAGTTTTGTGCATTTAAAATTTGGTCTCCGCGGCTTGCTTTTTTTGAAAGGGGAATAAGTAGCATTTTTTTATTTAAGGCAAGTAGTTCGAATATTGTTCCACTGCCTGCGCGTGTAATAATAATATCGGCACATGCAAAATAATCCTCAATATTATCTACATATTCCACTTGATGATAGTCTTTAAATTTTAAGTCGTTTAATTTGCCTTTTCCTGTTATATGTATAATATTATAGTTTTCAATAAGTGTATTTGCTGTTTTAATAATAATATCATTTATAGCTTTAGCGCCTAAACTTCCGCCTACAACTAGTATAGTTTGTTTGCTAGGATTTAAGTTAAATTTGTTCGTTATTATATTTTTTTTACCATGAAAGATAGATTGCCTTACAATTGCACCAGCAGGAAAGCACTTACTTTTGTTTTTAGCTGTTTCTTTAAAAGTGGTAAACATAACTTTACTTTTTCTATAAATTAATTTATTTGCTAGCCCCATAGTAAAGTCGCTTTCGTGACTTAAAACGGGTATTTTTAACTTCGAAGCAGCATAAACAACAGGGACACTAACAAAGCCACCTTTACTGAAGACAATGCTTGGCTTAATTTGTTTTAAAATTTTTTTACTTTGAAAATAACCTTTTAAAACATAAAAGGGCATAAGTAGATTTTTTAAACTAAGTGAGCGTCTTAGTTTTTCGCAAGTTATTTCATGGTAAATTATATTTTTATATTTACCAATAATTTCTTTTTCAATGCCTTTTCCACCAATATAATGAATTTCATTAAATCGGTCTTTTAAATCTTCAATTAATGCTAGATTTGGCATAACGTGACCAGCGCTACCGCCACCACATAAAACAATTTTATTCGTATCCATAATATTACTATTTTATGCAGATATTTTTAACTTAATTCTAGGATTTTTTGTTTATTTTTGCTTTACTATTTATGTATATTTATGCATAAATTCTTATAAATATAAAATATTTTTTATTTAAAAATGTTGTAGTCGAAAATTGGCAAAAAATAGTGAATTTTTATGCATTAAACATTTGTCAAAAATTTTTAAAGATGGTATAATAAATGTAAATTTAAAGCATGATTAACTTTTTACTTTTACATATTAATTAAAAGGAGAAAACTTTTGGGAGATTCTTATAATAGTAAGGACATACAAGTTCTAGAAGGGTTAGATGCTGTTAGAGTTAGACCAGGTATGTATATAGGTTCAACAGGCGTAAAAGGCTTACATCATTTACTTTGGGAAATTGTTGATAATGGTATAGATGAATTAAGTAATGGATATGGAGACACTATTGAAGTTGTTTTATATAAAGATGGAAGCGTTAGTGTAAAAGATAATGGGCGTGGTATTCCAGTTGATCCACATCCAACTTTAAAAGTATCTGGTGTTGAAGTTGTTTTTACACAACTACATGCTGGCGGTAAATTCGGGCAAGGAAATTATAATTTTTCTGGTGGATTACACGGTGTTGGTGCAAGTGTTACAAACGCACTTAGTGAATGGCTTCATGTTGTTGTAGATAAAAATGGTAAGCGCTATGAAATGCATTTTGCTAGCGTAAATGAAAATGGTAAGATTAAATCTGGTAAACCAATGGATGCTTTAACTTGCATAGGTAAGGCTGAAGGTCAAGGCACCTTTGTTCGATTTAAGCCTGATGCTCGAGTATTTAAAGATGCTGCTTTTAATTTTGATACTATTGTAAAAAGATTAAAAGAACTTGCTTTTTTAAATAAAGGTATAAATATAGTTATAATTGATGAACGAAATACCAATTTACTTGGCGAACCTGTTAAGATGGAATTTAAGTTCGATGGTGGACTTAAAGATTTTTGTTTATATTTAAATGAAGGAAAAAATGTTTTATATAATAATCCTGTTTATATTGAAGGAAAGAGTGATGTTGTTGAATTAACTTTTTCTATGCAACACACAGATGGTTTCACAGAAAGCGTTTGTAGTTATGTAAACAATATTCCAACTACTGAAGGTGGTTTTCATGAAATTGGTCTTAAAACGGCAATTACAAAGGTTTTAAATGATTTAGCTAGAAAGAACGGTGTTTTAAAAGACAAAGATCCTAACATGATGGGAGAAGATTTTAGAGAAGGTATTACAGCTGTTTTAGCTGTTAAAATGCATGAAGTTCAATTTGAAGGCCAAACAAAAACAAAACTTGGAAATCCAGAAGCAAAGCCTGAAGTTGAAAATATTGTTATAGGTGAACTTAATAAATATTTCAGTTTAAAAGAAAATGCAAATGTTTTAGATGAAATTTTAAAGAAGGCAAAAAATGCAGCAATGGCAAGAGAAGCTGCAAAACGTGCTAAAGAAATTACAAGACAAAAGAAGGGACTTGATAGTGCAAATCTAATTGGTAAACTTGCTGCGTCTACTGGTAAAAAACCTGAACTTAATGAATTGTTTATTGTTGAAGGTAATAGTGCTGGTGGTACCGCAAAACAAGCTCGTGATAGAACAACTCAAGCAATTCTTCCTTTAAGAGGTAAACCATTAAATGCAGAAAAAAAGCGATTGCCACAAGTTTTAGCTAATGAAGAAATTAGAACAATTAGTACTGCATTTGGAACTGGTATTGGAGAAGAATTTAATTTAGGAAAGCTTAGATATCACAAAATTATTATTATGACCGATGCTGATGTTGATGGTTCTCATATCCGGGTATTACTTTTGACCTT
>CAMUJQ010000069.1 GCA_947089305.1 uncultured Clostridia bacterium
TCTAGTTTTAATCAATTTTTTAAATATATTGGAGTTAACAGCGCTTCAACTATTTATTTAACTTTAAATAAATTATAAATTATAACAATAATAATCATTTAATGGTTTAAAATTCCACATTTAATATAATAATTAAATAGTTGCATAAATTTATGTTTTGTGATATAATTCGACAAAAGGGAATAGTATCTATGGGATTTTTTGACTATTTAATGAAAGGAATTGGTTTTGAAACTGATATGACACCAACACCTGCTATGCCTAAAAAAGCAAAAGGAAGCAAAGTAAATTCTTTAACTTCTTCTCAAGCGGCAAGTGTAACAACTGAAAGTGTGCCATATAATTTTGCATTTCCAAGCTACAATCCAAGTATTGATGAAGAAACAGAATCAAACAACATTCAAGTGTCTACAATGCAAAATGGTGTTGCTAGTGCAAAGAATGTAATTGTTTATAAACCAAAAACTCAAGGGGATATTAAAAACTTGATAGACTTTTTAAGAAGAAAAGAGCCTATTATCGTTAACTTTGCACTTTTACCAGAAGATGTGTCTTCTAGTATGATTGCTTTTATTTCAGGGGCATTATATGCACTTAGAGGAAGCATTCATCCAATAGCGAACAATCTTTATTTATTAACGCCAGAAGGTGTAAGTATACTTGTTCCAAAAGACCAAGCACCAAAATATTAAAGTAAACACCATTAATTTGGTGTTTTTTTGTATATTACAGTTGCAATAGGAAGTTTGGTTGTATAAAGCCCAATTAAATATTCGCTGAAACAAAAAAATATAGTAAGAATAGAAAACAATGTAACAGTAATAAGTGATAATGCATTTTTTGCTTGCAGAAGTTTATCAAATTTAGATTTTGAAGGAGCAGTTCCATTAACTTTGGATTAAGCATTTTTAATTTTTATTTTACTTTTTTTTGTTTTTCTGTTAGAATGAGCATATGGAAAAGTTTGAAAAATATAATAAAAATTGTGAATATAGTTATAGTTTAGGCGCATATCCAACTTATGAACTAATTAAAAATAAAAGTAATTTTGCTGTTTGTGTTTTGGTACATTCTAAAATTAATTTAACGAGTGAAGTTGATAAGCTTTTTAAACTTTGTGAATATAGCAATGTGCAAATAAAATATGATGATAAAGCAATTAATAAAATTTCTAATAAAGAAAATTGTTTTGTTGTTGGTGTATTTAATAAATATACAAGTCAATTTAAAGATAATAAACAAATTGTTTTAGCTAACCCAAGTGACGCGGGAAATATAGGCACGATAATGCGTACAATGCTTGGTTTTGGCTACACAGATCTTGCTGTTGTAAAACCATGTGTTGATATATTTAATCCTAAAGTTGTGCGTGCAAGTATGGGCGCGATATTTATGCTTAATATAAAAGAGTTTGATAGCATGAACGAATATTTAAATAGTAATGCTTATAAAAAATATTTATTTATGTTGAATGGTAAAAATGAACTAGGGAAATTTGAGACACCAAAACAGAACTATGCATTGGTTTTTGGGAATGAAGCGCATGGCTTAGATTCTAATTTAATAAGTGCTGGCGAAAGTGTTGTAATTAAACATAATAAAAAAATAGATAGTTTAAATTTGCCAATAAGTGTTGGCATGGCAATTTATGAGTTTGCAAAATAAAAAAAGTTCTTTATGTAACCTTATGGGTTATTTAAGAACTTTTTTGTTGTCTTCATAATATTGCTTTATAACTTTAATATTTTCATCAATAGAAAGGGTGTTTTCAAAGCCGCTAGCTTTATCATGGCCACCACCGCCAAGACTCTTTGCTAATTTTTCAATATTCATTTCACTATAACTTCTAAGACTTCCGTAAATTTTGTTTTCAATGTTAAGCATAACGCATAAAACTTTAATGCCTTCAATTTCTTGACATATTGCAATAATTTTTTCTTTTAGTGCATCTTTGTTTATGTTATATTTTTTCATTTCATCTTCATTAACAACAATATTTTTTAAACCATTTTCACATTTAGTTTTAGCATACATTTTAGTAATAAAATTAAAATCGTTTTCTGGTGTTTTTAAAGATACTTTATCAATAACATCACACATATCAAATCCATATTTTATGCAATTAGAAGCAGCAATAAGAGTGTTAGGTGTGCAAAGCGCTTTAAAGTTAACAGTATCTGAACGGATTCCAAGATATAAATAAGTTGCGCTAAATTTGTCTAGTGCTTTAAGTTTGTTTAAAACATTATAAACTAGTTCACTAGTTGAACTATATTCAGGGATAGAATAAGTTGCATCGCATTTTAATTTTAAGTTAATATGATGGTCAATAATTGCTGTGTTTTTTGAGTTATAAAAAGTTTTTGAATATTTTCCAAGACGCTTTTCATCATTTAAATCTAACACAAAAAATAAGTCACTTGTTTGATTTTCATTATCAGAAAATTTTAAATCCTTAACTAAATATTTTGCTTTGCTATAAATTAAATCGCTTGCTTCATTTAATAAAACTGTAACGTTAGTAAACCCTAAATGCTTTAAACCTTGTGCAAGTGCACAGGATGAATAAAATGCGTCAAAGTCACAATTGATATGAGAACATATTAAAATTTTAGAATCTTTTTTTGTATTTTTGATTAACTTAATTATTTTTTTCATAAAAAACTCCTTTTTAATTTAGTAAAAGTTTACCATAAAAAATTTTATTTTCAAAGAAAAATTATTTAGTTTTAGCACAATATAACTTTAAGATGAAAAAAATGATAACAGCTAGTTCTACAAATTTAATTTTAAAAAACAGCATTATTTTGTCTGTTGCTTTTATTATAGCAAAAATTTTAGGGGCGTTTTATAGAATACCTCTTACAAATATTTTAACAGAAGAAGGCATGGGAATATATCAAATGATATTTCCGATGTATGCTTTTACTCAAGTTATGTTAACAAGTGGAATAAGCGTTGCCACAACAAAACTTGTTGCAAAAAACTCAATTTGTGGTAGCGGGGCAGAATGTAGAAAAATTTTTGTTTCAGCTGTTAAGTTAAGTATATATTTGGGTTTAACGCTTGCTGGCTTTGTTTCTCTTGCAGGCACTTTTGTTGCAAAATATCAAAATTTAAAATTGGGTGGCATAATATACTCAGTTTTAGCAGCATGTCTTGTAGCATCTGGCATTGCAGCAACTATTAAAGCTTTTTTTCAAGGGAAAGAAAACATGATGCCAACTGCGGTTTCTTCATTATGTGAACAAGTGAGTAAACTTGCATTTGGTTTAATATTAGCTAAAGTACTATTAAAATTTGGTTTAGAAGCTTCTGTATTAGGTGCCATTATTGGTGTTTTTATTGGAGAGCTTATTGTTCTTGCAGTAACAAGTTTGTTTTTTAAAAAACAAAAAACAGCATGTTTTAATTTTGGTGGCGAAAGTGCTGAAAATTTATTAATTGAAGCCGTTGATTTAAAATCTGATGAACCTAAATTTCAAAAAAGCCCAACAAAGCAAATTATTAAAATTGCATTGCCTGTTATATTTGCAAGTTCGCTTATTCCTTTTGTATTTTTTATAGATAGTTTAATTATGGTTAATTTAATTGAAAAAATAAGGGGAGTTTCTAATAAAATTGCAACTAATCAATATGGGGTTTTATATGGAGTTGTAAATAGTTTGATTAATATGCCAACTATATTTGCTAGTGCAGTTAGCTTAAGTTTGCTTCCAAATTTATCAAAAGAAAAACATAAAAAAGTGAAAGAAAAGGCTAGATTTGCATTAATGCTTGCCAGTTTAATTAGTATTTTGTTTGTTGTTATTTTTGCTGTTTTTTCATCTAGCGTTATAGGATTTTTATACAAAGGAATTGCTTCTTATGATGCAACTAGACTACTTCAATTATCAAGTGTTCTTGTTTTGTTAATGAGTATTTTGTCAGTGCTAACAAGTGTGTTTCAAAGTGCTGGGCAGTTTTATCAAAATTTTTATGTATTACTTGGAGCCGCAGTGGCAAAATATATTGCACTTTTAATATGTGTTTTAACTAAAAATTTCAATATATATATTGCATGCTATTTAAATATAGGTTTTTATGGAATGGCTGTTTTATTTAATTTAATTAGATTTATGGTCCATTATAAAGTTTTACCTAATTTAAAAAATATTATTTTTACCTTGCTTATGTTTTTAATTATGTATTTTAGTGCAATAATGTTTAATAAATACACCAACTTTAGTTCATTTGTAAATTTAATGATAAGTAGTATTTATTTGGGGATAATTTTTGTTGTTTTTTGTTATTTTATGTTTAAAAGTTTTGGTAAAGGTAAAAATCAAAATATGGTAATTAAAAAGGAGAATAAAAATGAATAAAACAGAACTAGTAAATAATTTTTCAAAAAAAAGCAATATGACAAAAAAAGAAAGTTTAGCTTGTGTTAATGCATTGTGTGAAATAATTAAAACAACAGTAAAAAATGGTGAAAATGTTGCCATTAAAGATTTTGGAGTTTTTGCATTAAAATACCGTCCGCAAAAAACGGGGCTTAATCCTAGAACAGGTAAACCAATTACAATAAGTGCTAGAAAAGTTCCAACTTTTAAAGCTACTCAAGGTTTTAAAGATGCTGTAAATGCATAAAAATATAATTTAAAACAGCTATTTAAAGCTGTTTTTTTATGCATGAAATTATTTAAATAGTAAATTTATAGAACAAAAAAATTATAATAAGTACATAAAAATTACCAAATTTTGCATACTAAAAATATAAAAAATTTATTTGAAACATAACTAAACATTTGTAGAAAAAAGTTGGAAGATGTATAATATTGTTGAAGGAAAAAGTGAAAGGACTTCATGAAGATTTCAAAAGCCATGGGGGCAGTGGGTGGAGTAATGAAAAATAATAAAAAGAAGAAAGCAGGGATAATAGCAGGGAGCGTACTTGCAGTAGGAATAGCGG
>CAMUJQ010000070.1 GCA_947089305.1 uncultured Clostridia bacterium
GGGGTTTTAAATGAAATAGTTCATGAAGCATTTAGGCTTGTTGAACCACCAAGTGTAAAAGGGAGCAGACTTAAACTTTTATATGTAACTGAGCCACAAATAAGCCCTCCAACTTTTGTGTTGTTTGTAAATAAGGCAGAACTAGCTAAACCAAATTATGTGCGCTACTTAGAAAACTTTTTGCGTAAAAGCATAGATTTTACAGGCACACCAATTAGGATAAATTTTAAAAGTAGAAAAGAAGATGAATAAACAAATATTGCTTAAAATTTTAAAGGAGAGTATATGAAAGCTATTGTAGTAATTACTGGCGGTGCCAACGGACTTGGATTAGAATTAACAAAGGTTTTTAGTGTAAAAGGTTATTTTGTTTGTGTAATTGATAAGGGCGAAAAAGGTTTAGCAAAATTAAATAAAGCAATTAATAATATAAAAACATTTTTGGGCGATGTTTCAGATGAGAAGTTTGTTATAAAAACTATCAAAGAAATAAATAAAATTGGACAAATATCTACACTAATAAATTGTGCTGGTTCACCTTCATTTAAATTGCCTACGCAATATACAAGTAAAGATGTCGATTTATGTTTTGAAGGTTTAAAAGGTATGATTTATTGTTCAACACATGCATTAAAATTGTTTGAAAATATGGGTGGCAAAATTATTAATATTATGTCTTCGGCTGCTCTTAGAGGAAATAAACAAGAAGCTGTGTATTGTGCAACTAAGTGGGCAGAGAGAGGTTATACGGAAAGCTTAAAAGTTGCGTATAGTGGAACAAAAGTGCAAATTTATGGAGTTTATCCGGGTGGAATAAACACAAACTTTTATAAAAATAGCAGAGATTATGTTTCAATAGAAAAACAACATTCATTTATGCCAGCAAAAGATTTGGCAGAAGTAATTTATGATAATATATTTACAAATAAAAATTTAATTGTTGAAGATTTAATTATCAATAGAATTAAATAATTTATAAAAGGAAAAATTATGTTATATTTTAAACACATAATTGTTGCCATAGTTGGTTACTTTATAGGTAACATTAGCTTTGCAAAAATTATATCTAAATATAGATTAAAAGACGACATTACAAAAAAGGGTAGCGGTAACCCTGGAACTATGAACATGTATCGTAACTTTGGAACAAAGATTGGGGCGCTAACACTTGTGTTAGATGTTCTAAAAGGTGTTATTCCATCGATTATTGGAATGTTGGTTTTAGGTTTAACTGAACCAGGCGGACTATGGGCAAATGGAAGGTTAAGCAATATTGCATGTTCTGGCTTATTTGTTGCAGGTGCGGCAACAGTATTAGGCCATTGCTATCCTGTTATTTATAAGTTTAAAGGCGGAAAGGGCGTTGCCACAACCCTTGGCGTGTTTTTAGCCGCTAATCCCGCACTTATTAGCATTGCATTTATTGGATTGCTTATATTAATGCTTGTGTTTGAATATGGTGGAGTTGCAAGCATTGTAACAGTTGCGGCTGCAGTTTGTTATGAAGCACATTTGTATGCGGGCAATTATGTTGTGCTTGTTTGTTTAGCAGTTATTTTTGTGCTTGTTTGGTTTGCTCATCGAAAGAATATTTTAAAAACTCTTACTGGAGAAGAAAGTAAAACAAATATTCGTAAAATTTTTAAAATTAAAAAGAAAGAGAATTAATTTTTTTATTAAAGAAAAGTTATAAAGGAATGTGGAGATTTGAAATTCTCTCAAACTTCTTGAAACGATCTAAATTAAAAAGGTAGATAAACAAAAGGGTAAAAAATATTTTTACTAAAAAAAGTAAAATTTAATTTTTACTTTTTTTATATCATAAATCACAACGCTATTGCATATTTTTTAGTAGGCTTAATAAAAAGGAGAGCGTTTTATGAATCAAAACGATATTTACAAAAATATTGCCTCTCGTAGCGGTGGAGATATTTATATAGGTGTTGTTGGCCCAGTTAGAACGGGTAAAAGCACTTTTATTGCAAATTTTATGCACACTCTTGTTGTTCCAGCTATTGAAAATAAACATGAGCGTGAACGTGCTATAGATGATATTCCACAAAGTGCAGACGGCAAAACAGTTATGACAACTCAGCCTAAATTTGTTCCAAGCAAAGCTGTTAAGGTTAATTTTAACAACGAAGTTAGTGCAAATATTCGTCTTGTTGATTGCGTTGGTTATTTAGTTAGCGGTGCGAATGGAGCAGTTTTAGAAGATGGCAAAGTTAGAATGGTTAAAACTCCATGGAGTGATGAAGATATGCCATTTGAAGAAGCGGCTGAAATAGGTACACAAAAGGTTATAAACGACCACAGTAATGTTGGAATTTTAGTTACAAGTGATGGCACTATTAGAAGTGATATTGCAAGACCAAATTATGTTGAAGCAGAGGAAAGATGTGTAAGCGAGCTTAAAGCACTAAATAAACCTTTTGTTATAGTATTAAACAGCAGCGATCCACAAAATCAAAATTGTAAAGCATTAAAAACTTCACTTGAACAAAAATATGAAGTACCTGTTGTTGCTCTTAATGCCACAACATTATCTAGCGCAGAAATCACTGAAATTTTTGAAGAACTATTAAATGAGTTTCCTGTTACAAGTGTTGATGCAGTTTTACCAGAATTTTTAGAAAGACTACCGCTTGATAATAGATTTGTTATGGAAGTTGTAGAAGAACTTAAAGAAGCGGGCAGAAATATTAAAAAAGTTGGCGATTATAAAAATGTAACTTTATTTAATGAAAGCGAAAATTTCATGCCAAGCACTGTAAGTGAAGTTAAAATGAATGAAGGAATAATAGTTTTTGGAGTTGTTCCTAAAAATGATTTATTCTATAAAGTAATTAGTGAAGAACTTGGACTTGATATAAAATCAGAAGGTGATTTAGTTGCTGTTTTAAGTGAACTTGCTTCTGCTAAACGTGAATATGATAAAGTTAAAAATGCGCTAGAAGCTGCTAAATATACTGGTTATGGTATTGTAACTCCTGAGGCAGGAGAGCTAACATTAGACGAGCCTGAAATTACAAAACAAGGTGGTAAGTTTGGTGTTAAACTTAAAGCGACAGCTCCAAGTTTACATATTATGAAAATTGATATTGAAACTGAAGTTAATCCAATTCTTGGAACTGAGCAACAAAGTCAACAAATGGTTGATGATTTAATGCATAAGTTTGAAGAAAATACAACAGACCTTTGGGAAACAAATATATTTGGAAAAAGTTTAAATACACTTGTTCGTGAAGGTATTGATAATAAACTTTATGCAATGCCACAAAACGCACAAGTTAAACTTAGAAAAACAACTCAAAAAATTATTAATGAGGGTAAGGGCGGAGTTATTTGTATTTTACTTTAAAAATAACCCTAAAAATTTAAAAAACCATGCATTTTGACATGGTTTTTTATTTTTGTTTAGTTTTTTTGTTGCTATTTTTTTGCCTATATGGTACTATGAATTATAGGAGTTTTGATATGAAACAATGGTTTAATTCTATCCTTAATTTAATTAAGGATAACAAATTAACAGTGTTATATATTTTAATTGGCATTGTAGCATTATTTTTAATTGTGCTTACAATTGTTGTTTGCGTTAAAAAGAAAAGTAAATATACACCAACATATAGTGATAAAAGTGATTTTGTACACAAAGTAATGAAGTATGATTCAAGCGCACTACATCAGCTATTAACAGCTGCTACAGTAGGTTTATTAATTGCAGCAATCGTACTATTTTGTGTAAAATTAGTAATTCCTGCTGCAATTGTTGCAATAGTATTTTTAGCATGCTGGATTTGGAAAATACTTTTAAATATCAGAGTTAGATTTTGTAGATTTGAATATAACAATGCTGAAATTTATAGATTTTCATTTATGGCTAAAACAAAAGTAATGCGTTGGGAAGATATTGATAAAGTTGAACCAAAAGGTTTTGGGTCAACTCGCAAAATTTTGTTTATTAGTAAAGATAAAACAAAAATTTCTGTACCTTTAGATATGACTGGTTATTATGATTTTACTGTTTTTGCTGAGAAGAAACTTGATGGTAAAAACTTCGAAGCTATTAAAGTGGCGAAAGCTCGTAGATAACTAGTTTTACACAACAGAATGAAAAAAGTTTTAATTTTATCAGATAGTCATAGAAGAAATCAAACAATTGAGGAGTGTTTAACAAAAGAAAACCCTGATTGTTTGATTTTTTGTGGTGATTTGGTATCTGATTTAAAAAATGTTAAGTTAAATATTCCTTTATATGCTGTTAAAGGCAACTGGGATTATTTATCTAAAATACCATCAAAGAAAATTGTGAATGTAGAAAACTGTAAAATTTTAATTACGCATGGACACAACTATAGTGTAAAAAAATCCTTGGATAAACTTAACAAGTTGGCTAATAAAAACAATGCTAACATTGTGTGCTATGGGCACACGCATATACAAGACATGCTTAATAGTGATAATATTTGTTTTATAAATCCAGGAGCACTTATTAACGGAGAATACGCTTGTATAAATATTGACAAATTTAACTATACTGTACAATTAAAAAAACTTTATTAAAAGTAGTTGTTAAAATTTTAACACTGTGTTAGAATTTAAATATTCTAAGTTTAATAATTAATAAATATAATTAAAAATGAATAGGAGTAAGAAATGATAAGATTAATTTGTGATTCAACTTTTGGAATTCCTGAAAGTTATGCAAAAGAAAATAAAATTAAAATAGTGAATTTAAAAGTAATTTTAGATGGAGAAGTTACAGATGAAGGGCAAGAAAGCACTTGGAATATTTTTTATGATAAATTAAAAGCTTCTAAAAATTTTCCAACAACCTCTCAACCAAGCCCACAAGATTTTACTGATGCAATTGAGGAAATTTTAGCAGAAGATAAAAATGCTCAAATTTT
>CAMUJQ010000071.1 GCA_947089305.1 uncultured Clostridia bacterium
TTAGTTAATCCACCTAAAGCAATTGCAAGATTGTTATCATTTTCATCAAAAGTTAAGCCAAATTGTTTTGCCACTGCTTTTGATTTATCAATTCCAGTGTAGCTTAAAATTTTTACAGCAGCAACATTTGTACTGTTGCTTAATGCTTCTTTAACTGAAATTTCTTTTGAATATTTTCCATTTGCATTTTTTGGTTTATAGTTATTAAAATCAGTTTGTTCATTGTTAATTAAGGTATATTCATTGATTACATTATGCTCAATAGCAGGAGCATAAACTAACATAGGTTTAATTACACTGCCAGGTTGTCTTAAAATAGAATTAGCGTTTTGAACACTTGAAACAAAAGCTTTTACAGCATTTGTTTTATTGTCGATAATTATTCCACTGAAGTTATATTGTTTGTCTACGGTGCTATTAAGCTCCTTATAAAGCATTTTTTGTTTATCTAAATCTAAATTTGTATATATTTTAATATTGCTATTGTATATATCATCTTCAGTTAAATTGAGTTTTTTTGCAACTTCTTTAACTGCGGCATTTATGTAATTTTCAGCTAAAAAGTTGGTATCATTCGAATTCAAAATAATATCAGTATTTATTAATTCATTACATTCATTTTCACTTATTTTATTATCTTTAAGCATTTCTTTTAAAACTAAATTTTTTCTATTATTTGCACTTATTGTATCGATAGAGAGCCTAGAAGGAGAGTTAATTAAGCCGGCTAAATAAGCACTTTCATTTATTGTAAGTTCAGTAACATCTTTGTTAAAATAAGTTAAACTTGCTTGTTTAATACCATATGAATTTTTTCCAAAATAAATATTGTTTAAATAACTTTCTAAAATTTGGTCTTTAGAAAAGTTTTTTTCAATTTTTTTTGCAATTACATATTCTTTGAGCTTTCTATTCAAAGTTTTATCATTAGATAAATATAAATTTTTTGCAAGCTGTTGAGTAATTGTACTTCCTCCAGCTACAAGACTTTTGCTTTTTGCATTATCAATGCTGGCTTTAACAATGCGTTTTAAATTAACACCTTTATGAGTATAAAATGTTTTATCTTCAATGCTAATAAAAGCACTTTTTGTATAATCTTTTAATTCTTCAATATCACAAATTAAATTTTTTGAACTTAAAATTTCATTGTTATTAATATCATAAAAAACTGGGCGTTCTTCATTTAAGGCATTTAAATTAATTGGCAATCTATTATACTCGAATAATTTAACGCCAATGTATGCAGAAAAGCCTATAAGCACAGCACTTAAAATAATTAAACTATAAAATATTATTTTGAAAACAATGTTTTTTTTCTTTGTCATATTAATATGTTTTGTATAGATTTGTAAAATATGCTTGTTATTTTGTCGAAATATTTGTATAATGAGTTTATGGAAAAATTTTGTATAGTTACTTATGGTTGTCAAATGAATGTTCATGAGAGTGAAAAACTTTCAGGAATGCTTTTAGATTTTGGATTACAAGAAACATTAAAGCCAACAAATGCCGATGTTATAGTTTTTAATACATGTTGCATTAGAGAAAATGCAGAGAATAAAGCTTGCGGAAATATTGGAGCACTAAAAGGTTATAAGAAAAAGAATCCTAATGTAATAATTGCTGTGGGTGGTTGTATGCCACAACAAAAAGGGGTGGCAGAAAAATTACTCGACAAATTTCCATTTATAGATATTATTTTTGGTACTCAAAACTTATATTTATTTAAACAATTTTTACAAGAAAGACTTAATGGTAAAAAGCATGTTGTTGAGTTAGAATATAATTCTCCTTTGCCTCCTGAAAATTTTGAATTTAATAGAGATGGTAAGGATGATAATGCATATGTAAATATAACTTATGGGTGTAATAATTTTTGTACTTATTGCATTGTTCCATTTGTAAGAGGAAGAGAAAGAAGTAGACTTGAAAAAGATATATTAGAAGAATGTAAACAAATTATAAGTGAAGGAAAATATAAATCAATTACACTTCTTGGTCAAAATGTTAATAGTTACGGAAATGATTTAAAAGATGGTTCAAATTTTAGTAAACTGTTAAAAGAAATAGCTTTACTTCCTGGAGACTTTAAAATTAAGTTTATGACAAGTCACCCAAAGGATTTAAGTGATGAACTTATAGAGACAATAGCTACAACTGAAAAAATATCGCATGACATTCATTTGCCTTGTCAAAGCGGATCAACTAAAGTTTTAGAGGCTATGAATAGAAGATATACTCGAGAGCATTATTTAGGCATAATTAAAAAAATTAAAACTAAAATTCCTGACGCAAATATTTCAACAGATATTATTGTAGGATTTCCAGGTGAAACAGAAGAAGATTTTCAAGATACAATTACTTTAATTAAAGAAGTGAAGTTTTCACAAATTTTTGCATTTATTTACTCTAAAAGAAAAGGTACAGTTGCGGAGAAAATGGAAGGTCAAGTTCCAATTTTAATAAAGCGAAGAAGAGTTAACGAAGTTTTAAATTTACAAAAACAAATTATTAAAGAACAAAAGGGGAAATAGAATGGCACAAAGACAAGGCCTATCTGATATGATGATACATTATCTAACTAAAAAGCAAGAGTATGAGGGTTGTATATTATTTTATAGACTTGGCGATTTTTATGAATTGTTTTATGAAGATGCAATTAAAATCTCAGCAGAATTAGGACTAACATTAACTAGCAAAGCTTGTGGCTTGCCAGAAAAAGCTCCTATGTGTGGTGTTCCATATAAAAGCGCAGAAACTTATATTGCTAAATTATTAAATAAGGGCTATAAGGTTGCAGTATGTGAACAGCTAACAGAGGCTGGTGCTAAAAAGGGTCTTGTAGAAAGAGATGTAACTCAAATTATTACTCCAGGCACAATAATGGAAAAAGGGCTTCTTACCGATAATTCTAATAATTTCATTGCTTCTATTTATGCTAAAGATAATGACTGCGGAGCAATAGCTTATGCGGATGTATCAACTGGGGAATTTTTTGCATGTAGTTGTGATAGTAATTTAATAGAAGAATTAAATACTATTTTAAGCCAAACTAGTCCTAAAGAAATTTTAGGTAATGAAAAAGCCTTTGAGTTAAATAATAAAATTAATTGTATTGATAAAGAGTTTGTTCCTCATATTGAAAAAGGACAGTTTTTTGAATATAATATCGATGAAGCAAAAAAAATATTAAAAGAAAAAATTAAAACCTTTAATTCTAATAATGAGGCAATAATTAAAGCTTGTTGCAATCTTGTGTGTTACGCTGAATATAATCAAAAACAACTTCCTATACAAATGACGAAAGTTGATATTATTGAGAAAAATAACTTTGTTGCAATGGATGCAGTTGCTAGAAAAAATTTAGATTTAATGCAAAGTTCACACGATGGAAAAAAACATAATAGTTTATTATCTGTGCTTTCTCATAATTCATGCAGCATGGGTGGACGTAAAATAAATCAAGTTGTTAGTGAACCACTTTGTAATATCGATAAAATTATGCTTAGACAAAATGCTATTAGTGAGTTTTTTGAAAATAACAGTTTACTTATAAGTTTAAGAGAAACTCTTAAAAAAATAAGCGACATACAGAGATTATCTTCAAAACTTGCAAGCATTAACTTTTGTCCTGGTGATGCATTACAACTAGCTTCAGGTTTAAATATTTTAAAAGAGATAAAATTATTATTAAAAAATTGCCAAAGCGAATTGTTGCAAAAAGATTTAAACAATATTAAAGATTTTTCTAGTGAAATACAAATGATTGAGGCTGCTATTGACTCATCAAAATTTTCTAATAACTTTACTACTATGGGAACAATAAAAAAAGGAATAAGCCCTGAACTTGACGAATTAATTGATATTAAAGAATTTAGTCAAAAGAGAATTAGTTTAATTGAAACTAGAGAAAAAGAAGCTACTGGCATCAAAAATTTAAAAGTTGGATACACAAGTGTATTTGGTTTTTATATTGATGTTCCAAATAGCCAAAAAGCACTTGTACCGCTTAACTATGTTAGAAAGCAAACTACAACAAATTCTGAAAGATATATAACACAAGAATTAAAAGAACTAGAGCAAAAATTCCTAGGGGCTGAAGAAAAGATTTTACGATTAGAACGCGGAATTTTTGAAGATATTAAAGAACATCTTAAAGATAGAATTGATGATTTATTGTCAACAGGAGAGGCAATTGGAGATATAGACTTTTTATCAACATTTGCTTTCGTTGCACACAAGAACGGATATGTAAAACCAAAGATAACTACTGATAAGGTTTTAAAAATAATAGATGGCAGACATCCAATAGTAGAACAAACAACTCGTATGAGATTTGTTCCTAATAATACTAATCTTGATAGTGAAGAAAATAAAATAATGCTTATTACAGGCCCTAATATGAGTGGTAAGTCAACCTACATGCGCCAAGTAGCATTAATTGTTCTTATGGCTCAAATGGGTGGTTATGTCCCTGCAAAAGAAGCAGAAATTGGTTTAATAGATAAGGTATTTACTAGAATAGGTGCAAGTGACGACATAGCATTTGGTCAAAGTACATTTATGGTAGAAATGGTTGAGGTTGCAAATATTCTAAGAAATGCAACTGATAGGAGTTTGATAGTTTTAGACGAAGTCGGCAGAGGAACATCAACCTTAGATGGTATGGCTATTGCACAAGCAATACTTGAACACTTAGTTAACACAATAAGCGCTAAAGTATTATTCTCAACACACTATCATGAGTTAATTTCTTTAGAAGATAAATATAAAGGAATTAAAAACTTTTCTATATGTGTAAAAGAAATGGG
>CAMUJQ010000072.1 GCA_947089305.1 uncultured Clostridia bacterium
ACGGTTACATCAATTGGAAGCGAAGCATTCTATGGCTGTACGGGATTAATAACGCTACAAATAAGTTATGGAGTGCAAAGCATTGGCGGGATAGCATTTTCAAATTGTAGCAATTTAACGTCGGTAACCTTGCCAAATACTGTAACTCAGTTGAGCTATAGCGCATTTTCAGAATGTTCAAAACTATCTAACGTTGTTTTGTCAACTTCACTTAAAACAATAGAAAATACAACATTTTATAGTTGTACTAGTTTAACAACTATTAACATTCCTAATGGAGTAACCACTATTGATACTAGTGCGTTTAATAATTGCTCTAGTTTACAAGAAATAATTTTACCAGAAAGTTTAACTGCTATAAATCCTTATGCGTTTATGGATTGTACAAGTTTAACTAACATTGTTATACCAGAAAATGTAACTAGAATATCTGGTCAAGCATTTATAAATTGTTCTAGTTTAAGCAGAATAGTTATACCAAGTTCTGTTGTAACAATGGGGGAATCATTCATGCAAAATGTTTTTGGTGGCTGTAGCAATTTAACAATTTATTGTCGCGCTGCATCTAAACCAAGTGGCTGGCAAGACGGTTGGAACCCAGATGATCGACCTGTGTTATGGGGTTATGCTGATTACACAGCAACAGTGCTTAACGAATCTTCAAAAACTGCTCAGATTACAGGCTTAAGTGATAATACTTTAACTGATTTATATATTCCAAATAAAGTGCTAATCAATGGAAATTTATATACAGTAACAGCCATTGGAGATAACGCATTTTATGGTAGAAATATAAGAAGTATTTATTTTCCTAGTACAATTACAAGCATTAGTTCTTATTCTTTTTATGGTTGTAATAGTATTGAAAAAATAACTGTAGCTAGTGGAAACACAACTTTTGATAGTAGAGAGAATTGTAATGCATTAATTAGAACAAGTACTGATGCACTAATTTTGGGATGTAATAATACTAAAATACCAAATGGTGTAACTAGTATTGGTAGTCATGCATTTTATATGAAAGCAATAACAAGTATGGATTTACCTAGCTCTGTTAGTAGTATTTCAAGCTATGCATTTTATGGGAATAAGTTGCAAAGCGTTAATTTACAGCATGTTACAACTCTTGGAACAGCGGCTTTTGCTGCTTCGCCAAGTTTAAAAAGTGTAATATTATCAAATGATTTAAAAGTAATTTCTGAGTCTGCATTTGAAAACTGTCACGCTTTAACTAATATTGTTATTCCAGAAGGTGTAACAACTATAGGTGCAAGTGCTTTTAATAGCTGTCCATTGAGTAGTTTGACAATTCCTAGTACAGTTACCTCTATAGGTAATTGGGCATTTTTGGGAGTAAAATCGCCAACTATTGAATTTAAAGGAGCTCCACCATCAGGATTGCAACCAGGCTCAGCAATTATGACAAGTATTTTCCCAAGTACTGTTACAGCAATAATAGTTCCAAATGGAATGTTGGAAGCCTATGAGGCAAAAGCAAGTGAATATGGAGTTAGTGCTGATATATTTGTTGAAAAAGGGCCTATATATGTTGACGCAGAAGTTTTAGATGAAACTAATAAAACAGCAGTAATTATGTATAGAGATGGCAATATGCAGACAACTTCTTTTGTGATTCCAAGAAAAATTTTAATAAGAAATAAAGTTTATACAGTTACAAAAATAGGTAACTCATTATTTGAAAATTGTGGTTATGTAACAAACATTATTTTACCAGATACTATTATTGAAATAGATCAAAGAGCTTTTGCTGAATGTCCTGCTTTAACTGGTATTGTATTGCCAGCTAGTTTAACTAAAATTGGAGAATCAGCATTTAGCGGTTGCGTAATGTTACAAAGCATCAATATACCAGGTAATGTTGAAGAAATTGGCGACACAGCTTTTAGGCATTGCAATAGTTTAAAGACTATTACATTAGGTAGTGGTTTAAAAGCCATAGGCATGGGGGCTTTTTTAGATTCCGGCTTAACTAGTATTTTTATTCCTGGAAATATTAAATATATTGGACAATTTGCTTTTGATGACTGTCAAAAACTAAAATATGTTGAAATTCAAAGTCAAGAGGATCCAATTGATCTGTTTGATGGAAATACTTTTGTGAATAGTCTAGTAGAAGTTTGCGTTATTAATTCTGAAATGCTTGAAAATTATTATGACTATTATGTAGATCGTTTAGCAATTCCTAGAGACAACTTTGTTAGAGATGACAATTATTATAGCGAGTTATTTGATATAACATTTTCTGGAGATGTTGCAACAATTCATGAAGTAAAAGATATAGGAATTGAATCAATAACGATACCAAGTAAAATATATAATGATGGTAACATTTATAATGTCAGAATTATGAATGGACAAGGTTTTATGAATAAGCACTTTTTAAAACATGTAACATTTGGAGCAGGTATTCTAGAAATTCCAGAAGGCATGTTTGCTGGTTGTAGTAATTTGGAAAGTGTTTCAATCCCAGCGAGTGTTGATACAATTCAGCCTGGAACATTCTTTAAGTGTACTAATTTAAAATCTATTTCATTACCTAATGTGAAAGGTATTGGATATGAAGCTTTTGTTGAATGTTTATCTTTAAGAAATGTTTTCTTATCAAACAATTTAGAATATATTGGAAATAATGCCTTTGCTGGGTGCGAAAGTTTATTAAATGTTGTTATACCGGCAGGAGTTAAAGAAATAGGCTATTCTGCATTCGGAGAGTATACTAATGTTTATTGTGCGCTTAAAGAAAAACCAGAAGGCTGGAATTCTTCATTCATAGATAATTTATCAAATATGTATTTTGATAATAATGGTGTTTATTTAGAAGAGCCTCCACGTTTTGAATAATAAAAAAACAACTTCATTTGAAGTTGTTTTTTTGTTTAAAAATAATAACATTTAAAGAAAGGAAAGTAATTAACGAAAACCTTGCACAACAAATTTAAAAAAATTTAATTTAGATGTTTTTTAATTTCACCCGTTGCGAGGGCGTCACAGCGATTATTATATTCATTGTCGGCATGACCTTTAACTTTAATAAAGGTTAATTCATGAAAATTATAAAAATAGATTAGTTGTTCCCAAAGTTCTTTATTTTTAACGGGGGCTTTATTGCTGCCTATCCAACCATTTTTTTGCCAATTAGCAATCCAATTATTATTAAATGCGTTGCACAAATAAGCACTATCTGAATACAAAGTTATTTTGCATTTTTCTTTTAAAAGTTTAAGTGCTTCAATTGCAGCTGTTAATTCCATTTTATTATTTGTTGTGTTTGGGTCAAAGCCACTAATTTCTTTTTTCAAATCATTAAACATTAATATAGCGCCCCAACCCCCACAACCAGGGTTTCCACTACATGCGCCGTCTGTATATATTGTTATATTTTTCATGAATATATTATAAAAGCATTTTAAAATAAACGCAAGCATTTTGCGAGGCTTAAAGGCTGTTGAAAAGCAAGGATATAAGCAAAGTAGTTAAAGGGGGGGGGTAGAAGAACAAAAGAATTTACAACTTGATAAAGTAAATTTCATAATAAAAAAACTCCAAAAGGAGTTTTAAATATTTTTATAAAGAGCAACACGTTCTCTAACTTTTTTAGGATTAAAGTGTTCAAACAATTTATGAATTTCAGTATTTGTTTTAAGTTGAGCATTTGTTTCAGCATATTTAATTTTTTTCTTTTTAGCAATTGCCATAATGTGGTTAAATATTACAAAAGGAAGACCACCTTGTTTATATTTATCTTTTACTCCAATTAAAAGCAATTCCAAAAATTTAGGGTGGCTAATATTATGAAGTAAACTAAAAATTCCTTTTAAATTCATTTTTCCTTGGCATTTATTAACAGCATGTGAAATTGCTGGTATAGTTAATCCAAAGGCTGCAACTTCATTATTTTCATCTAAAACAATACATAAATAATCTTTTTTTAGTGCTATTGAAAATGATTTTACAAGTCTATCAACATCTTCATGCGTAACGGGCACATAGCCGTATAAGTGACCATAGGTTTCATTTATAAAATCAAAAATTTTATATTTATATTCATTAATAATTTTTTTGGTGGAACCTTTTGTAACCATGTGTAAATTATAGCGTTTAAGAACAGCTTTGCTCATGCGCTCAAAGCGGGGAACATCAATCGTATCAGGGAAGATTTGCCATTCATCCCATTCAGCGTCAACAAGATACCCACATTCTTTTAAGTGTTTAAAATAATAATCATAATTAAAATTTAGTGAAAAAGTTGAAATATCGTTAAAACCTTCAATTAAAAGTCCTTCACGGTCTTGGTCAATAACTCCCATGGGGCCCATAATTTTTTCAGTGTCATATCTTTTAGCGAATTCTTCTACCCCCCCCCACATCAAAAGTTTAACAACCTCAATATTGTCAACAAAATCAAGGCGAGAGAATCTCACTGTTTTTGCCTTATATAATTCATTATATTGTTTATGTAAAACAGCGGCTACACGACCTAGAACCTTACCATTATCATCTCTAACAAGATAAGCTTCTAAGTAATATTTTTCAGTTTCGCGATTTTTTGGATCAATAACTTTTAATTCATCACTAAAAAATTGTGGAACATAGTATGGATTTTTTTTATATAAATCAAGAGGAAATTGAACAAATTCTTTTGCTTGTTTTTTTGTTTCAACCAATTCTAATTTCATATGTATAACTCCTATATTTTAAATTAGTTACTTTTTATTATACACAAAAAAATTTAAACTGAGCAAGCAATTTTTTGACATTTTTTTAATTTTGTATTTTTTT
>CAMUJQ010000073.1 GCA_947089305.1 uncultured Clostridia bacterium
CAGAAAGCCCTAAAATGCGGTCGCCAGAAATACCAAGATTAATACATATAGCTTTTAAACTATCATAACCAGGCTTGCTTTTACCCTTTAGCCATTCACTAATTTGACTTTGTTTAACACCAATTTTTTCAGCAAATTGTTTTTGTGTATAGCCAAATTCATTCATTATGTCTTTTAATATATTAATTATTTCCATAGTTTTTCTCTATATAGAGTGTATAAAAATTATTAATTTTATGTATTAAATATAGAAAATTCTATACTAATTATAAATATCAAGCCCTAAAATGCGATCGCCAGAAATACCAAGATTTATACATATAGCTTTTAAATTATCATAACCTGGCTTGCTTTTACCTTTTAGCCATTCACTAACTTGACTTTGCTTAATACCAATTTTTTCAGCAAGTTGTTTTTGTGTATAGCCAAATTCATTCATTATGTCTTTTAATATATTAATTATATTTTCTTCTTTTAAATTATTCATTTCAAATTTATTATATAGAAAATTCTATTAAAAAACTTGACATATAGAATATTCTATATATAATATATGTATTAAAAATTGGAGATTGTATGAATAAATTATGATGTAAGAAATGCTGTAAAAATTGTCTTTTATACAAACAATATTACACTATTCATAATTTTGTTTTAGTTGGGGAGGATAGGGGTATTTGTTGTAAAAATTTAAGTATAACATATGTAGGTCATGTTTGTGAAAATTATATGCCAATAGATAATTCTATTGACAACAATATCAAACCGTCAGTTAGCATAAATAGTTCAACAAATAAGTAAGTTAAAAATAAAACAACTTTGTGTTGCTTGACAACAGCTTTTTTTTGTAGTAAAATGTTTACACTTGCAGCGGTGGCGGAAGTGGTATACGCGTATGTCTAAGGAGCATATGGGGTAACCCGTGCGGGTTCAAGTCCCGCTCGCTGCACCAAAAAAAGCCGAACGGCTTTTTTTGTGCGTTGCGTGACTTATGCAAAACTAAAGTTTTGCGCTGTGCTAACGCCCAGTGAACCCGCACGGTGTGCGGCTGACGCTACGTTCACGAAAACAAGTTTTCTACACTTGCTAAAAAGCAAGTCCCGCTCGCTGCACCAAAAAAGCCAAACGGCTTTTTTTGTGCGTTGTTGTTTTGTATAATAACTACATTGGCCTGTGTATGCAGGATAAAAAAACATTTTCTTTTAGATTTTCATAATAATATTGCATCTATAAAAAGTTGAGGAAGCAATATGAATTTTCCAATTAAATGCAAAAACATGTATATTAAGTTTGATGCCAATAAAAATCCAGAATATGGCTTTGAAGTTAGTGGTAATAAAATTCTAAAGTTCGTTCCTTTAAGTAATGATAAAATTGATACAATTATTTTACCTTGTATTGCACCAAGCGAATTGTTTGAAATGCCAAAGCTCAATTACAAAGAAATAAATAACAGTTGGCAATTCTTTTGCATTAAAAAAATAAAAAAATATGTTGACGGTGCAATAGAAATCTCTCCTTATTGTTTTAAAGGAATTGATAAAGCTAAAATTATTGCTCCATTTGAAAATTCTATTAAAATTGATACATTGGCTTTTGATGACAATGCCAAAATAGAATTTATAGTTCATCATAATTTAACATTAAAACAAGTACATAAAATATTTAACTCAGGAATAATTTATGAAAAAGAAAATTGGCTACTAATTGGAGATAAAACTGTTTCTGGCAGTTTTGATGCGGGCGGGTTTAGTAGGGAGCAATATTTAATTAATGATTATGATAAAGAGTTAATAGACAACAACAGTGCAAGTGTAACTGTTTTAAACAAATTACCAAAACCAGTTAAAAAAGTAAAAGCATAGTAAAAATAAAACAAAAATAAAAAAGTTGAAAAATTTTTAATATTATGTTAAACTAATATTAGAAAGGAGTAAATAATGGAGCAAACTAAGGAAGATAAAAAAGCTTTAAAACTTCAAGAAAAAAACTTAAAGAAGTTTTATAAGTTGGCAAAAATTAAAAAGAAAGATTCTTTAGAAGAAATTAAACTCAAAATTTTAAATTATGTTAATGCATCAACAAATTTAGATGAACTTGAAAAAATGCAACTTCCAAGTGAACTTGCAGATGATAATGAATTTTTAATTAATTTATATAAAGCAAATTTTGAAACTACAAATATATATCCTCCAAAAGATGAATTAAAGCAAGATATAGATTTTATGGTTAATTATGTTAATGTTGTTCATAATCACGACAATGCCGTGTCACAATGGGGTGAGCAAACTTTAGCGCCAACTCTTGCTAAGTTTAAAGAGTATTTGCATAATTCTGAATTTGTAAATAAATTAATGGAAAGATTTCCAACTGAAGATTTTCCACACATTTTGCAGAATTTGCTATTTGATTCAAGCAACAAAGAAAATGTATTACACGAGTATGAACGAGTTATGAGAGAAATTTCTGAGGAAAACTTGTGTAATATGGTTAAAACTTTTGGCTGGCACACTTTAGGTAATATTCCTAAGGATATTCCATTTTTTGCAAAATTAGTTGAGGTTGGCACCCAAGTTGACGGTTTTGAATCATTAAAACTTTTAGCTTTAGACCAAGTAAAAGAACATAAAGAGCTAGTGCTTAAAACTGCCAAAATATGTAATGGCGAGGGTTTATCAAATTACATATATAATGTTTTAGATTCAAATAGAAGTAAAAGTGAAATTATAGATGGAAAAATGCAAACAACTAATTATCATGATGACGATATAGAAGCGTTGCAAAAAGAATTACTAGAAGATGAAGATATTATTTATTACTTAAAAAGAGAAAAAGAAAACCGTAATGATTTATATAATTCTATGGTTAACGACCAAGTTGAAGATAAAATTTTAAAACCTCGTGGTTTATATTAAATTATTATAGAAAATTTAATTTGATTTTTAAAAGAACTAAATGAAATAAAAAATAAAAGTAAATTTGCTTTTATTTTTTTCACTTTAATAGTATAATGATAATAATGAAGAAATTTGTAAAAGTTTTGTTTGTTTTAGTATTTGTAATGTTGTGCTTTACTGGGTGCGCTAAGGTAGAGCAATTTTTTATAATTACTCCAGAGGGACAAATTCAATCAGGCTTAGAAGTAAATTTAGATAAAGATAAAATAGATAAAGTTCATAATGAATCGCTTTTAACTGATAAGGTAAGCCCAACAAGTGCTGAGCTTATGACTTTTATATTATTGCAAATGCATTTATATAAAGTTAATTCAATAGAAAAAAAGTTAAATGCTGTTGATGAAGCACTTAGACCAAAATATAATGTTGAAATTATTTGTGACGGGCAAAACTATAATTTGGTAGACTGGAATGCTACCGATAACGCAAGATTTATTTTAACTTTTGAAACCTATGAAGACTATTTGAAAGGTCAAGCCATTTTAAATCCGAATTCGGGGGAAGATGATAAAGAAGATAGCGGAGCTGATTTTTGGACTAAAGATTTATTTACATACAAGCATTATATAAAATCAGATTCAAGTTTTAGAGCCTCTTTGCTTTTAACAGGAGAAGATAGTTTAGTTGAATTTTTAAAACAAAATTTTTCTAGTTTTGATATTAAAGAAGATGTAACCTTTGTGCAAGTTTTTGCAACAAAAGATAAAAAGCTTAGAAGCAATGCAACAAGAACTTATTCAAGAAAAGGTGTTTATTATCATACCTGGCAATATAATAGTGAACAAGTTGAAACCTCTAATTCAATCACAATGTATTATGTTTACCCAAATAGCCAAGGCTGGTATTTATTAACTATTATTTTAACTTTCGTTTTTCTAATCTTTTATGTGCTTTATGTTTTATATAAAACACCTTTAAAAAATAAAATAAAAAAGTCAGAAGATATTGATAAAATTATAAACAAAAAAACAGACAATTAAGTCTGTTTTTTATTGTTCTGTTTGATGTTCTAAAAGTTTTTGTTGATAATCTAAGTTAAGAGCTTCAACCATTTCATCAATGTCGCCATTCATAAAGTCTGTTAAGTTATACATCGTTAAGCCAATACGGTGGTCAGTTACACGGCCTTGCGGATAGTTATATGTTCTAATTCGTTCACTGCGATCTCCCGTTCCAACTTGGTCTTTACGATTTTTTGCATATTCAGCTTCAGCTTCTTGTTTTTTAAGGTCATATATTTTTGCCTTTAAAACTTTCATTGCTTTTTCCATATTTTTAATTTTACTTCTTTCATCTTGGCAGGTAACAACAATGCCAGTAGGAAAGTGAGTAATTCTAACGGCGCTTTCAGTTTTGTTTACATGTTGGCCGCCTGCGCCACTTGCACAATAGTTATCCACTCTTATATCTTTATCAAGAATTTCCACTTCAACCTCAGGTTCTTCTGGTAAAACGGCAACTGTTGCTGTTGAAGTGTGAACGCGACCTTGGCTCTCAGTTTCAGGAACACGTTGAACACGATGTACACCACTTTCAAATTTAAGTTTTTTATAGGTGCCTTGCCCTGAAATAATAAAACTTACTTCTTTTATTCCACCTGCAAGTGTTTCGTTTATATCAATTAATTCAGTTTTAAAACCTTGTCTATCTGCATACATTTTATACATTCTATATAAATTTCCCGCAAATAAACTTGCTTCATCTCCGCCAGCTCCACCACGAATTTCCATAATTACATTACCATCATCGTTTTCATCTTTT
>CAMUJQ010000074.1 GCA_947089305.1 uncultured Clostridia bacterium
CCCTATTCCTCCGCCAAAGGTAAAAAATACGAACGCCAATTTTAATGAGTTCGCATTTTTTTTGTTGGAATTATGTTGGAGAGTTCGAATTTTTAGGGGCAAGTTGAATTGACATTTTGAACCGGCGACAACAGATAACAATTCGCGCTATAAACAAGTTACATATTTTTTATCTGGAAATGTTTTGAAATTAAAATAATAATTTGCATGACATTTATTGAAGATAGTTATGAAAATAGTTTTGTTTTATGGTGATTCAAATACTTTAAGTTATATTTCAGGAACAGATCACCAAAGATACAATGAAAATCAAAGGTGGACAAAATTACTTCAACATCAACTGTGAAATAGTTTTGAAATTATTGAAGAGGGCTTAAATTCTAGAAGTTTATTTTCTAACGATAACAGACCAAATAAAGAAGGAAGAAATGGATTTACTTACTTAAAAACCTGTTTAAACACTCACGGCAAAAAATATATAGTAATTCTTATTCTTGGAACAAATGAATTAAAAAAGAATTTAACAATACTGCAACAGACATTGTAAAAATGATTGATAATTATATTAAATTTATTAAAAATAATAAATCACATATTAATAAATCTGTTCCATCAATTATAATCTCTGGGCTTCCAACTATAAATGAACAAACAACTTATTGCAAAGTAAATGATAACTATAAAGGTGTAGCTAAAAAGATTTTAGAAGTGAATTCGCTATATGCAAATATTGCAAAGAAAACAATATAGTTTATGTTAATAATATTGACTTGCAAGTAGGAATTGATGAAATTCATTTAACAATAGTAAGTCATAAAATTTTGACGAAAAGATTGTTAAAAGTATTAAAAAGTTTTGAGTGTATATAAATTCTCTCCCTCTTGGCCAAATATGGTCACTAGTCTATTAAATTTCTGGCGACTTTTTTCGTTATAAATATTTAGCTAGTATTCTATTAGTTTATTTTTCAATAAACAAAGCGTTTTCTTTCAAATCACTTTATTTAACTTTTTAAAAAATTAATATGAACAAATTCTAAAAATAAAGCGAGCAAAAAAATATATTATATAAAAAAATTGCCGATAACGGCAATTTAATAAAAATATAAACTATGCTTTAGATCTATTTAAAGTCCCATTTGAACATTTAACTTTATTAACAACAAAACTAGGATCCCACCCTAAATTCGCATTATCTATTTTAATCCATTCTGTCGTTGTTCCATTAAATGATAAAGTATGTAAATTTTTACAATTAATTACAGCGCCAGATCTTAAATTTTCAGTTGTTGGCCACATAGAAAGGCTTGTCAAATTGTCGCAACCATTAAATGCATAAGTCGTTAAAGTATTCACATGTGAAGGAATATTGAAACTTGATCCAACTTTTCCTGTTGGATAACTAAGCAATGTTTTTAAATCTTTTGAGTATAATACACCATCTTTAGCGGCAAATTTTGAATTAGTGCTATAAACAGAAAACTCTTCAAGATTTTTACATGTTGTACTATATGTTGGTATATCTATAATTTTTACATTCGCAGTAATTGTTATTTTTTTTAATGAATTACACATTTCAAACCATGTAATTGAAAATTCTTTAACATAATTTGGTACTGTAAAATTTTCAAGCGATGAACAAAAACTAAAAGCTCTATATCCGATATTTTTTATTGAGTAAGGCATATTTATATTTTTCAATGCAGAAAATGAATCAAATGCACCAGAATATATTACTGAACAGTTATCATTTACCGAGAAAGTTTCAACTGAATTGTCAATGCCTTTAATTAATGTAACAAAATTATTATTTCGATTTCCAAGATAATATCCATTTTGATATGTATAATATTTAAGGCTATCACAATTTTTAAAAGCATCTACACCAATCTTTTCAATACTATTTGGCAATTGAATAGTTTCTAATGATGTACAATTAACAAAAGCATCATCTCCTATCTCAACAACCCCTTCTGGTAAAACTATACTTTTTAATTTGACACAGTCTTTAAATGCTTCTCTATCAATTCCTACTATTTTTTTTCCTTTATAACTTTCTGGGATAATAACATTTTCAATGTCTTTTGAATTAATGCTTTTTATATAATATACATCTCCAACTTTTAATCCATATTCAAACATTTCAGATTTATTTGGGAAACAAGCAGAAAACAAACTACATCCTAGAAAAAACATAAAAACAATAATCAAATTTTTAGAAAATTTTTTCATAAGTATCTCCTTACGTTAATTATAGCAAAATTATTGTTTAATGTATATTGTTTAAAAATATATTTATGTAAATTTTTTACTCCACAAAAAACTCATAGGCGAAAAAATGTCTTTATATTATTCCCACGCGGGTGGGAATCTAATTTATGAATTTGGTATTATAATAGACAATTTAAAAAAATATTAAAATTTATTATAACAAACCTTAAATTTGGCGATTTTTCTAATGAGAGAACTTTTAGTGAAACTAATTTTGTAACTAGGTAGAAGCGTTAAAAACTTTTTTCTCTTAAGAAGTTGCGCCACTACTGTAAATATTTATTCCATATTTTTAGAGGCTACATAAATTAATAATATTCTAGAATAAACCTAATTTTTGCTTTTTTATTTTGAAAATGTTGAAAAATTAATATGATGCAACCTATAGTTGACAAATTTCCAACTTAAAATGCTTGTATGCAACTATAAATTTTTTTATAATATTAATATAAAATAGAAAGGAGAAAAAAATGATTTTAGCAGATAAACTTATTTTACTTAGAAAAAAAAGTGGCTTAAGTCAAGAAGAATTAGCTTACAAATTAAATGTAACGAGGCAATCTGTTTCAAAATGGGAAGGTGCACAAGCAATGCCTGAAATAGATAAAATTGTTGAAATAGGTAAACTATTTAATGTTTCCATGGACCTTTTACTTAACGATAATTTACAAATAGATGAAACAAGCAACGTTAAATTTCAAGAAAGAAAAACTATTAGGTTTTCAACAGCTGAAGCACAAAGTTGCATAAACAATGCTAATAAGTCTAAACTACTTTTTGCAATAGGCGTTTTATTAAGTATTCTTTCTTTTTCTGGCTTTATTATTTTATTTGAACTTAGTTTACACTACCCTCATGTTATTGGAAATTTTTATGCGTTTATTTTTGGTTTTGCAATTTTCTTAGTATTATTTGCAGCCGCAACGGCATTATTTCTTAGTGTAAATAATAACGAAAATAAACTTATTAATATAAAAAAGTCTTGTATTGAGTTAGACAGTGACGCAAAGCATTATGTATTAAATCAAAAGCAAAACTTTAATAAAACTTATTTTATATTTAACTTAGTTGGCTTAATACTTTGTATATTATCTTTATTTCCTCTCATCTTTGGCATCACAGGAGATATATTTCCAGCATTAACAACAAAAAGAATAACACTTCTTTGTTATATATTATTCTTTATTTTATTAGCAGTTGGAGCATGTTTATGCGCCTATGTAAAACACTTAGATAATGTTTTTAATAGCCTATTACAAATTGAAAATTTCTCTTATGCAAAAATTAGATTAAGAACAATTAAAAACTTATTTTTAAATATCTTCTACCCTATAGTTATAATTACTTTTATGATTTTATTATTAACTCTAACTAAATGGTATTTATCTTGGTTAATTTGGCCAGTTGCATTACTTGTAAACATAATTGCTTTTACTATTATACAATTCGCATTTAATAATAAACAAAAAAAACATAACTAATTGTCATTAAAAAGTTCCATTTATAATTTTTAATAAATTATAAATTGGAATTTTTTTATTGAATTAATATTTGTTCTATTATTCATCATTTACAAAAACATCACCAACAGTATAATTCTTTTTCAAATATTGTTTCATCTCCTCCCCTTTTCCACACGCTCCCATTATGTTGACACTCAGCACATCACCATAATTTTCTGACTGTTTAGAAATTTCCGTATACACCGAAACAGTATCCGTGTGAAATGTATTTTTTAATTCTTCTGTCCATTTTTGTTCTAATTCTTTTTGATAAATATCTATTATCATTTCATGTTCCCATTGCTCTTGTATACCATTTTCAATATGATATTGTTGTGTCCAAAGAGATACTGTTTTTTGTATTGTCTGCCACTCCAAATCTGTACCTTTTTGAAATATCAAAAGCATTGGTTTTAATACCGCAGTAATCAAAAGCAATCCCATTACCATACTGATATACTTTTTAAAATTATTTTCTGGCATAATCAATTCCGCAAATGCCGCAAACAATGTAAATACTGCTATGTTTTTTATATATGCTGAAAAAGCTCCTAACATTCCTATTGCGCCTCTCTTTCTCAAAAAAATGTTAACAACAATATTGCTGAAAATAAAAACATACATTCTACTAAAAACAATGCTCCAAAAAGTAATACAGAAAAATCACCTGCGGCATTGATACATTTTACAATACGACTTTCACAAATCGGCTCTGATACTGCTGCTGTCACTTTATAAATCAATATCATAATTGCTAAACGTATCAAAGGTACAGCACAAAATAATGCTAAAAATATAATTGCTGTAAGCAGTGTGCC
>CAMUJQ010000075.1 GCA_947089305.1 uncultured Clostridia bacterium
TACGGTTTATTTATTATATTTTTAGATCCTTATATAAAATTTATGAATATGGAAGTTGAAGTTTATAGAAATTTTGCACTATATTCAATTATTCAACTTTTTATACAAAATGTATTTTCTTTTATTATTGAAAAAATGTATTTTGAAGATAAAGAGAAAAAAGCAAATTTTCATTTACTTGTTTTTAATGCCTTAAACTTTTTTGTTTTAATTACTTTGTCTTTAATGACTAGCAACCAAATTATAATCATAACTTTCACTTTAATAGTAATAGCATTATACACTTTTGCTTTACTGTTATTTGAATTAAGAAAATTTAAATTCGATTTTAATATTTTATCAAATTTTAAATATGAGTCCATGACAATATTTTCTTATATATTTATGTTTATAATTTACTTTGTTGGTTTTTCAAATATATTTAATATTGGCATTGAATATATGGTTGCAATAAACTTTGTTTCTCTTGTTACAGATGCAAACTGGGATGCTCTTTCAGCAATTGATACAATAACAAAGGTAGATATATCAAAAGAAAAGTATAATTATAGGCGAAATTTAAGGCACTCATTTTTGTATACGCTAGCAGTTTCAAGTTTATCTGTTGTGTTATTCTTTTCATTATTTAAAGTTTATCATGTAAATTTAAAAATAGGAGTTATCTATTTAACGCTACAAATTGTGGACATGATTTTAGATTGTTATTTAACACAGTTAAGTATTTTTACTCAGCTTAAATATTCAGCTAAAGTAAATACTATAAACACAATGATAACAAAAGTTTTAAGAACAAGTTTTTCTGTATTATTGCCAACGGCATTCTGCACAGATATTGGCCAAGTCGCAGGAACAGTTTTAGGAATAATTTTATGTGTTATTGTTCGTCTTAAAAACTTCAAGTTAACTAAGGATGGAAACTTGATACAAAAAGCAAACGTAAAGCCAATTTCAATAAAAAACAAATAAATTTTATCTAATATTTTTTTGGAAAAGTATGCCAAAACCGTTGGTTTTTATATTGAATAAAGTTATAATTAATTTATGAAAAAACCCACAAAAGATAATGAAGCAACTAAAGAAGATAATATTCATGCAGCTCATCGTGAGCGCGTTCGTAAAAAAGTTTTAAAAAATGGTTTTGGCTATATGGAAAATCATGAACTTTTAGAACTAATACTTTTTTATTCAATCCCAAGGGCAGATACAAACCCTCTTGCACATAAATTATTAAAACGCTTTGGCTCTTTGTTGGATATTGTAAGCTCAAGAATTGAGGAACTAAAAACTGTTTATGGGGTTGGAGATGAAACAGCAATCTACTTGTCTGCAATTGGAGAGTTATATAGAAGGACAATTAGTGAGGCACCAAAAGTATTTATGCTTAATAATGATGAAGTTTTAAAAGAGTATGCGTCAAGTTTGTTTAAATATGCAAAAGAAGAAATGTTATATTTAATATGTGTGGATTCTAATTTGTATCATGTTGCAACTGTTGAGATTGGAATGGGTAATAGCATCGGAAAAGTAAATGTTGACATTTCAAAGTTAACAGAAGCAATTATAACTTATAAACCAAATTACATTTCACTTACGCACAATCATTTAAACGGTTCAAAAATATTTTCGCAAGAAGATGTAAAAGCTACTTTGGCTGTGTTAAAAATAGTTTCTATATATGATACAATTTTTGACGATCATATATTAGTTTGTGGCGATGAGGTTGAGTCAATGAAAAACCTTGGAGCAATTCAAAGAATAAATAATCTTGCTGCACAAAAATATACAAATTCTCAAATTGAAGATATAGTGGCTTCTGAATTATCTTACCAACAAAGGTATAAAATAACCTAAAAATGTGAAAAGTTTTTTAAAAAGTAGTCGAAATTATTTTACAATATTTTAAATTTGTTGTATTATGTAAATAACAGTTTAAAACACGCACACTCGACAAAAATAAATATGGAGGGAATATGTTAGAACTAATTAACTTAAACAAAGTTTATGTAAACAGCAATAACGTTAAAGTTCACGCATTAAAAGATGTTAACCTCAAACTCGGTGAAAGAGGTATGACATTTATTGTGGGCCCAAGTGGTGGCGGTAAATCAACATTGCTTAATGTTATTGGTGGTTTGGATGGATTTGACTCTGGACAAATGTTAATCAAAGGAGTTGACAGCCATCAATTAAATGAAAGGGCGCTAGACAGCTATCGTAACACATATGTAGGTTTCGTGTTCCAAGAATACAATCTTCTTGATCACTTAACTCTTGCAGAAAATGTTTCTCTTGCTGTTGAACTTAAAAATCAACGTCCAAGTAAAGAAGAAATAACACAAATATTTGAGGAACTTGGAATTGGTGGACTTGAAAACCGTTATCCAAATGAAGTTTCTGGAGGACAAAGACAACGTGTTGCAATTGCTCGTGTATTAATTAAAAAACCTGCAATTCTATTCGCTGACGAACCTGCTGGTAGTGTTGATAAAGAATCTCGTAAATATATTTATGACACACTTAAAAAACTTTCTAAAGATATTTTGGTTGTAGCAGTTACACACAATGCTGATATTCCATATGTATATGCTGATAGAATTATTACAGTTGACGATGGTAGAATCGTTAATGATGAAACTTTATCAGGAGAAGTTAACTTTGCTGAAACTTATGAAAAAGGTAGCGTTATGGTTGTTCAACCAGGCAAAACTTTAAATCATATGGACATTGAAGCTCTTAATGGATATATTGAAAGTAAAAAAGATAAAGAATTATATATTTGCGTTGAAGAGAAAATGAAATCAGTTGAAACTCTTCACCCTAAGGCAGCCGAGGCCATCAAAAAAGCAGCAGCTAAAAAAGCCGCTGATGCTAAAAAACTTGAAGCAAAATCAACTGTTGAAGAAGTTCAAGAAGAAGTTAGTGAACCATTTCAACTTGTTAAAGCAAAACTTCCTCCACGTAGTGCATGGAAACTTGCTAAAACAAACTTTGCTAGCAAAAAACTTAGCACAATTTTCACAATTCTTCTTACAGCTCTTGCAATTTCATTCTTTGCAATCAGCACAATCTTAACTGGTTTTAATGGTTCAAATGCAAACATTAAAGCTTTTAAAGAAGGTTCTCATGCATATTTAACTATGCAAACTGAAAAATTGTTAACAGATAGCGGAGATGGCAACGATGTTGGAGTAGTTAAAACAAAATCTAGTGATGTTGCATCTGCACAAGCTGCTTTAATTCATAATTATACTTTTGGTTTTACTTCAGTAGCAGGTAACACAAATCCAATCAATGTTGATAAATTTATTCGCGTTGATGGAACTGAAACAGATACAACTATGTTTGGTGAAAGATTAATCACTGCTGATGAAGTTAATTCAAAATTCCCAGCTAATGTAAATGAAATTGTTATTTCAGATTACACAGCTAATGAATTAATTGCTGAAGGACACAATGGTGTTACAACTTTAAAAGAAGTTGTAGGAACAAAACTTGGTAACTTTACAATTTCTGGTATTTACCAAACAAATTATAATACAATTAAAGATTCTACAAGCGAAACAATTATTAAACAACGCGAAACTTTAATAGCTACTCAATATTCTACTGCATATGTTCATAAAGATTTTATTAGCAATATGGGTCTTTCATTTAGAAGCACTCAATTTGAGAAAAATGTTACATTAGCAGCAGGAGCTCAAAGATATACTAGAACTAATGATACTCAAATTACAATTGTTGAAAAGAATGACATTGGCGCAGCAGTTGTTCCAGAAGCACTTTTCAATGAAACAACTCAAACACTTAATCTTGTTGTAACAAGAGCTATCGCAGGTGTTCAAGGTACAACTACACTTGCAACTGTTGAATTAACTGGTGTTAGTAAACAAACAACAGCTGGTAGTGAAAATGAAATTTGGATTCCAGCAGCAACTGGTGATTATGATAAATTAATCAGAGCATTAACTTGCCCAAGCACACAAATGGCTATTGGAAACAAATTTACTGAAAAACAATTAATGAGCATTGTTGACACTTATAATGAAGCAAATTTTGTTTCAGTTAACAGTGAAGAAATTAATGAATTTAGCTACAGATTTGAAGTAGTTGGAAATGCATTCCTTATCACATCAATCGTTTTAGGTATGTTTGCTATTTTACTTCTTTACAACTTTGTATCTTCAAGTGTTAGAAGTAAACGTAAAAACATTGGTATCTTAAGAGCAATTGGTGCTGGTATGAAAGATGTATTTGGCATCTTTATGATTGAAGCTGCACTTCTTGCATTATTCATCCTACTTGGAAGTTATGTTGTTACAATCGTTGCTACAATTATATCTAACGCTGTGGTACAAGCTGGCGCATTATACGGCTTAACAGTATTTGGATTCAACGGTTTAACATTCTTATGGATGTTCTTAGTTTCAGTTGGTGTAAGCTTTATTGGTTACTCTGTTCCATTATTTATGC
>CAMUJQ010000076.1 GCA_947089305.1 uncultured Clostridia bacterium
GAATTAAAAAAAGTTATTGTTGATATGCTTCCAGAGGGGCCTGCTTACTATTCTAGAGAGAATTTCTGTGATTTACCTGTTAGTACTCTTGCTAGTGAATATGTTCGTGAGGCGGCTTTATACGAGCTTAGAGATGAGGTGCCTCATGGGATTTTTACGCAAACAGTTAAATATGAAGAAAAAAAAGATATTGATGTAGTAGATATTGATATTGTTGTTGAGCGAGATTCTCATAAACAGATTGTTATAGGTAAAAATGGTGAAACTTTAAAAAAGATTGGTTCTATTGCAAGGAACAACATTGAAGAAATGGTAGATAAGCAAGTTATGCTTAATTTATTTGTTAAAGTTAAAAAAGATTGGCAAAATAATAGTCTTGCTCTTGATAATTATGATTTTAAAAAATAATATAAAAAAAGTGTTGTTTTGACATCTTTTTTGTGATATAATTTAACTATAGAAGTATTAATTTTTACAGCGTGGCATAACCTATAACAAAAAGGAGATGCAACATGGAAGAAAAAGAAAATTTAATCAATGAGGATGAACGCACGGGTGGAGAGGCATTTTTAGACCTCGCAGCAAAACAGGCAATGTATAACTTTGTTCACGGAGACAAAGAAAGTTTAAAAATTGCAACTGAACTTGAACATGAAAGAGTTGGATTTAAAGATATATTAGAAGAAGACGAATTGAAAGAGAAAAGTAATAAAAGTAATAATGGAAGAAGTAAACGATAGATTTATAATTTTAAAAAGTGTAGATGTTGGTGAGAAGAATAAAAAACTCTCACTTTTTTGTGAAAAACTTGGAAAAGTGTTTGCCATTGGAAGAGGAGTTAGAAGTCAAAAAGCAAAATTAAAGTTTTTAACTTTGCCTTTTTGTGTGTGCGATGCCACTTTGTTTAAAACAGGTTCTATTTATTTGGTAAAAACAGCTAAAGTAATTCATTCATTTATGGCATTAACTCAAGTTCAAGAAAAATTTGATTCTGGAAATATTATTTTAGAAACCTTATTAAAATTTGATAATTTAAATAATATACATTTTAATAAAGCAATTTCAATTCTTGAATATATTGAAAATGTTGATAAAAATGAAATTCTATTTGCTTTTAAATTTTTAATTGACTTGCTTTATACAAACTTTAATTTAAATTTTAGTTGTTGTAATATTTGTGGTAATATGAAGGCGCAAAAGTTATATTTAAATTTCCAAACAGGAGAGCTTGAATGCGAAAATTGTATTGAAAAAAATGTTGTTCAAATTAAGCATTCCACAGTGGAACTGTTAGACAAAATTGCAAATATGGATTTAGAGCAAATTGTTTTATTGAATATAGAAAATGAGATTATTAAAAGTATAAAACTTTTTCTAAATAAACTGATAAAAGGTTTAATAGAAATTGATTTAAACACCTTAAAAAAGTAAAAAAATAAAAAATATTTGAAAAATACGCGTTAAACCTAGCAAATTTGTTTGCTAGTTTTTTTATTAAGTGGTATACTTATTTTCGATTAAAAATAAAAGAGGAGAAAAAAATAAATGGCAAAAAAGTTCGTTTATGCATTTAAAGAAGGTAATGCAAAAATGCGTAATTTACTTGGCGGAAAAGGTGCTAACCTTGCTGAAATGACTCGTTTGGGTTTACCAGTTCCACAAGGTTTTACAGTTACAACAGAAGCTTGTAACCAATATTATAAGGATGATAGACAAATTAACGATTCTATTAAAGCTGAAATTATGAAAGCTTTAGAAAAATTAGAAAAAGTTAGCGGTAAGTCTTTTGGCAACCCTGAAAACCCACTTTTAGTTAGTGTTCGTTCAGGTGCTAGAGCAAGTATGCCTGGAATGATGGATACAATTTTAAACTTAGGTTTAAATGATGAAACAGTTGTAGGTCTTGCAAAACTTACTGAAAATGAAAGATTCGCTTATGATAGTTATCGTAGATTTATTCAAATGTTTAGTGATGTTGTTATGGAAATTCCTAAACACAAATTTGAAGAAGCTATTGATGCATTGAAAACTAAAAAAGGTGTTAAACTTGATATTGAACTTGATGCTAACGATATGAAAAAGTTAGTTGAAACTTTTAAATCTATTTATAAGAAAAATAAGAAAGAAGATTTCCCACAAGATAATCGTGTTCAACTTATTGAAGCAGTTAAAGCAGTGTTTAGAAGTTGGGATAACCCTCGTGCAAATGTTTATCGTAGAATGAATGATATTCCTTCAATTTGGGGAACTGCAGTTAACGTTCAAATGATGGTATTTGGTAATATGGGCGTTACAAGTGGAACAGGTGTTGCATTTAGCCGTAACCCATCAACAGGTGAAAATGTTTTATATGGTGAATATTTACTTAATGCACAAGGCGAAGATGTTGTTGCAGGTATTAGAACACCAGAAGATATTTCTAAACTTGCAGAAGATAACAAAGAAGCCTTTGACAAACTTAATGCTATAGCAAAAAAATTAGAAAAACATTATCGCGATATGCAAGATATGGAGTTTACAATTGAAAGAGGTAAACTTTATATGCTTCAAACTCGTAACGGTAAACGCACAGCACAAGCTGCTATTAAAGTTGCTTGTGACCTTGTTAAAGAAGGTTTACTTAGTGAACAACAAGCTCTTTTATCAATTGATCCAAAACAATTAGATGCTTTGCTTCACCCACAATTTGATAAAGATGCTCTTAAAAAAGCTAAAGTTGTTGCAACTGGTTTGGCAGCAAGCCCTGGTGCAGCTACTGGTAAAGTTGTGTTTACAGCAGAACGCGCTAAAGAACTTGCAGCTAAAAAAGAAAAAGTTGTTTTAGTTCGTCTTGAAACTAGCCCAGAAGATATTGAAGGTATGGCAGCTAGCCAAGGAATTTTAACTGCTCGTGGCGGTATGACAAGTCACGCAGCCGTTGTTGCTCGTGGTATGGGAACTTGCTGTGTGTCTGGTTCAAGTGAAGTTAAATTCACAAATGGCGTTTGCACAATTGCAGGCAAAACTGTTAAAGAAGGCGACGCAATCAGTTTAGACGGTTCAACAGGTAACATTTACCTTGAAAATATTAAAACTGTAGATGCAGACACAGAAAGCGGTGATTTTGGAACAATTATGGCTTGGACTAATAAATATAAAGCACTTAGTGTTAGAACAAATGCGGATAATCCACGTGATGCAGCAACAGCTGTTAAATTTGGGGCAGAAGGTGTTGGCCTTTGCAGAACAGAGCATATGTTCTTTGAGGCAGATAGAATTTTAGCAGTTAGAGAAATGATTGTTGCTAAAACTGTTGAAGATCGTAAAAAAGCACTTAAAAAACTTGAACCTATGCAAAAGAGTGACTTTGTTGGAATTTACAAAGCAATGGGAGAACTTCCTGTTACAATCCGTTTCTTAGATCCACCTCTTCATGAATTTTTACCTCACACAGAAGCTGAAATTAAAGTTCTTGCAAAAGAATTAAAAATAACTCCAGCAGAACTTAGCGCAACTGTTGACAGTTTACATGAATTTAACCCAATGCTTGGTCACCGTGGTTGCCGTTTAGCTGTTACATATCCAGAAATTGCTGAAATGCAAACTCGCGCCGTTATTGGTGCAGCAATTGAAATTGCTAAAAAAGATGGCAAACTTGTTAAACCTGAAATTATGATTCCACTTGTTGGAGATGTTAAAGAACTTAAATATGTTAAAAATGTAGTTTGTGAAACTGCTGATAAAATGATTAAAGATAGCGGCCTTGATATTCACTACAAAGTTGGAACTATGATTGAAATTCCTCGTGCAGCACTTTTATCAGACGAAATTGCTAAAGAAGCAGAGTTCTTTAGTTTTGGAACAAATGATTTAACTCAAATGACATATGGCTTCAGCCGTGACGATGCTGGTAAATTCTTAGCAGATTACTACGATAAAAAGATATTCGAACAAGATCCATTTGCTAAAGTTGACCAAAATGGTGTTGGTAAATTAATTAAAATGGCTTGTGAAAATGGTCGTTCAGTTCGCCCAGATATCAAACTTGGAATTTGTGGTGAACATGGTGGAGACCCATCTAGCATTGAATTCTGCCACAACACTGGGTTAACTTATGTAAGTTGCTCTCCATTCCGTGTGCCAATCGCACGCCTTGCAGCAGCACAAGCAAATATTAAAAACCCTAGAAAGAATAAATAGTTTTTTTGGCTCAGTATTTTCGAACAATATTGAGTTAAACTGCAAAAAGACAACTAGTTATTTACGATTTAGTAAATTCCTAGTTGCCTTTTTTTGTTTGCCTTGTCTCGCGCGAAAATGCCAAACTAAAACAAGTGATTGCTGATTAAAATAAATAATACGCTATTAAAATTAAATTTATTTTTTATTTGCAAAAATAGTTGTTTATGTTATAATTAAACTATAAAGGATATAAAAAATGACGGATAGTGTAATTGGAAATCAAATGTATGATGAAGCA
>CAMUJQ010000077.1 GCA_947089305.1 uncultured Clostridia bacterium
ATATAAAATTTCTTATAATTTAGGGGAGGGTGTTTTAACTAAACTTCCTGATTCTTTTGCAACCTTTAATGGAAATGCTAAGCAAATATCTGGCTTAGTTGGAACTGAAAAACCTGGATATAAACTTAAAGAATGGGAAGTTATTTATAGCGGTAATCGTAGAGGTAGACTTGATCCAGATAGTTTTATATCAATTGATAGCACATATTTAAGTGAAGATGTTATAAAAACAAACACGATAACTTTAAATGCTGTTTGGGAAGAAAAACATTATGATTTCATTTTAGAAGATTTAGTTGTTAAAACAGGTGAAACAGATGCAATTTTAATTAAAGACAAAAACGGCAACAAAATTGATTATATGAATAGTGGTGTTTCTATACCATTTGATTCTGAAATTACTGTTGATACAAATAATCTTTTAGCTTTAAAAAATAACCATTATGTTATGGGTGTTCTTTTGTGGGATTTAACTGACAATTCTGTTGTGCAACCTGAATTTAATGCGGCCGATGGTGCATTTGGAACAGTAGATGAAAGACAAGGTTTAACTGCAACAGCTGAAAATAATGGTATTGTAACTTTTAAAATTTCTGGAAATCGCTTTGGTTTGATGCCAGAAGGAGATAAAATTACTTATAAAGTTAATCAGATGCCATATGAAATTAAAGTTAAATATAATGTTGGTGATGGTTCTTTAGTTAATGGTGAAGGCAAAATTTTTGAGGAAACTACAACTCAGAAAATATATTATGGTATTAAAGATTCTAATTTAATGCCAAATTCAAGAGATTATAAAGAAATTTTAATTGCACCAGAAAATAAGTATTTTTCGCATTGGGAAGTTGTTGCAAAAGGCAAAAAATTTGTTTTTAATGGTAATGGAATTAAAATTGGAACTAATCCAATTAACCGACCTGAAGTTATTTTTGGGGAAAATTTAGTTGACGAACTAGTAACAGGAACAAATGAGATTGTTTTAAATGCAATTTATGTAGACCCAATTTATGCTAATATTAGATTTAATGCTGGACTAGGTGTTTATGATGATGATAAATTTACAACTTTAGAACCACCTGTTGCAAAAGTTGAAATTACAAAATTAACTGAAGATAATGTTGTTAAAAATCTTACTCAAAATGATTTAAAAACAATGCTTAATAACATAACTGCAAATCCAGAATTAACTGGTTATGATTTTGATAGTTGGTGTTTAAAAGATTCTCAAGGCAATTTAATTAAAATTGAAAAAGAGGAAGATATTGTTTTACAAATTATTAATGCTAATAACTTAACTCAAACCTTTGATTTATTTGCTAATTATCAACCAAAAACTCTTGATATTTGGTTTATTAGTGAAGAAGCTAATGCAAAGCCTGCTCCTTTTGTTCTTGAAGATGCATTAACTGTTGGAACAAGTTTGAATGTTCAAGGCTTTATGGATTCTTTAAGCGCAGAGTGGGAAAAAGATATTTATAATTACACAGATGGCGATAATAAAGTTTACCATCATGTTGGTTTCAAAACTAAAGAAAACACTGGGATTATTGAAGATTTACTTATTAATAGTGGGAACTATTTAAATAATATTATAGATGATGACCACTTAGTTTTATATTTTGTATATTTGCAAGAAAATGAAAAATCTGTTCAATTTTTTGCAAATGATAATGTTGGAAGTACTCGTTGGGAATATACAACTGACTATAGCGAGCCAGTTAATTCATTTTGTCGTTCAGTTGATGTTTCTCTTAGTGCACAAAATGTTACAATATCAAATGAAAATCCAACTCGTGTGGGTTATGAATTTGTTGGTTGGGCCGACAAAAATGGTAAAATGCTTTATACTGCAAATGTTGATACAGAACCTGTTAATATAACATTATCTAACGCAAGTGACGATATTGTAAATGTTTATGCTGTTTGGAAAGCATTAACTTATGATGTTATATTTAATGTTGCAACTGATGAAAGTTTTGAAGCAGGAAAAAATCCAACTCCAGCAGACACTAAAATTACTTTTGATAATTATATAATTTCTGAAGAAGATGGAAGAACAAAAATTGGTCAATATATTGTTCCAAAAGATGTTCTACTTGTAGATAAAATTTTTGGAAATAATTCTACACTTAATCGTTATTTTATTGGATGGAGCATAGAGCAAAATAATTTAGGCTTAGAAAGTGATATTACAGAAAGAATTGCTCTTTTTAAAGATACTTTAGATTTATTACAACTTAATTCACAAGGTAAAATTGTGTTAAATTTATACCCAGTTTTTGCTGAACCTGTATTTAAATATTTACGCTTTGATTTCTCAACTTTCAATGGAGAACCTATTGATGAAGAAGAATTAAAATTTACTACACAATTTGAAAATAGATATGGCGGAGATGTAAGAAAAAATCCTAAAACATTTACATTATCTAATATTGTTAATGAAATTAATGAGCTTAAACTTGTTTCACGTGATGGTTATCATGTAGAGAGTTTATTAGTTAATGGAGAAGCGGCCTCTGAAACAACTTTATATTGGAGAATGCAGGATACTGAAACTCCTGTTATAACTCTTATTTGGGCAGTTAATCAATACACAATTTCATTTAACACAAATGATGGATTGAATGCACGAATTTATAACATTACAAGTAATTATAAATCTGATGAAACTATTTTAGAAAGACTTGATGCTGCTGGTGCTCCAGAATTTATTAAGAACCCAACTATTTATGGTGATACAAATTTAGGAGACTATAAATTTATTGGGTGGAGTACAGATAGAAATATAAATAATCTTAATGAGGTAGAATATCCTGCATCTGCGCCTAGTTTAGCTTTAAATCATAATGTTGCTGAATCTATAGAATTATTTGCAGTTTGGGCTGAACAATTTGTTAGCATTAGTTTTGATATTAAAGAAGGTAATGGAACAGCTCCAACAACAGTAAGAAAACAACTTAAAAACGCAAGTGGAGCATTAGATATGAATGGCACAACAAGTGCTTATGATGTATGGGAAGACGATAGAACTTTTTCGCGCGAAGATTATAACTTTGCTGGTTGGAATGTATATTATGTTGTTGATGGCGAGAGATACCAATTTGAAGGAGAAGATGCATTAACTTACATTAAACCTGGAAATACAATTTCTGCTGATATTTTAAATAGCTTAGTGCAAGTTGGAAAAATTAGAAATCATCATATTGTTTTAGAAGCTAATTGGGGTAAAGTAGATTACTCATTATTTAATGAAAGTGGTAATTTTATTGGTGCAACAAGTAGAGCAGTTGGTGGCGAATTGCATATTCCTTATAAACTAAAAAATGGAACCTTAGTTAATATTTCAAGCATTGGTGATAAGGCAAATTATAGTTTAATAACCTTTGGAAAAGGAATTACAACAATTCCAACAGCTTCAATTGTAGATAAAGCTGGAGTGCTAGAACATGTTATTTTATCTGCAAGCGTTTCAACAATCGAACCGGCTGCAATAAAAACAAATAATTTAACTGAATTAACTATTGGCGATAATATAACTTCATTAACAGGTAATCCAGTTATTCCTGCAATAAATAATGGTGAAGGTAAGTTTTCAAATTATCTTGTTAGCCCTAATAGTCAAAGTTATAAAGTTATGTATGATTGTTTATTAAATAAAGCTGGCACAACTCTTTTTGCCATGCCACAAGCAATGGCATTACCAACTGGGGAATTTAATTTATTAGAACAATTTTTTACAATAGATTATATTACTCAATATTCAATTTATGGCGTTAATAATCTTTCAAATTTGATATTGTCGGCCAATATGTCTCAATTTAAGGCAGATGATAATGCACTTGGCTATCTACCGAACTTAACAAAATTGCATTTAGATTTAGAAAATACTTTATTTAATGCAACAGCTAATTTTATGGGCGCAGGCATTATAAATCTAGAAACAATAACTGGTAAAGATACGGTTGACTGGATTGCAAATAACAACATATTAACTCGCACATCGGACCTTGTTAAAGTTGGTTGTAAAATTGAAGAGTTTAAACCAACAATAGCATATACTTTAAACAAATATACTTTTGAGGGTAGTATATTAAAAAGATTTGAAGGTTATGAGTTTTATGAAACTTCTCATATATACGGCACAAGTTTTGCAAGTAATACAAACTCAAGAGAGGTATTCTCTTATTTAAAATATACATTAGAATATATTTCAATAGAAACTCCTTCTTTAGAAGATTCTACATTTTCACGTTTTAATAAGTTAATAACAGCAAATCTTCCTGAAACAACAACAATTCCTTCAGTATGTTTTAATTCTTGTGAAAAATTAACAAATGTAATTGCACCAAAAGCAACGTCTTTTGGAACAATTTGTTTTGCACTTAGTGGGTTAAAGCATTTTACATTTACAGAAAATTTAACAGCTAGTTCGTTTGGTGAA
>CAMUJQ010000078.1 GCA_947089305.1 uncultured Clostridia bacterium
ATTATGCAACAAAATCAGCTTTGTATTATTTGCTAAAAAAGTTAAATTTTAAAGATTATTAAAGTTAAAATGTTTGCATTAATCAAACATTTGTGCTATAATTAATTTATATATAAACAAGGGAGTTAAAATTATTATGGATAACAATGATGCAAGAAGTAAAAATTTAGAATTAGCTATTCTTCAAATTGAAAAGCAATTTGGCAAGGGTAGTATTATGAAATTTAATGAAATTTCTCAAGAACCTATTGAAGTGATTCCAACAGGTTGCTTAACACTTGATGCTGCACTAGGTATTGGTGGTGTTCCTAGAGGTAGAATAATTGAAATTTATGGACCTGAGAGTTCTGGTAAAACCACTGTTGCTTTGCATGTAGTTGCAGAATGCCAAAAGATGGGTGGAATGGCTGCTTTCATTGATGCAGAGCATGCTTTAGATCCAAGTTATGCTTCTAAATTAGGTGTTGATTTAGATAAACTTTATATTTCACAACCTGATAACGGTGAACAAGGTCTTGAGATTTGTGAGGCTCTTGTAAGAAGCGGTGGTGTAGATATAGTTGTTGTAGATAGTGTTGCTGCATTAACTCCAAAAGCTGAAATTGATGGTGAAATGGGTGATAACCATATTGGTTTGCAAGCACGTTTAATGAGTCAAGCACTTAGAAAGTTGACTGGTATAACAAATAAGTCAAATACATGTGTAATTTTTATTAACCAGTTGCGCGAAAAAGTTGGTGTTATGTTTGGTAGCCCTGAAGTTACACCAGGTGGAAAAGCATTAAAATTCTATGCAAGTGTTCGTTTAGATGTTAGAAAAGTTGATACTATTAAAGATGGTACAAATTTTGTTGGAAATAAAACTAGGGTAAAAGTTGTTAAAAATAAACTTGCACCTCCATTTAGAACGGCAGAATTTGAAATTATGTATGGAAAAGGAATTTCTAAAGAAGGTTGTTTAATTGATCTTGCAATTAATTTTGATATTATTAAGAAGAGCGGAAGTTGGTTTTCTTATAATGATGAAAAAATTGGTCAAGGTAAAGAAAATGTTAAAACTGCATTAGCTGCAAATCCTGAACTTTATGCTGAAGTTGAAGCAAAAGTTAAAGAAAAACTTAAAGGTGCAAGTGATGTAATTGCCTTTGAGGAAGCTGAAGATTAATTCGGCTAACTAAAAAAATTGATGATGATCTACAAATTAAGAAGCTGCTTAATTTTAGTAGTTTTTAAAAAAATTTTGCAATTAATAATTACTTATGCTATATAGAATAAGTTAAAAAAAAGATTGTTTTATGCAATTTATGGATGATGAAGAGGATAGTAGAGCTTCAGTAAGTTGTTCAGGGTGGCCTGATGTTTCAAGTTTGTCTAATGTTTGTTTGGAAAACAAAGTTAATTCTATTGAAAAGAAAGTTGAAAGTTTAGAATTAAAACTTGATAAAGTGCTTAAAATTTTGGAACAAATAAACAATTCTAATATTAAAACTAAAAACGTAGATTTTAAAATTTAAAACTGCAAATAAACGCAGTTTTTTTATTGCTATATAATTTATTTGACTTATTTTAAAATAGATGGTAAAATTTATATAGTGGTTTAAGGGTAGCCACTTGCTTAAAGTTTAGATAAGCGAAAATGAACAATAAAAATTTAATAAAAGGAAAAGAAAAATGGCTAATATAATATTATTGGCTGCAATTTGGCCGTATTTTTTGACGGGTGGGCTAAGTTTATTGGTTGGTGCTGTTGTCGCATTGGTTATTTACATATTTGCAAATAAAAGTAAACTTAATAAAAATAAATTGTCAGCTAGAAAAATTGTAGAAGATGCCTACAATGAAGTTAAAACAATAAAAAAAGATGCTGCTGCTGAATGTAGTAATATGAAAAAGGAGTCTATTCTAGAAGCTAAAGAAGAAGTTCATAAACTAACTGTTGCATGTGATATTGAATTACGTGATAGAAGAGCAGAAGTTCAGAGAATTGAAGATAGGCTTGCATTAAAAGAAGAACAAATCAATAAAGATGCTGAGGATGTTAAAAAACAAAAACTAGAGTGCGAGGCTATAAAAGAAAAACTTCTTAAGGAAGAAGAAATGACTTTAGCAAAGAAAGATGAAATTATCTCTAAATTAGAGACGGTATCTCAATTTACAAAAGAACAGGCAAAAAAAGAACTTATTTCTGAAATTGAAGATGAAGCGAAAAAAGAAGCTATTAAATCAGTTAGAGAAATTGAAGAAAATGCTAAAGCTAATGCAGATAAATATGCAAAAGAAATTGTGTCAAGTGCAATTCAAAAAGTTGCAGTTGATCAAACAAGCGAATCAACGGTTTCTGTAATTAGTATCCCAAATGATGAAGTTAAAGGTAGAATTATTGGTAGAGAAGGAAGAAATATTAAATCTTTCGAAACAGCAACTGGAGTAGATGTTATTATTGATGATACGCCAGAATCGATTACTTTATCTAGTTTTGATCCAATTAGACGTGAAATAGCGCGTTTATCACTTGAGAAATTAATTTTAGATGGACGTATTCATCCAGCTAGAATAGAAGAAATAGTTGAAAAAGTTAGACGCGATGTTGAAATTACAATGAAAGAAGCTGGAGAGCTTACGGTGGAAGAAGCAGGCATTGTAAATTTGCATCCTGAGCTTGTTAAAGTTCTTGGAAAATTAAAGTATAGAACAAGTTATGGGCAAAATGTTTTAAAGCATTCTTTAGAGGTTTGTTTACTTGCTGGTGCAATGGCTGGTGAGATTGGTGCAAATATACAAGTTGCTAAAAGAGGTGGCTTGCTTCACGATATAGGAAAGGGTTTAGATTTTGAACAAGAGGGAACACATGTAAACTTAGGTGTTGAACTTGCAAAAAAATATAAAGAAAACGCTGCTGTAATTCATTGTATTGAAGCACACCACGGTAATGTTGAATTTAAAAGCATTGAAGCTATTTTAGTTCAAGCTGCAGATGCAATTTCAAGTAGTAGGCCTGGAGCAAGAAGAGAAAGCTTAGAAAGCTATATTAAACGTTTAAAGCAACTTGAAGAAATCGCAAATGGATTTAAAGGTGTTGAGAAAAGTTATGCTATTCAAGCTGGTAGAGAAATTAGAATTATTGTTAAACCTGATGAAGTTAATGATAAGGAAACATCATTTATGGCAAAAGATATTGCTAAAAAAATTGAATCAGAAATGGAGTATCCTGGTCAAATTAAGGTTAACGTTATAAGGGAAACTAGAAGTTCAGAATATGCTAAATAGCTAAGGAGATTTAAAGCTGTTTATATAAATTAATTAAGTAAGACTGTATTAAGTTATAAAATAAAAAAAGGACATATGAATTTATGTCTTTTTTTTGTTGCAAAGAAATTATTTAATTAAAAAGGGAGTTAATATATGTGTTCGCAAAATCACGGTTTTGCGAATTGAAAGCGCAATATAACGCTTTGTATTGAAATTTTAAATATAAAACGTATAATTTATTCAAATAAAATCTTTATTCATATTAATATAATTAATGATTTAATATACAATTATATAAACGATTTTATGATTAACATTATGTGTGAATGATAGTGTTTTATGTAATAATTGTTTGAATTATTAAAATAATGCCGTTTATAAGCTAAATTCTCATAAATTTCTCTTAAGTAATGCTATTTTTATGTGTTAATTGGCTTGTGGCGCATGATTTATTGTATAAGTTTTCAACTTTAAATTGTTATACTTATATTTATATATTTATTTGCAAATCATAATATAGTGGTATTATAATATATAATATACAATATATAGAGTATTATATCAAATATAATACTCTAACGAAATAATGTTAAAATATAATTACAATTCTTAACCAAATCCCTATATTTTTTAAAATCTGGCATCATTTGCTGAACAATTTTCCAAAACTTTTGACTATGATTAAATTCTATTAAATGCGCTAATTCATGAACAACAATATAATCTATTGCTTTAGGTGGAAGCATGATCAATCTCCAATTAAAGGTTAATTCATCATGTTCATTGCAAGTTCCCCATCGATTTTTGCTATTAGATAGTTTTAAATCGTTAAATTGCAAGTTAAATGTTTTGCTTAAAAACAAAACTCTGTTTTCAATCACATTAAGCGATGCTTTTTTTAGGAATGTTTGTATGTATTTTAGCTTGTTTTTTATGTATTTATCAGGAATTATAATATTTTTATCTTGTATATATATGTCTCTAGCCTCACTATCAGCTATAATACCGTAACAATTTCCCATATAAAGTATCTTTTTATAGTTTAACACGGGCTCATTTAATTTTAATACGCTTTTAATTTCAGCTTGTTTTTTTATAATCCACTTTTCTTTTTT
>CAMUJQ010000079.1 GCA_947089305.1 uncultured Clostridia bacterium
AGTTAGCACTTATATCTACCTCATTAATTGCCTTATCAATATAGGTTGGAATGTTTTTAAGCATTGTGTTATAAGTTTCTATAATAGCGAGTTTTATAGAACGAGGCTTACTAGACCCGTGACATTTAACAACAAGCTTAGAACAACCTAAAAAGTTTGCTCCACCATAATTAGAATAATCCATCATATTCTTAATTTTCATCATAGGCTTTTTTAAAAACAAGCCTCCAATTTTTCCACGTGTGCTTCCGTAAATTGCTTCTTTAATCATTTTCATGATGTGCATGCCTGCGCCTTCAGTCCCTTTCATAAGCATATTACCAGCAAAACCATCACTAATAATAATGTCTACATTGCCACTTAAATACTCTCTCGCTTCAACGTTTCCAATAAAATTAATTGGCAATTCTTTTAACATTTCATAAACAGCTTTAGCAACTTCATTTCCTTTTCCTGGTTCAACTCCAACATTCAAAAGACCAACACGAGGTTTTTCAAGCCCTAAATGATGTTTTGCATATTCGTTTGCAATAATTGCAAATTGCTTTAAATATTCAGGTTTACAATCTACATTAGCCCCACTATCAGCTAACAATACTTTTCCACCTACAACAGTTGGAAATGTGCTTATAAGCGTTGGCCTTAAAACGCCTTTAATTCTACCAATTTTAAGCAACGCGCCAGTTAAAACTGCACCGCTACTTCCCGCACTTACAAATGCTCCACAATCGTCACGCGTTTTACATAAATCACAACCTACAACAATGCTACTATTAAGTTTTCGCCTAACAGCTGTTGATGGATGTTCCTCATTTTCAATTACCTCTTCAGCAAAAGCAAGTTCAATTCGACTTTTTAAATTTTCGTCTACACTTTCCATGCGACGCGTTAAATATTCTTGTTTTCCAACAAGCACAAGTTCAATTTTGTCATTTTCTTTTAAAGCTTCAATTGCCCCATCAAATATTGCGTCTGGTGCGTTATCTCCGCCATAAATATCTAAAACTATTTTCATAATTTTCTCTCCCCAGTAATACTAACTTTTATTTTATCAAATTTTAAAATTTATGGCAAGTAAATTGAGTTAGTGCTTAATTTTTACGCAAAATTTAATACAAAAAAAAACTGTTAACACTAACAAGTTTTTTTAATTTAGTTTAATTTCAATTTCTTTTAATATGTTATTTAAAATAACTTGTCTATCTTGATTAATATCAACAAATGGAATATTATATTTTTTGCATTGTGTTTGAAATTTTTTCCCTTTCTTTTTGTTTTTAACTATTTGTTTAAGGGTTATATTCTCTCCTTTTTGGCGCATTAAATTAAACAACACATTTTCATCTATTGTAACAAAGCCAAAAAAATATATAATAGAATTTTTTAATTTTGTCGCGTCTTTAGGGCTAATTGAGTAGCATAAATCAACAACAAAATTATCGTTATTGTTTACAAAACTTATAATTTTATTTTTACTTTTTCCGCTCTTAAAAATTTTATAATCGTTTATGTAACTAAACCCATATTTTTCTACAAGCATTTTAGAAAGCGTTGTTTTCCCCGTTCCTTGCAAACCACAAATAACAATATTCATAAAATAATCTCCAAAAAAATTATATCATAAAAATTCAACATTTCAAACAAAAAAAATCGAACTGATAGTTCGATTTTTTAATGAATTAATGTCCTCTTGTATTACGTTAAAATTAATTTCTTTTGGAATAAGCAAGAGAATAAGTCAATCCAGCCTAACAATACACCTGTTGGAAGAATAGCAAAAATTAATACAATAATTTGTAAAAATGCTTTGCCGTGAAGTGCTGCTGATGCACGAACAACAATTTCAGTAATCCAGTTAATACCAGGAATTAAAAGCAAAAGAATTTGCACAAGTCTTGGTAAACTTTTGAATCCACTTACAATAGACATTCTAAACCTCCTTATTTTTATATATTTTAATTATATTATTTTTATTAATAGATGTCAACAAAAAATATTAAGTATAAAATTTTATTTTTGTTCATCTTCAATAATTTTGCCAAATTCTAAATTAAACTCGCCACTTTCAAATTCTAAATTATTAATAGAACCAACTGCTTTTAAATCAACTTCACATAATTTGATAAAATCAATATTTTTTGAAGTAATTTTTAAAGTTTCAATGAAGGTTTTAAGTGAAACTTGATTTTCACTTTTAAATTTGCGAATGCCTTCAACAATTTTCATAACTTCATCACCTGCACAAACAAGGCTCTCGTCAATATTAATTTTTAAATCAGAATACCCTGCGATATGAATAGATTTTTGATTTTCAAGTTCTGAAAAGTAGTCCATATAAATTTCTTCTGTTAAATGTGGTAAAACGATACTAAACATTTTCAATAAACCGTTTAACACATAATAACAAGCATATTGTGCACTTTCCTTTGCACTTTTTCCATAAACATCTGGATTATATAAACGACGTTTAACAAGTTCAATATAATCATCACAAAAGTCCCAAAAAAACTTTTCAACTTCATTTATTGCTAAACTAATTTCATAGCGATCTAAGTTTTTTATAAAACTATTATAAACTTTTTGATATTTATTTAAAACCCAATTATCCATTGAAAGAAGATCAACTTTTTTAGGTTTATAATCATATAAAAAGGATAAAACAAATTTAGAAACATTCCAAATTTTATTTGCTAATTTTTTTCCAGAGTCAAACGCATCTAAACTAAAACAAGTATCTTTTCCAAGACTTAAACTACTTGCCCAATATCTTGTAACGTCAGCCGAATACTCTTTAATTATGTCCTGTGGAGATTTTTGTCCGTTTGCATTCTTCTTACTCATTTTACTTCCATCTGCACTTGTTACATAACCTGAAATCATAACATCTTTCCAAGGCAATTTATTAAAATGATATAAACTTTTAACAACAGTATAAAAATCCCAAACACGAATATTATCGTGTGCATTAGGACGCAAATTCATTGGAATCATTGTATCGTCTAAACCCTTATTAGTAACAAGATCACAACAAATTTGAGGAGTTAAGCTACTTGTTGCCCAAGTGTCCATAACATCAAGTTCGGGTTCAAACTCATGCGAACCACATTCACATGCACCTTTAGGTTTATCCGTTAATGGATTAACAGGCAAATCTTCTTCGCGAGCAAAAACTGGTTTACCACACTTTTTACAAAACCAAACTGGAAATGGAACGCCATAATAACGTTGACGACTTATACACCAATTCCATTGAAGATTATCAACCCAGTTTAAAAAGCGGGCACGCATTGCCTCTGGGTGCCAATTAAGTTTTACACCTGCCTCATGAATTTCATCTTTATGGCTTAAAACATCAATAAACCATTGTTTTTTTATTACAATTTCAATAGGAGTTCCACATCTTTCGTGAGTTGATACTGCATGAATTAAATTTTCTTGTTTAATTAAAAGAGATTCTTCTTTTAATTTTTCAATTATAGCCAGCCTAGCTTGTTTAATTTTCATGCCTTCAAATTCGCCTGCTAACGCTGTCATTCTGCCACGGCTATTAAAAGCTTCTTTAATAGGCAAATTATGTTTTCTTTGCCATTCTTTATCAACATTATCACCAAAAGTACAGCACATAACAACACCGCTGCCTTTTTCCATGTCAACAAGTTCATCAGTCAAAACGGGAACTGTAAAATTGAAGTGTGGAACAACTAAATTCTTTCCAACAAGATGCGCATTCTTTTTATCTTTAGGATTAACAAAAACACAATCACAAGCTGGCAACATTTCAGGGCGAGTTGTTGCAACAATAACATAATCTTTTGTTCCTTCAATAAAAAACTTTATGTAGTTAAATGTGCTTTCAAAATCTTGATTTTCAAGTTCACTTTGTGCAACTGCTGTTTGACATTCAGTACACCACAATGCTGGCGCTTCTGTATGATAAATGTATCCTTTTTTATGTAAATCTAAAAATGACTTTTGTGAAATTTGTTGAGTTCTTTTTGAAATTGACGAATAGTTCTCTTTTAAATTACAAGAAAAACCTGCGCTTTTATATAACGCATGAAACTCTTTTTCAAGCTCTTTTGTTGTATTTAAACAAAGGTCAATAAACTCTTCACGTGGCATTTCATAAGCTTTTTTATTAAACTTTTTTTCAACATAGCGCTCAGTTGGAAGCCCGTTATCATCAAAAACGAATGGGAA
>CAMUJQ010000080.1 GCA_947089305.1 uncultured Clostridia bacterium
GTATTTTTTGCCATTAATTGTTTAACTCTAGCTGCAAATGCCTGATTAAGTGTCATTTTATATCCTCCTTAGTTTATGTTTATTTGAAATACATACTCGATTCACTATGTATATTTTATCGAACATAAAAAAATTAATACGTCACAATACAATATGTATTTTTAAGTGATGTATATGTTTGCCAATGAAGAAAATTTTTGCTAAAATATATATGTTTAGTGAAGTAAAGATAATAATTGGAGGAAATATGGACTATATAAATGATGACGAAAAAAACAGCAGTATAAAAACATGTTGTATTGTTGGTTCAATGTATGAAAAAGTAACTCAATCATGGCCATATTACAATAGGGAATTGAATAATGTTAGACGATATTTTGATTTAGAGATTCGAAATCTTTTATTATTCGGGTATAAAAAATTTATTTCTATATTTAATAATTTTGCTCAGTTGGAAATGGGGAAGATTATTCAAACATATAAAAAAGCTGACCCCGACATAACTATTGAGGTAGTTTCGCCAGTTGAAAGTTTTAATTGTCATTTGGGTTTTGATATTGGTTTTGAAAGACAAGTGTTTATTGATAATAATAAACATGTAAATATATCAAATGATAAAACTGTTTTTATAGTTAATAGAGTAATAGATTATTTATGTAAAAATTCGTCTTTAATAGTTATTATTAATGGGGACAATGATAGTAGATTAAATCTTTTAATCAAAAAAGCAAAAGAATATAATATAGATTATATTATAATAAATCCGTATTCTTTGGAAGAAGATGTCTATCATTGGATTGCAGATGAATTTATAAAAAAATAAAAAAACTTTGTCAAAAACTCTTTACAAATAAAATGGAGTAGTGTATACTAATAAAGTCGCATCGGAATGACGCAAAAAGTTACCTTATTATAATACAAATAATAAATGGAAAATTTTTGCTGACAAGTGTGTTACCAAAAGAGTAACGCGACCAAATTTGAAGGCATTCTATAAGCCAAGTAGATGCCTAACGGTAATTGCTGAAAGCTTTATTTCAGTTAAACCACATTTTATTTTTTTTGAGAAAATTCGCGACACACCCGGCGCATTTTAATATTTGTAAGACACATCTTATGGGCAGAAAATTGTTTCTGTAAACACGAAGTCTTGTGTTAAAATGCTACATAATTTACTGAGTTTGCTTGCAAATATAAGGTGAATGTGTGGATTCGTTAATGCGATTTATGCGGGTGACAAAATAAAATGATTTGGGTAAATTTATAACAAGGAAAAGGAGAAAATATGGCAAATCATAAAATTAGAATAAAACTACGTAGTTATGATCACAACTTGATTGATACTGCAGCAAGTAGGATTATTGACGCCGCATCAAAAGCTGGTTGCAGCGTAAGCGGACCTGTTCCACTTCCAACTGAAAAAGAAGTTGTAACAGTTATTCGTAGCCCACACAAATATAAAGATAGTCGTGAGCAATTTGAACTTAGAACGCACAAGCGTATCATCGATGTTTACAATAGCAGTACAAAAGCAGTAGACATGCTTATGAAGTTGGAACTTCCTGCAGGCGTTGATGTAAAAATTAAACTATAAGGTTAAAAAGGAGAGTTAAGATATGAAAGGTATTATTGGTCGCAAGCTTGGAATGACTCAAGTTTTTAACGAAAAAGGTTTGGTTGTTCCAGTTACAGTTGTTGAAGCTGGCCCTTGCGTTGTTGCTAATTTAAAAACAGAAGCAATTGACGGTTACAATGCTGTTGTTCTTGGTTTTCAAGAAGTTAAAGATGGCAAATTAAATAAGCCTGAAGAAGGATTATTTAAAAAGAATAAATTAAAAAATTATAAACATTTAGTTGAATTTAAATTCGATGAAGCAAAACAAATCGGAGATGAAGTTAAAGCTAGCGTATTTAACAAAGGCGAATTTGTTGATGTTAGCGGAACAAGTCGTGGTAGAGGTTTTAGTGGTGTTATTCAACGTCACAATCAACATCGTTTAAAAATGACTCACGGTACTGGACCTGTTCATCGTCAACCTGGTTCAATGGGTGCTAACAGTACACCATCTAGAATTATGAAAGGTAAAAATATGCCTGGACAATGGGGACATGAAGCATGCACAGTACAACACTTAGAAGTTGTTGGAGTTGATGAAGCAAAAAATGTTTTATTAATCAAAGGTGCAGTTCCTGGTCCAAAAGGTAGCCTAGTAACTGTTAGAACTTCGGTTAAAGGTTAATAAGGAAAAGGAGAGAAAAGAACACTATGGCAAGTTTTAAGTTATTTGACCAAACTGCTAAAGAAGTTGGTAAAATCAGTTTAAATAATAAAGTGTTTGATGTAGAGTTTAAACCTAATGTTATTCACGATGTTGTGGTAGCGCAAGAGGCAAACATGCGTCAAGGTACACAAAGCACTTTAACTAGAAGCGAAGTTAAAGGTGGAAAGAAAAAACCTTTTAGACAAAAAGGTACAGGTAGCGCTCGTCAAGGTAGTATTGTAGGCCCTCATCAAGTTGGTGGTGGTGTTGCATTTGCTCCAAAGCCACGCGATTACAACAAAAAAATCAATAGAGAAGTTAAAAAATTGGCACTACTTAGCGCATTAAGCGAAAAAGCTAGAACAAAAGAAATTATCTTTGTTGATAAAATCGTTTTAAAAGAAGCAAAAACAAAACAAGCTCAAGCAATTTTAGATGCTTTCAAATTAGAAAAAACAGTTTTAGTTGTTTTAGATAATAACGATTTAGTTTTAAGAAGAGCTTTAAGAAATATTCCTAATGTTAAAACAATATTAGCTAAACAACTTAACACATTAGAAATTGTTAACAATAGAGTTGTGCTTATGACAGAGGCTTCAGCAAAAATGTTAGAGGAGGCTTATGCATAATGAAAGAATTTGATATTATTAAAAAACCTGTGTTTACTGAAAAGGGAACACAAGGGGTAGAAAATAAAAAATATGTTTTCGTTGTTGATAACAATGCAAACAAAATTGAAATTAAAAATGCAATTGAAAAGTTGTTTGGTGTTGAAGTTTTAAAAGTAAACACTGTTTCAATCAAAGGAAAATGTCGTCGCAGAGGCAGAATTGAGGGATATACAAGTGATATTAAAAAGGCTTATATTGAACTTACTGCTGCAAGCAAATCTATCGAATTTTTCGATAACTTGAAGTAAGGAGAGTGTAAAATGGCAATTAAAAGTTATAAACCTACAAGTGCCGGTACTCGTTTTAGAAAATCTTCAACAAATTCTGAGGTTTCAAAAAATGTTCAACCTGAAAAGAGTTTGTTGGTTACTAAAAATAAAACAGGCGGCCGTAATAACAGCGGTAAAATAACTGTTCGTCACATTGGCGGAGGTAACCGTGTAAAATATCGTGTTGTTGATTTCAAACGCAACAAAGATGCTATTCCAGCTAAAGTTGCTTCAATTGAATACGACCCAAATAGAAGTGCTTACATTGCATTATTAAATTATGTTGATGGTGAAAAGCGTTATATATTAGCTCCTCTTGGATTACAAGTTGGTGACACTGTTAAAAGTGGTGTTGAAGCTGAAATTAAAGTTGGAAATAATCTTCCACTTGAAAAAATGCCAGTAGGTACAATTGTTCATAATATTGAATTTTTACCTAAACAAGGTGGACAAATTGCTAGAAGCGCAGGTGTATCTGCTCAACTTATGGCAAAAGAAGGAAAATATGCAACATTAAGAATGCCTAGCGGAGAAATGAGAAAAGTATTGCTTGTTTGCCGTGCTACTATTGGCCAAGTTGGCAATTTAGATCATGAACTTGTTAAATATGGTAAAGCTGGTAGAGTTCGTCACATGGGAACTCGTCCAACAGTTCGTGGTGTTGTTATGAACCCAGTTGATCACCCTCATGGTGGTGGTGAAGGTAAGAGTCCAGTAGGACAAGTTGCTCCAAGAACTCCTTGGGGTAAACCAGCTCTTGGTTTGAAAACTCGTTCAAGCAAAAAGAGCAGTGAAAAACTAATTATTAAGAGAGCAAAATAAGGAGTAAGAGATGAGTAGAAGTTTAAAAAAAGAACCTT
>CAMUJQ010000081.1 GCA_947089305.1 uncultured Clostridia bacterium
AATGGAGAACTTATTGATCCCGTAACAAATTTAAGTGTTGCTGTTAAAAACAATAGTTTAGGTTTAGAAAATAATATAATAATTTATTATCAAGGCTATTTAAATAAAGAAAAACTAAATGAATCATCAGGCATTAATTTCATTGTTGCAGATTCAAGATTTGCTGGAAATATTTTAGTTGATTCTGAAAATAAAACAATAACAATTAAACCAAGCCCAATTGTAGGGACTTATGAAATTAATGTGGATGTTTTTGGAATTGACCAAAATTTAAACACTCTTCATGTTACTAGTTATCAAAAACCAGATACAATTAAACTTAATATAAACACTCAAGATTTATTGCAAAATAACGGAAAATATAATTTAGCTGTTAATCATTCTACAATTGCAGTTTTTGAAGCATATGATTCAATGGAAAATCAACTTACTTTAGCTGGTTCTGGCTTATCAATTAAGGCTATTACAGTTAATGGAGAAACAGTAACAGAAACTGAAGATGCAGAAGCTTTTATATCTTATTCAGGCAGGGTAGTTCGTTTCAATTCTAATAATGTTGCAAGTGATAATTATGAAGTTCAAGTAATTGTTTTAGATGGTGGTTTAAATGAATATACCTTTAATTTTGTATTCAATGTTTATATTCCTATAAATCAAGCTAGTTTATCTGTTATTGCAAGTGAACAAGTTTCTTTAAATGGAATATACTTGCAAAACGGTTATAGTGATGTTTTATATACTAAAAACTCAGTAAGTTTTGAAGAACAAAAATTAACTAGAAAAGTTTATAAATTAAATATTCCTGGAATTTTAGATAATGAACTTATAAAAAATGGAATCATTATAGATAATCCAATAACAATTACTAATGGTATAGATAATGTTAAAGTTACAGGTTCTTGGACAAATGGTGATTTCTCAACTTATAACAATGGAATTTATTATACTGTAGAAGCTGGAAATAATGTTCAAACTGTAACACTTGAATTTAATATCAGTCAAAATGGTGTTCACATTGGATATACAGATGAAGCAACAATTAAAATTGTTATTAATATTGAAAAAGCAGAAACAGTTACAACTCTTGACCAATTTGATGGACTTCCATTTATTGGTGTTAATGAAGGCTATGGCTTATATCGATCAAATTTAAATGGTAATTTAAAAGCTGAACAAATAATTATAAACAATGAAATCTTTGCTAATGCGCGTGACAAAAGAATTGGTTTTGTTCTTGATGCTAATGCAAATAACTTTTTAGATATTGATTATAATAAAACAAAAATTGTTAATGGTGGAATTACAACTTTTGAAAACAATGGAAGAGCAACACTTTCATTTAAAAATAACGGAACAAATAGTATTTCTGGCGACGGTTATTTATATATTTTTAGTTATGATAGCTTAAGCAGTGTTGATGACATTGATTTAATTACAGTAGATGATATTATTAAAAATGCAAACAATTATATAAAAGTTCATGTAATTGTAGCTGATGGTGTAGATGTTCCAATTGTAGTTTATACAGAAGAACAATTTAATGAACTTAATAATTCAAATAAAAAATATCAATTAAAAGCTAATTTAAAATTAACTAGTGCAGTTAAATCTATTGAAAACTTTAGTGGGTCACTTAATGGAAATAATTTTGTAATATATAATGTCGACTATGGAACAAGTGCAGGGTTATTTAGTTCTATTAGTGGAGTTATTGAAAATTTAAATATTAGTTACACAAATGTTAGCTCTGCATCTAATTTTGGATTTATTGCAGGCGCGGGAACAGAAACGAGTGCTGTAAAAAATATTAAGGTTGCTCCAGCTACAGGAACGAGTGCTGTTAGCAAACCTTTGGTTGCAGGAAAAGCCGATCCCGCAAATAATGAAAATAATGTATCTAATATAACTGCTAAAGTAAATAATGGAGCTACTATAGATTTTTCCGCTAACGAACCAATTAACTTAAATGACTTATTTAATTTTGATGTAGAAAATCCTAAAGTAACTTATATGGTTACAAATGATGCTGTTGTAGTGGCAAATTTTGCAGTTATTACTAAAACAGGCTTAGCTACAATTACAGTTAATGGAAATGGCATAGAAAGAACTGTTAATGTTAACTTTAACTTTAAAGGAATTATGCCAACTGATAGAGAAGTCTTTAGTTATACAGTGAGAAAAAATGAAAAAAGAGATTTACAAAAATTAGTTGTTACAGGCCTTTATAGTGAAGACATTGAAATTGTTGGGGCAATGTTAAACAATACAGCAATAGGCAACAACGGCGAATTAAATAGTGACGAAGTTAAAAATTATGCAATTATTGATGGGGCAGGAAAATTTAGCGCAACTGAAGCAGGTGTTTATACCATTAGAGAAAGAATAAGTTTTTCAACTTTTGGTGTAATAAAAACTTACACAATTTCTGTTACAGTTTATGAAGGTGCAACTAATATTTCAATTGATGTGTTAGATGGTATGGAGAATGCTGAAATTGCAAGAGTTTCACCATTTGAAACACTTGCATTGAAAGTTAAAGTTACAACAGATATTGAAAGTGAAGGTGTGCCTAGCTTTAATAAAATTGATGGATTAAATGTTGTTTATTTACAAACTCCAGAAATTTCTATTGATGAAGTAACAAAATTAAAGTATGTTACTTACACATTCTTTATTAGTGTAGACAAAGATTATCAAGCTGAATTTTTAGGGCAACAAAAACAACTTGTATTTAGTTCAAGGTCAAATTCAAAAGTTACACAAAATTTTTATATTTATTTTATTAGTTCCTTGCCTGATTCTGTAGATTTTTATAATTTCAATGAAAAGTTTGATGAATTAAATGGAACAACAATACATACCACAACAGATATGTTAATTCCAGAATTTCAAATAGATGGAAAAGCAATTAGTGGTTATCAAACTTTTGTGTTTGATGTTTTCCCAAGTTACTTAAATGAAAAAGTTTCAATTGAAGCAACTTTTGTTGAAAATTTAACTCAACAATCAGCTCAAGTTGCTCTTCCAAAAGTTTTGGGAGCAGATGGAGAAACTCAATATAATTTTGGGGATTTGAACGCAAAAGCATTTATCAAAAATTTACCATATTTTAATAATGATAATATTGAAGATATACAAAATAAAGATTATTTGGTAATGCCAATATACATGCCATTGTTTGGTGAAGCAAACTCAGCAGGAGAACGTTATCGTGCTCAAATTGGCGATCAATATAGATTAACTTTTACAGTTAGATTAAATAATTCTAATCAATCGTTTATTATAACAAAAATTTTAGAAGTAACTTATCCTTTATTATTAGAGGGTGAATTTATTAGTTCAACTTTTGAAGCAAAAGATGTTTTAAATCCAACAGATACTGTTGCAATTGGAACAGATTTTAGAGTTAAATTAAAAGTTACTGATCCTTCAGATGATTTTAGTGATAGCCCTGTTAATTTAAGTTATATTTCATCTAATTCTTCTATTATTTTAGAAACTGATAGACCTGTTGTGAATAATGACAGTGAATATATTTACACCTTTAGATTTAACAATATATTTAATTGGGAAACAGGTAGTAATAATGATGTAATTGATACAACAAATTATATTGATAGGCAATTAACCTTTATTGCATCTAAAACTGTTAAAGGCAGAACAGCGCTAAGTCGTCCTGTTGTATTTAATATAATGCCAGTGTTATACAAAATTAAAAGTATCAAACTTGCAAACATAGTAAATGGAGAAGAAATTGATATAGATAACGAAGAAAAGTTATCAATTTCTAACAAATATAAATTTAGACTTAGACCTGACATTGAATATGCTAATTTATATAATGATGAAGGCGAATTAATTAATGAATCAGCTAGAAAGCAACTTGAATTAATTAATAAAGAGAATAGCATTTTATATAGTCAATTAAATGGTATTGATATATTACTTGATAACAATAGAGATATTATTGTAGAAAATGGCAAGGATACTATTGAAACACCAAGTATTGAAAACGGTTCAATTAAAAA
>CAMUJQ010000082.1 GCA_947089305.1 uncultured Clostridia bacterium
TATACAAATTTGTTAGTTGTAAAATATTCTTTAATTTTTTGAAAAGCTTTTTCTTTCTGTGTTTTAGTAAAAGTTTTAATTAAAACTAATACTTTATCAGCCCCTTTAATTTTATAATGATTAACTTTATTTTCTAAAGTTCCGCCATTTAAAATTATTTTTGCCACAGCCCCAAAATCATCACCTTGATCATCTTTTGCTGTAACTATAAAATAGCCATCTTCTAATTTAGTACTTTCTAAACTTATATCATCATTATTTGGTAAAAGTAAAGCAAGTTCACAATTTATACTTTCTCCACCTTGTTTTGAAAGTTCATAAAATATTGTAGAAGAATTTCTGTGTACAAAAACACTTCTATCATAAGTTGTTTTTCCAGCTTCAAAATTCACACTTATTTCACTTGTTTCCATGTTAAGAGCAAGTTTATAATCTGTTGCAATATCTAAGAAATTTTGTTTTATGCGCAAAAAGCAAAGTGGCATAAGTGAATTAGTTTCTGGTTTATAATTTTTAGCATTAAAAAAATCTGGAGCAATTTTATTTGCATCATTTAATTTATTATCAAGTGCAAGTTTTCTTGCTTGTCTAACTTTATCAAAAGCATCAGGTAAAACGCCATTTTTTCCACCAAAAGTTAAAGTAGAATTTGATATAACAAGCGTATCAAGTTCAGGCTCCCCAAAAACTGTTACCCCAACTGACCCATCTCCAGTGAATAATCCACTAGAAAAATTACCATCAGAGGATTTAAATGGTTGATTAAAAATTAAAGTTTTTCTTGGATTTTTTAAACTTAACATAACAATTTCTCCTTAATTCAACTTTAGCTTATTTAATTCTTCAGCAAGGTTTCGCTTAATTTTAGGCTCGTTAATCACTTGTTTATTAACTTCATTATTTTGAGGTATTATATGAAAGTGTAAATGCATTACATGTTCACTACTATCATTACAATTATTAAAAATTGTGAATGCGTTAAAACCTAATGTTTCATAATGCGCACAAATTTTTCTAATTGCCCTATAACAATAATCTAAATCCTTTTTTGTTGCATGTAAAACATCTTGAACATGCTTTTTAGGAATAACCAATGTATGCCCATAAAAATCTTCAGCAAGATCAAGAAATGCAATTACATATTTATCTTCATATATTACATTACTATTAATTTGTTTATTTGCAATTTTACAAAAAATACAATCTAAATTTTTCATAATTTAATTATACTTTAATTTTTACTTTTTTGCAATTACTTTAACTTGATTTTTTACAGTTTTTACAATAAAAAAACTTAATTAACATAAAATTAATTAAGTTTCATAACAAATTTTTTAAGAAATTTATTTTCTTTTTCTTTTAATAATATTGGTACCATTCATTTTTATATCAATATTTTCATCAATTTTTATGCTTTCTTCCAAAGTTTTTACAATACTGGCAAAATGAACTTTTTTATCAGCTATTGTTTGAATTGCATCTGCCCCTTCATCACTGTAAATATCAGCAACAACATTAACAAAATTTTGTGCATTGAATTTTTCATCTTCTTTTAAAGCTGTTTTAATACAATCCAAAAAAGCTGAAATAGATTTATCATAAAAATTTAGAACAAGTAATAGTTTTTGTTCATCAGTTAAATTACTTACATTAATCTTTTGTTTATCAAAAAAGTTCTTATATAATTCACTTTTATAAATAGCATCTGCTAAAAATGCATTTAAACAAATATCGTTTTTATTAGCCTCTTTATTAAATTTATCGCTATAAATTATTAACTCATTTGATAAGTTTGTTAAAATATTTTTTCCATATTTCTTATAACTTTTAATTGCATTATCTACACTATATCCCATTAATTAAATTCCTTTTTATTTTTATTTATTGTAACACTATAAATATATATTTGTCAATACTCATTATAATAATTATAGATATAAAAAATACGACATAAGTCGTAATCTCTTTTGTTAATGGTGGAAGTTACAGGACTCGAACCTGTGACCCCCTGCTTGTAAGGCAGATGCTCTACCAACTGAGCTAAACTTCCATAGATATAAATATATCATATAGATACATTTATGTCAACAAATTTTTACATAAATTTAGTATGGAGCGGAAGACGAGATTCGAACTCGCGACATTTGCCTTGGCAAGGCAACGCTCTACCACTGAGCCACTCCCGCATAAACCAAATTCAATGCTAACGTTAAATATAATAACATATAAAAATAAAAATTGCAAATGTTTTTTAAAAGTTTTTTAAATTATTTTTAATTTTTTTATTTTAAATTAAATTTACACTAGAACAATTGTTTTATAATTTTATGCAATTTGCACATATAAAAATAGAACATATGTTTGACACATTAAATTTGATATGATAATATAAAAATATAACAAATTATTAAAAGGATAATAATTATATGGAAGCTAAAGCATATAAAGGAAGAACACAAATATTTTATTCAATGTTAGAATTATTAAGCGATTATAAAACACATAATGCAATAGAAATAAGTGAACGACTTGAAATTGGTTTACGCTCCGTTAGCAGATATATAGATGCAATAGAAGCATGTGGTTATGAATTAGAACATATTTTTGGAAGAGGCGGTGGAATTAGGTTAATTGAAAGTAATGCTGCAAAATTTTCAATACTTACTCATGCTCAAAGAAATAAACTAGTTGATCTTTTATCAAAAGACAACACAGCTGAAAGTAAAGAATTACTAACTATTTTAAATTTAATTTAAAATTATTTTTTGACTCCACCAAAATCCACATTATCTAAAATAGAACTATTATAATTAAACTTTTTAAATCTCTTTCCCACTGCATTAAGTTTAGCATTTTCAATTAATTCGTCTAATAATTCGCTAAATGTAAATTTATTTTTAAATAAATAAAATGCAAGAGAACCTGGAATTGAATTGATTTCATTTAAATACAACTTTCCTTCCACATTATCAAACATAAAATCTATTCTACATATGCCACTTAATGAAAAGGCGTTAAATGCTTTCTTAGAAGTTTCTATAACTTCTTTTTTAAGTTCTTCACTAATATTGGCTGGATATTCACGTTCAAGACTTTCCATTCCGGCCTTATTTTTTTGACTTATATATTTATTTTCAAAGGTTAAAATTTTATCTAATTTTACTGGCTTTTCTATTTCTGACACTTCAATATTTTCTTTGTTTTTATATAATGCAATATTTAATTCATAAAAATCAGTTAAGGCTTTTTCAACTAATATTATATCATCCATCGTAAAAGCCACTTCAAGAGCACTTGCAAGTTCTTCAACATTGTTAACCAAAGTAACTCCTATGCTACTTCCCAAATGAGAAGGTTTAATTATAAGCGGAAAAGTTGGCAATAAATCAACATTAACCTCAGTCAGTTCACTTTTCTTTAAAACTTTATATTCTAGTGTTGGCAATTGTTCACATTCTAAAATTTGTTTTGTTAAAACTTTATCCATTGCCATTACAGAACCTGCCATACCACTTGCTGTATAAGGAATTTTACTTTCATCTAAAACAGCGCAAATTGTTCCATCTTCGCCATTCCCACCGTGTGTACCTAAAATCACAGCGTCCACATTGCAAACTTTTTTATTAATAATTTTTGAAAAATATAAACCACTATCGTTTGGTTTAAAAAACACTTTTTTGTATTTTGATTCATCAAAATTTTTAAAAGTCTTTATATCTTTAAATTTATCACTATATAAATAATCCCCATTCTTTGTTATGTAAACTGGATAAACCTTATATTTTAATTTATTTACATTATTAATTATTTGTAGTCCTGTAATTATACTAACATCGTGTTCAAAACTTTTTCCGCCAAACATAACAACTATATTTTCCATAAAAAACTCCTTTAAAAAGAATTCTATATTCTTTTATCAGGAGTATATATGAGTTAATATTTATTTTTGTTAACTATAGTTATCTGGCAAATC
>CAMUJQ010000083.1 GCA_947089305.1 uncultured Clostridia bacterium
ATTCGTGGAACTTCCCCACATTGCCTCTAAAGTTATAGGCTGACCATTATTATACGGAACTGTGTAAATTTCACCAATAGTATTTACCTTTCTACCATAAAAAGCCCAACCAACAAAATCTAAATTATTTTTAGCATATTCTCTTGCAAATGGTAATTGAATTTCAGCTCCAACATAAGTATTTTGAACTTTCTTTCCATCCACATCTGTTAATAACGTTGCATCAGTATAATCAAAATTAATTGTTACAGCCTTTGGATTTCTTTTTGCATATAAAACAACACGACCAATTTTCGATGCTTCTTCAAGTTCGCTCAAATATTGAACTTTATCGCCAGAATAATCCTGTGTTCTATACCATCCATCAAAATCATAACCTGCCAAATTATCAGGTTCACCAAGCACATTATCTACACTTATTTCTTCACCATCATAATCTATATAAATAACACGAGGACTTGTTTGGGTATCAACTGCTGAAAAAACTTTTCTATAGCCAATTCTGTCGTTACCATCAACCATATTCTCGTCAATTTTAACTCTTTCACCAGGTTTTAAATAAGTCACTTTTGAAGCTATATTATACTTCCATCCGTCAAAATATCTTAAAGTAACCCCAGCATTCCCAATATCGCCCCAATTCTCTGTATCTTCAGGACTTGCTGGTAAAGTTATATACTCGCCCATTTTTACTTTTTTAGTAATTGGAGTTGAACCACCTGCTTGAATTGTAACATCAACTTCTTTACCTTCCCAAACAGCATAAAGTGTTCCACCATATATTGGAATGTCAAAATATGTTCTTTCATTACCACTGGTATCAACAACTAATTCCCCAACAAAGTTTTTAGAATTTGGAGTTTCACTCCAACCTAAAAAGTTATAAAAATCACTTGTAGGATTTTCCAAAAAAGGAGGATAAGAAGTTTCCCCATAAGTGGCAGTGATACTACTTCTTCCTCTATAATAACCAAGCTCATCAACTATGTTCATAGTGTATGTATTAGGAGTCCAATTAGCATATAAAATTGTATTGTTGCTATATTTAGTATTACCTGTAACTTTAACAGTTTTACCTGCATCTAAATACCACCCTTCAAATTTATAGCCAGCACGAAGTGGCGTTGGAAGATTGACTTTTCCACCTTTTTTTATAGTTGCATCATTTAAAATAATTCCTGTGTTATTTGAATCTGTATCAAATTTAATTGTTACTTTAGCTGTTGCAGCTATAACACCAACAGTTATTCCACCTGTTGCAAGACCAACGGCTAAAACGCTTCCAGCAATTATACCTGCTTTCTTTTTTTTGCTTGCCATATGTGCAATCCTCCAAACATACTTTTAATGCTAACATTATAACATTTTCGCTTTTTTTCTACAAATGTTTACACGCTTTTTTATTAGTTTTTTGTTAAATACACAAAATTATTTAAGTAAACAAAAAAGAAAAACTATTTTTTAAATTAATAGTTTTTCTTTTAAAATTTAATTTACAGTCAAATCATAACCAACAATTTTAGAGTCAACATCAAACCCGCCAACCCAATTTAAGGCTTTATAGCCATCTAAATATTCATTAGGAACTTTAATAACTAATTCACTATTATATTGTTCAAATAGTGGCATTTGAACCATTGATTCATCAATTGTAATTTGAGGAACTGGACCTTCAAACTTTAATTCGGTTAAATTAGTCATACCATTAAATGCATTGTATTCTATAAAAGTTACACTTGAAGGAATAGTAAGCGAAGTAATATTACTATATGAAAAGGCACTATGGTCAATTCGTTCTAATCTATTTGGTAATACAATACTAGTTAAACCCGTACTAGCTAACGAATCTCCACTAATTTTTGTCACATTTTCAATATTTGTAATTTCAGTTAACACTGAACATTCAAGGAAACAACCAAAAGAAATTTCTGATGCATTATATGACCATTTTACTCTTGTTAAGTTAATTGCTCCTCTAAATGCAAATACACCAACTTCAATAACACTATCTGGAATTGAAATTTCAGATATCAATCTATTTCCTTCAAAAGCGCTTTCACCAATTTTAGTAATAGTGTTTGGTAAAATTATATTTGAATAATCTCTTAAAAAGTCATTTGATATTCTAAAAGCCTCATCATCAATAATAGTTACATCATATTGCAATCCAAAGAATTCAACTTGTTCACTAAGTATTAAAGCATTACCAGTTTCATCAAGATAAGCATTGTATCCGTCAAAATCTGTTTTAAAGTTTCTTCCAGTAACTGATACTTCTGTTCCATTTTCACCTAATGCCAATTTGTAGTCAACAAAATTAACATTGTTTATAACACTAACTACTACATTTCTTGCCGTAAATATACTATCTGCTTTATAATTTTCATAATATTCATTATTAACTAATATTTTACAATCACTAATTAATACATTTAAAGCGTCCTTATCTATATTCTTTGGAACATCACCATTAAATATAATTAGTTTAAGCTTAATTGAATTATTAAAAACATTCTTTCCTAAAGTTGTTATCGTTTTTGGTAATTCAACTGTTATTAATGAATTAATTCTGCTAAACGCTGTTTCGGCAATAGTAGTAACAATGTAATTTTTATTTTTATATTCAAGGTTTTCAGGAACAACAACATTTCGTGCCGTGCTTGAACTCATAACATACTTGGCAGTATTATTCAAGTTGTTTAATATATAAGTTCCACTTGCAACTGAAACCAATTCACCAAATTCAGTTACATATTTATCAGCATAATCACTAAAATATTGAGCTGTTTGATATTTTTCAAAATATTCTTCTGGAATTTTTATTTGAAGATATATTGGAGTATTAGTAAACATGTTTCTATTTCCAACTGGTACATCCCCAAGAAATTCAACTCTTACTAATTTTATACAATTATCAAAAGCATCATAACCCAATGATTTTAAGGCTTTAGGTAAAACTATTGAACTAAGATTCCTACAATGCCAAAATACTTCTTGACTAATTTCTGTAACAGTGCTTGGTATATTTATATTTGTTAAATTGGTAAAAGCAAATGCTTGAAATCCTAATTCAACTAAGCCTTCAGATAAAGTAACCGTTGTTAAACTTGAACAATTTGCAAAAGCATAATCTCCAATTTTAGTAATAGTATCAGGAATATAAACAGAAGTAAGCTTTGATTTAGTATTACTATCTAAAATAAATCTATTTGTGTAATCTGAGAAAATTTCAGTAACAGTATAAGTAATTCCATTTATAATTACATGGCTAGGAATGCGAATATTTAATTCACTTCCAATATAATTACTAACAGAAGCTGTTTTATATAACGGATCGTTAATAATAAACTGCCAATCCCCAATTACATAATAAGGTTCAACAAAGTTTTCATTACCACTACCTAACCAATCATAATTATAACCAAATGTTTCAATTTGATATTTATTTCCTGTGAAACCGCTACCATAGCCTCTATAACTCTCATAATATTGTTTAGGTATTTTAATTATAATTTTATCTGCTAAAATACTTGAATCATAACTATAAAATAAATACAAATTTCTATAAAAATTATATAACTTAACATTTTTAATATTTGGACATTCATAAAACATATAGAAACTGCTAGTTCCATTAAATTTCATAGAATTTGAAAGACTTACACTTTCCAAACTATTCATATATTCAAACTTGATGTTTTCTATTGATAAGCTTGAGCCCTCTTCAAATATAACATTTTTGAATGATTGAATTCTTGCCTTGCCATATTCGCCTTTAATTCCATCAAAAGCAGTTATTGTTTTTGGAATTATTAAAGTAGAAATTTTAGTATATTTAAATGCAGTTTGATTTATTTTAGTAACCTCAAACCTTTCTCCATTATAAATTACACTTTCAGGTATTTTTAAAGTAGATATATTACTTTCATTAGATGGATTATTGTTAACAATAGATACTGAAG
>CAMUJQ010000084.1 GCA_947089305.1 uncultured Clostridia bacterium
GGTGTTATTTATATTTTAGATGAACCAAGTATTGGGTTGCATCAACGTGACAATGCTAGGTTAATTGGAACACTAAAACATTTACAAAAATTAGGAAATAGTCTTATTGTAGTTGAACACGACGAAGATACAATTAGAGAAGCCGATTTTATAGTTGACGTTGGGCCAAATGCAGGTGTGCATGGTGGAAAAATTGTTGCAACTGGATCTATTGAAGATATAATTGCTGAGCCAAAAAGTATAACGGGAAAATATTTAAGTGGTGAAATAAAAATAGAAGTTCCACCATATCGACGTAAGAAAAGTGACGGTTTTTTAGAAGTAATTGGAGCAGCCCAAAACAATTTAAAAAACATAGACGTTAAAATTCCTGCACGCACTTTAACTGTTGTTACGGGAGTATCTGGTGGCGGAAAAAGTAGTTTAGTTAACGAAATAATTTATCCTGCACTTTCTAACAGACTTAATAAAAGCAATATCCAAGAAGGAAAATATAAACAAATTTTTGGCGTAGATAATTTTGATAAAGTTATAAATATTGATCAGTCTCCAATTGGACGAACTCCTAGATCTAATCCTGCAACTTATACGGGTGTATGGACATTTATTAGAGATTTGTTTACCGCAACCGTTGAAAGTAAAGAACGTGGCTACACTGCAGGGCGTTTTAGTTTTAATGTGCCAGGTGGAAGGTGTGAAGCTTGTCAAGGTGACGGCCTTAAAAAAATTGAAATGTATTTTTTACCCGATGTTTATGTTCCTTGTGAAGTATGTCACGGAGCAAGATATAACAGCGAAACACTTGAAGTTCATTACAAAGGTAAAACAATATCAGATGTTTTAGATATGACGGTTGAAGATGCTCTTAAATTTTTTGAACATATTTCAACAATTAAAAATAAACTTCAAGCACTTTATGATGTTGGTTTAGGTTACATAAAACTTGGGCAGTCTGCAACAACGTTAAGTGGAGGTGAGGCGCAACGTGTTAAACTTGCAACCGAGTTAAGTAAACGCTCAACGGGAAAAACTTTTTATATTTTAGACGAACCAACAACAGGGCTACATTTTTACGATGTTCATAAACTAATTAACATTTTGGAACGTCTTGTTGATGGTGGAAATACTGTGCTTGTTATTGAGCATAATTTAGATGTTATAAAAATGGCAGACCACATAATTGACCTCGGGCCAGAAGGCGGTGACGAAGGCGGAACAATTGTGGCTGTTGGAACGCCTGAAGAGATTGCAGAGTGTAAGGAGAGTTACACAGGGAAATTTTTAAAACCATTACTTAATAAAAAGGACTAGTTTTAACTAGTCTTTTTTAATTTATAAGTTCTTCTAAAGTTACATTAAATATTTCAGTTAATTTTCGTAAGTTTTTTATGTCAGGTTCAGTGCGCCCTTGCTCCCAATTTGCATAGCAACTTTCCACAACATCAAGTTTTTTGGCAACTTGTTTTTGTGTAAAGTTACAAGCTTTTCTAATTTCTTTTAAATTATTGCAGAATGTTTTATCCATAAAAAAATTTTATATTAAACTAGACAAAATGTCTTGATACTAGACAGAATGTCTAGTATAATAAAATAAATAAAAAGAATAGAAAGGGGATATTTAGTTAAACAATATGTTGAATTGGCAAAAAAACTGTTGCCAATTGACGCAAGTAAAAATGAATAAACAATATTAGGGAGGGATTTAATGTTAAGTGATGAAGAATTAAGAAGGCAAATTGCAGATTTACAAAAACAAGTTGAAGCAAAAAGAGTAAGCGGAAAAACAAAAGAAGCTAGTGAGATTAGGAAAATTGAAGAGCAATTAAATGAAGGGTTAGCGAAAGACATTGAACAACGTAACATAGAATTTGCAAAAACGATGTTAGCTTCTTCAGATAGAAAAAGAAATTCAAAAAAATTAATGGATGAGATTTTCCCAAGAGAATCTGTAATTGCAAGTAACCCAGAGGATGTGGCCTTAACTGATGAGCAAATTAAAAATTTGAGTAAAAGAGTAAGTGGAAATCTAGATGTAGATGTTGATATGGCTGAAGATGCGCAAGTATCGAAAGAGTATATTGAAAAATTAGAAAAATCTGCATTGCAAGATAGTATGGAAAATATGTCGATTAAAGAACGCAAACGAATGATAAAACTTGCAAAAAAGCAAGGAAAGAAAATTGATGATGAGCGAGTTTATGATGATGTATTAAGAGCTCTTAAAGAACTAAATGCAAACGAAGAGCAAAATAAAACAATGGGAATAAAACGCAAAAAGTAAAATTTCATTTCATAAAAAAGTTCATACTATGTAGTATGAACTTTTTTATAAATTATTAGAAGCACTAATGATAACTTTATTTTTAGTTTAGAAAGTTTTATATCTCATATGACGCTCTGTTGCACAAAATCGAAAGTTTCCAACCTGCACTATTTTAAAAAATTTTACACAACTTTGAGAGAAAAAGTAGAGAATAATTTTTCTTTTTTTAAGAAATGTGCTATAATGAGTAATAGGAGAAAGTGCTATGGAAGAAATGCTTGATACGTTTGATATAAAAGGAAATTTTTTAGGAATTAAAACTCGAAGTTTTTGCCACAGTGAAAATCCTCAAGTTTATCACAAGCCAGTATGGATTTGGATAATTAATAGCAGGGGGGGGATATTGGTTCAAAAAAGGTCTTTACTTAAAAAGAAAGGAGCTGGTTTATGGGATATGCCGTCTGCTGGGCATGTAGATGCGGGCGAGAGTTGCATTGACGCTTGCGTCAGAGAAACCAAAGAAGAACTGGGACTAAATGTTAAGGCCAGTAATTTTAAATTTAAAAAGCAGTGGGTAAATCAAAAAGGTTGGGAACTAGTACAAATTTATGTTTTAAAATTTGATGCAAATGATAATGATTTTACATTACAAAAAGAAGAAGTGGAAAAAGTTAAGTGGTTTAATTATAACGATTTTGTAGAACTATTTTATTCGGATAAATTTTGTGGACATGCAAAAGAATATAAAGACTATGTTTGTAAAATGTTAAAAGAAGAAATTAAAAATTAACCAATCAAAAAAAGTTTCATACTATGTAGTATGAACTTTTTTTATAAATTATTAGAAGCACTAATGATAACTTTATTTTTAGTTTAGAAAGTTTTATATCTCATATGACGCTCTGTTGCACAAAATCGAAAGTTTTCACTCGGCACCATTCTAAAAGATTTTACATCGCTCTTAGTAAAAAGATAGAAATACTTTTTTTGTTGACTGTAATTTGATTACTGTGATATTATACAATATGGTAAAAAAACAAATAGTTTTAGATATATTAGAGGATTTAGAACAAAATCATATAAATTTATATCACTCAGTAACAAAAGAAAAGGTTATTGCATGGATAGAAAAAAACATAACTGCTAAAACTGATAAACTAAGTGAACCAGAATTTGAAGCAAAACTTTGCGAATTTTTTGCATTATTTAGAGATGCTCATACACAATATTTTTGGCACAAATACAATAAATTCCCAATTTGTTTTAAAAAATTTAATAAGGAGTTTTTTGTTATAGATGCTTTTGATAAAAAACTAGTTGGAAAAAAGTTATTTGCTATCAACGATGTTTCAGTTGAAAAAATAGTTAAGAAATTAAACAAAATGGTTTCATATGAAAAAATAATAAGGCGAGATAAAATTGTTGAAGTGCGGTTATCGTTTTTGTATTTATATGAGATGTTGGGTATAAGAAAAAGTGGAGAAAATCATGTAACTTACAATTTAGATAATATCGACTATATTTTTAATCTTGATAAAATAGCTAAACAAGCAGAGAAATATTTTAATGGGCGAAATGAGCCAAATTATAGCTTTTTGATAAATAAAAATTATTTATATATAAAATATTTCTCTTGCTGGGAAATGAAAAATTATTCGATAATTAATTTTGTAAACGAT
>CAMUJQ010000085.1 GCA_947089305.1 uncultured Clostridia bacterium
TAAATTAAAGCCTGATTTGCGACCTCTTTATAGAAAAATTTATGAAGTTGGCGATAAAACCTATTGGAAAGAACTTGCTGTTAAAATCAAAGAATTTTGTGATAGTGAAAAAGTTAATTATAAAGTTTACTTTTTTCACGAAGATATTAGAAAAAATTAATGATGCAAATTTACTTGCATAATTTGTCGAAATATGCTAATATATAAATATAAAAAGGAGGACAAGATTATGCTAGAAAATGAATTATTTGTTGGAAATGAACTTAAAAAAGGTATAAAAATTGATGAAGATATAACAAATGCAATTATTGCAGCTGTTGAAGTCTTAAAGCAAAAAAAGGAAAAGAAAACTGGTATTAAGTTATAATTAAATGCGTTTAATTTAAACGCATTTTTTCTTGCGACAAAAAATAATTTATGATAAAATATTTTAAGAGGTAAACTATGAAAGAATATGAAAAAGTTATTTTTATAACGGGCGCATCTCGTGGAATAGGCGAGGCAATAACGAAAGAATTTTTGCGATGTGGCTATAAAAATTTTGTTTTATGCTGTAATGAGCATAATGGGGATATGCCTATATTTTTTGAAGAAGTAAAAAATTCAAAAGGAGTTAAAGCTCTTTATTTTGATTTTAATTTAGTTGATACAAAAAAATTAAAGACTTGCATTGAAAGAGCAATAGAGGAATTTGGGCATATAGACATCTTAATTAATAATGCAGGAATGGATATGCCTCTTGATTTACTTTCAGATTGTGATGATAGACTTAGAAGAAATTTTGAAAAAACTATGCAAGTTAATTTTTTGGCACCTGTGTTTTTAATAAAACATATAGGAAAAATTATGCTTAGTCAAGATGAAGGGGGAAGTATAGTTAACATTGCCTCTACTAGTGGAATGGATGCAGTTTGTATGGAAGAAGCTAGTTATTGTGCTAGTAAAGCTGCACTTATTAATTTTACTAAATGTGCAGCACAGTTTTTTCAACCTAAAGTTAGAGTTAATAGTGTTAGTCCGGGTTGGGTTAAAACAAAACAAAATGAATTTTTAGGTGAAGACTTTGAAAAGAGTGAAAGTGAAAAAATTTATGCAGGAAGATTTGCAGAGCCTCATGAAATTGCTGTTGAGGTTGTTCATCTTGCAACAAAAGCAACTTATTGCAATGGAGCAAACCGCGTGATTAACGGCGGGGGAAGTTGTTAAAAAATTAGATTTAATTTTAAAAAAATGAAAATTTTATTTTATTATTGAAAAATATTTTTTGTGAGTTAATCTAAATATTAGAGGCTATAGGGAATGGAAGATAATAGCAGAACAATAACAATGCGTGAATATTTAACAGATTTTTATAATTCGAACAAAGTAAAAAAATCAATAAAAAAATAGTTAATTAGCTAAAATTTATAAGGCAAGTTTTAAAAAATGCTTGCTTTTATTTTTTTTCTGTTATATAATATGAAAGTCACTTGCGGATGTGGCGGAACTGGCAGACGCGCTAGACTTAGGATCTAGTGGGTAACCGTGGGGGTTCAAGTCCTCTCATCCGCACCAAAAAAGCCCTTTATGGGCTTTTTTGTATTATTATATTTTTATAATTATTTTTTAGGAGCCTATATATGTTAAATGATGCATTTAAATTTTATTACAAAGCAGCTGAACTTAAAGATATATTAAGACAAGGTGCAGTTCAATGGCAAATTGATAAAAATAGGCTTGAAAGCATTGCGGAACATACTTATGGAACTATGATATTAGCTATTTCTTTAAAATCTGAATTAGATTTAAATATTAATTTAGGTAAAGTTCTTGAAATGCTAACTATACATGAATTAGAAGAACTTGCAATTGGAGATATTACTCCTTTAGATCAAATAAATAAAAAGGCATTAAAAGATAAATCGAGAAGAGCGGTTTATAGTTTTGTTAAAAATTTAAAGCAATGTGATACGCTGATGTCTTTAACTGATGAATATAATTCAGGTGTTACTGATGAAGCAAAATTTGCAAAAGCAGTAGATAAACTTGAATGCGTTTTGGAATTTAAAAAATATCAAGATTTGGGACAAGTATCTTTATCTCATTTAAAGCCTGAAATGTTAGGCAACAAAAAAGTTAAAAATTTAGTTGATAGCAAAAAATATGATTTAGCAGATATATTCTTTTTATATCATAAGTCAGCTTTTGAATATTTGGGTATTGATGAAAATTATTGGTTTACTCGATTAAAACCTTTAAAAATTAGTGAAGAAATTTCTACAAGTAGTAAGTATAATTTATAAAGAAAAATGGTCTTTAAGAGGTTTTTACTAATAAAAAGCACTTTCCATAAAATTCCAATTTATTTTATTTGACAAAATTCGACAAAAGTCGCATAACGATGTTATGAAAGCAAGATTTATTTTATTGCTAGTCGCACTAGCGATTTTTTGTTTTTGTGGAATTAAATCAAGTTTAAGTTATGCACATGCAAGTGAAGAAAATTACATTCAAATATATTCACTTGAGGATTTTATGTGCATTAAAAATAATCCGAATGGAAACTATGTTTTAAAAAATGATATAGATTTATATAATGCAGTGGAGTATGACTTTGAACCTTTTAATTTTTGTGGCTCGCTTAACGGAGAATATCATTCTATTAAAAATTTTAACTTAGAAAGTTTAGATAAATTTGCAGGCCTGTTTTTAACTTTAGAAGGTGCAACAATTAAAAACTTAACATTAAATAATTTTCAAATTTATGGTTTAGACAATAGTTATTGTGGTGCTCTTGCAGGTTGCATTAAAAATTGTTGCTTAATAAATTTGAATATAATTTTAAATAATAATTATATAATGGGCAACTATGTAGGAACTCTGGCAGGCAAAATAAGTAATTCAACTGTAGCTAATATTTATATACAAGGTGGTAATTTAGTTGGCATAAATAAAGGAGAAGTTTGTGGTGAAATAATTGAAACTACTATTGATTTATCACAAAATGAAATTTTAAAACCAAGTGAACCCACTATTCCTGATGAGCCAATAGAAAAGCCAGTTGAGCCTCCAAAAGATGAAACTGAAGAACCAGTTGAGCCTAAACCTCCTATTGATGAATTGCCAACTGAACCTGTTGTTCCTGAAAACCCAAGTGAGCCAATAGTTCCAATTGAACCTGTTGAGCCAAGCGAACCTAATAAACCTGTAACTCCAACATTACCAGATGAAAAACCAAATTCTCCAAATAAAAATCAAAATGTTAATTTTCCTAAAATATCTAAGAAAATTATAATTTTATTAAGTGTTTTAATTCCTTTATTAATTTTATCAGTTGTTGTTATATTTTTATATGTTTTTTTAATAAAGTTTAAAAAGAAAAATTAAAACTATTTTTAATTCTATTAAAATAGTTGACAATTAATATTATATAGATATAATTAAATTTATTAAACATTGATAAAGAGAGTAGTTTTAAAAATCGCTTAAAGAGAGTGCGAATCATGGGCTGAAAGTTCGCTAAGTTTGAGTTAAAATGAAAGACACTTTGGAGTTTAATACAAATTTAATAGATAAGTGATTGCATTAAAGCAATAAATTAGGTGGCACCGCGGATTTTGAAATATTCGTCCTAATAATCTGTTATGAAGAGATTGTTAGGGCGTTTTTTGTTTTAACTTTCTCAAAAAAATAAATTAAAAGGAGAGATAAAAAATGACAGAACAAATTTCAAAATTGCAAGTTGGACGCGTTAGGTTTCAAGGGGTTATTGAAACAGTTAGAGATAAAAAAAGCATTCAATTTGTTATACTTAAAGACTTTTCGGGAAAAATTCAAGTAACTGTTGACAAGGTTGCTCATCCTGAAGTTGGCGAAGTTTTTTCTAAACTTTTAACAGGGTCAACTGTTATAGTTGAAGGCGAACTTGTTAAAAGCGAATATGTTAAAATGGGCGG
>CAMUJQ010000086.1 GCA_947089305.1 uncultured Clostridia bacterium
TAAACCAGGCGTAATTACCATTTTCAAGCACTTCACCACTTTCATAAAAGTTCTTATCTTGATAACGATGAACTTTTACTCTCACATACTTTTGTCCTCTATAAACATACTCGCTATTTTCCAAAAATTTACCTTTGTCAGAATCAAAGCGACCGATAAATTTTTTACCAGTTGGTTTAACCATTCCTTGACCAAGCAATTCTTCCAACTCTTCGCTATTATCTGCCTTAGTCTTTGGATATTCACCAAATTCAATAGTATGATAAAGTGTAGCACCTTTTTTATCTTTGACCACGTCTATTTTTCCAAATCCCTTTATCGCACTACGTGCGGAGATTATAGATTTTAGATCAAGGTTTAAAGCTGGACACAACCCTGCTTGCGTGTCATGACCATATTTACGATCGAGGTCGCCGTCATCATAGACTATGTCTGACTCATACTTAGACGAAGCCGAACGCAGAAAACAAGCCCGGGAGAAAATAATCTTACCTTAATTAAAGTGTCGCCACTATAATCCATATTAAGTTGCCGGACTTTATCTATCTTTTTATTGGTATTTAACTGGGCTGTCGTGCCGGCTACAACTCACCCATATTTTTTACTGGTTTTATTGTTTACTATTTCTATTAGCGTCGCTTTTTCTCCAAGCAACCAATAGATTTATACAGTCTGCGACTTGCAAAAATATTTGTTGATATTGTTTTTTCAAAATGCAATCGCTTTCAAGTGCCAAAAATGACATATAGCCAAGTAATTTAAGTTTTAAGAAAACTTGATGTTGACATTCTCTACGTCTTTTTTTGTTTTTTGCACTATCCATACGCAGTGTGTTTGCCTCTATCAAAAATTCCAAACAATCTAAGCAATAGTTTTGAATTCTATTAATAAAAACTGCCCTAAACTTTTTAGGCGATTTTTCTGTTATTGTCACTATGTAAGCAGTAAGTTTTTTACCTTTGTAATTACAAACAGCTCATTTGTATTTTCACTTACTTTTGTTCCATTTTCTATATCTGGTAATTCGCTAGCAACGCTTTCTTTATATTGATTTCCACTGGCTTTTGCTACTGCATTAGAAACAGCAAGTTTATCCTCTTCGCTTTCCTTTCTGTCATGAAATTTAGGTATCACAGTTTGAATACGCATAGAACTCTCACCTAAATGTTTATTCATTTTTACTCCTTATTTTATAATTATAACACAAATTATATAGAAAACAACTAGGTTGTTTTAAATAAGAAAATTGTTAAAAAATGTAGCAATTTAGATTATATTGTCAAAAAAAATAACAGACATGCTCAACTTGCTCATATCTGTCATTTTCTTTCAAGAACATACCATACATCTATTTCTTGTTTTGTTGGCTCTTCAAACATGGTTAATAATTTCTTCATTAAACCTTCATCTACAAAAAAGTCAGAGTCCCCATTTCCTTCTTCAACCTTTTTATTTCTTTCTGCAATATTCTTGTGCCAAGTTTTTTCATCTACGTCTACATAATGCCACTCAATATTTACTTTTTTAGATTTAAAATATTCGGTAATTTCTTTTCTTTCTTCTTTGTTCCAAAAACCCCAATCTAAAATTACATTTGTTCCAGCCTTAGCAACTTCGACTGCTTTCTTTTTTAAATAATTTTTAACTCTTACTGCAAATATATTATAAAACTCACCCTGCTCGTTGTTTATTAAATCGAAAGTCGCCTCATCTGTTCCCAAAATGACAGCATTCTCTTTTTCCTTCAACATCTTTGCATAGTAAGACTTTCCACTAGCTATCTTTCCACATATTAAAATTACTTTTCCCATAGCTCCTCCCATATCCACAAAAAAAAACTTTCTGGTTAGCAAAAATGTATCAACCTCAAACGACGTCTTTTTTATAAAAATTGAATAAAGCACAACGCCCCTGCAAGACTTTGGATTATTGAATACAAATCATTTTATTTGACAATTTTCCCTTCATCTTCTGCAAAATATTTTGTTCTCTTTCATTTTAGCATAAAAAATCAAATTAACCAATTTTATTTTACAAGATTATGCACTTTTGCTCGTAATTGTCGTGTAATGTAAGCATTAATAAATTGAAATTTACTTAAATTCAACTTGGCTTACAGTTATTTTAAACATTAAGTAATGTTTTGAAGTTGCTTCCTTATAGTGCTTTTTAAGAATGGGGCATTCTTCCATAAATAGTTTTTTTAATTCTATATCGTTGCATTCTTTCGCAATACCCGTAATACGCAACCACTCTCTTGTATCACTTTTTTTTGCAATAATTTATATGTGTCCATTGGTGCGTAGTTGCTTATGCACTTCATTTCGGTCGTGCGTAGCAATATATAACTTGTCACTCACTTCCATAATAGCTCCAAACGGTCTTACTGTGGGAAAATCATTGTTAATTGTAGCCACATAAAAACATTCGCAATCTTTTATAAAATCATAAACTTTACTCATAATATTATCCGTTAAATTATTATTTATCTCTTTTAAACAAATCCATTATACCACAACTCTTTGCAATCTGTGTTGGTTTTGGCTCATTTTTCTGCTCAAAATTCAATTACCTACATTTACATTTTGCGACAAAGTATAGACTTGGTTATACATTTTATAAAGTCAAATATAAAAAACAGATATTTTGTTAATACATAATACTCTAATGTTGAATGTTCAAAAATCGATACATTCCTTTATTTACAGGACATTTGAGCAATTTAATCTTATCAAACCATATTATACAATACAAACACGAAAAAATACAACACAAAAATCCCATTTGCAAAAATCCAGCATTTTCCCTGCAAAAATTTATAGCAGTGAAAATAATTTTATTGAAACTTTATTTGTTTATCCAACGATAAATTCTCGAATTGTTAGAAGTATATAGAATAACATAACACTCAAACAAGGTTGGCAAGTAGATTATGAGCTAATAGGTTTTAGTGGTATATAGAATAACATAACACTCAAACTACGTGCAGTGGTGAAATTACTCAGAAAGGGTTTTAGTGGTATATAGAATAACATAACACTCAAACTAACACATTTTGTTAAAGTGCATGAGATAAGTTTTAGTGGTATATAGAATAACATAACACTCAAACTGGTAAAGCAGGAACTTCATCAACAGCTGTGTTTTAGTGGTATATAGAATAACATAACACTCAAACGTAACTACATTCTTATAAAATTGTGTTGCAGTTTTAGTGGTATATAGAATAACATAACACTCAAACTTATCCGAGTATTGACCTTTGTTTGTAATTGTTTTAGTGGTATATAGAATAACATAACACTCAAACAGTAATAGTATATTTTTAGACACTTGCGAAGTTTTAGTGGTATATAGAATAACATAACACTCAAACTATATTTGCGTAAATTAAATATAATATTTAGTTTTAGTGGTATATAGAATAACATAACACTCAAACTTTATTTGAATTGACTTCCATTCCATTTTAGTTTTAGTGGTATATAGAATAACATAACACTCAAACTACATCATAGTCTATTTTGGATTTATTATAGTTTTAGTGGTATATAGAATAACATAACACTCAAACCTCAAATTAGAGCATTACTTATGCTTGCCACATTTTATTCTATATCACTAAAACTTTCTTTATATTTCCATTTTAACATAAATTTTTGATTTTATCAATCATATTTCGCATAAATCTTCATCTATTATTATAGTTTCGCAATCTTTTATTTTATATTTAAAAGAATTTTCTAAAAATAAAACATTTATATCTAAATAATTTAGACTTTTTGTTAATAAATTTATTTCTTCTTCAAACAAAAAATTGTTTACACCTATAATAATTACAATTTT
>CAMUJQ010000087.1 GCA_947089305.1 uncultured Clostridia bacterium
GCCCTTGGAGCTGGAATTGGAGAAGATTTTAATTTAGACAATTTGAAATATCATAAAGTTATTATTCTTAGTGATGCTGACCAAGATGGTGCTCATATTAGAGCAATTTTACTTACATTTTTCTTTAGATATATGCGTGAATTAATTACTAATGGCCATGTTTATATTGGCTTGCCTCCACTATATAGAATTTATAAAAAAGATTATAGTGAATATGTTTATTCGGATGCTGAATTGAAAGAAGCGCTTGCTAAGGCTCCTAAAGGCTGTTTACTTCAACGATACAAAGGTTTAGGAGAAATGGACTCTGATCAACTTTGTGAAACTACAATGAACAAAAAAACGCGTACATTAATGCAAGTTTCTATTGAAGATGCCGCTGAAAGTGAAAAAATGGTTACAACTTTAATGGGTGATGATGTTGAAATTAGAAAGGCTTATATTTTTAAGTATGCAGATTTTAACAAAGAAACACTATTTGATGAAATTGGAGGTAAATAAGTATGAGTGAATTTTTTGATGATGAAAATGTAAACCAAGAAAATAACTTTGAAGATTTAAAACCAATTGAAAAAGTTGAAGGTCAAATGGGGTTTGATGATATTAATCATTCTAATAAAGAAGAACAACCTCATATTGAAAAACCTACTGTAGAAGAAATTTTAGAGGCTCCAAAAAAAGAATATTCTGCAGGAATAAATGAAGATGTAAAAAGTAAAATTACAGTTAATACTGAAGCGCTTAAAAAGTTTATTGAAAAAAGAAAAGCAGAAGAAGAGGCGCAAAAAAAGCAAAATGAAGATTTATTGCAACAAACTCAAAATTTAGAAGCAACTAATGTTGAAGCAACTAATGAAATGGCACTTGAAGTTAACGAAAACGATGAAGAAAGTGAAAGTGCAATTGAAGTTAAAAAAGTTGATGAAGCATTTAAGAAAAAAGATAACATTGAAGCTGAACTTTTAGAACTTAAAAATAGAACAGGGAATGAGGGCGGCGACGATGGCGATAAGTTGATTTATAAAACTCTTGAAGAAGTTATGCATGAAAGTATGCTTCCTTACACTGAACATGTTATTTTAGATCGTGCCTTGCCTAGAGTTGAAGATGGTTTAAAACCCGTTCAAAGAAGAATTTTATATTCTATGTATGAATTAGGTTTAACTCCAGATAAACCATTTAGAAAATCTGCTAAAATTGTTGGGGATTGTTTAGGTAAATATCATCCTCATGGTGATTCAAGTGTTTATGATGCTATGGTTAGATTAGCTCAAGATTTTAACATGAGAAATTGCCTTGTTTGGGGACATGGAAACTTTGGTTCTGTAGATGGTGATGATGCCGCTGCTATGCGTTATACTGAAGCTAAGTTAAGTCCATTAGCAATGGAAATGTTAAAAGATATAGATGAGAATACTGTTAAATTTACTTTAAACTTTGACGACACTTGCAAAGAGCCTGAAACTATGCCAGGGCATTATCCTAATTTGCTTGTAAATGGTTCTAGCGGTATTGCTGTTGGTTTGGCAACTAATATTCCACCTCATAATTTAGGGGAAACTATTGATGCAGTTGCAGCTTATATTGATAATAGAAATATCAATTTAAAGCAAATTATGAAAATTATTAAAGGGCCAGATTTTCCAACTGGTGGCTTTATTATTGCAAATGAAGAACTTGAAAAGGCCTATGAAACAGGAAGAGGTAAAATTTTAATTAGAGCAAAAACGCATATTGAAAGTAATGGCGATAAAAAAAATATTATTATAACAGAACTTCCATTTCAAGTAAATAAAGCAAAGTTACTTCAAACTATTGCTGAACTTAGTGAAGAGAAGAAAACAACAGTTTTAGGTGGAATTAGCGATATAGTTGACGAAAGTGATAGAACGGGAATGAGAGCTGTTATTAAACTTAAAAAAGATGTTAATCCAAAGGCTGTTTTAGAATTGTTGTTTAAGAACACAAATTTACAAACAAGTTTTGGTATTAATATGGTTGCAATTGCTGATGGCAGACCTCAACAAATGGGCTTACTTGATATTATCGCATATTTTGCAGAATATCAACGTGATGTTGTTTTAAAGCGCAGCAAACATAGATTAGAAGTTGCAAAAGAAAGAGAGCATATTTTACTTGGTTTAATTGTTGCGATTAAAAATATTGATGAAGTTGTTAGAATTATTAAGAAGAGCGCAAACACATCTGAAGCAAAAGCAAAATTAAGAGCAAGATTTAATTTAAGTGAAAGGCAAGCTCAAGCAATTCTAGATATGAGATTAGCTAGACTTACTAGTCTTGAAATTGAAAAACTTGAAAAAGAACTTGCTGATGTTCAAAAATTAATTAGTGAACTTACGGCAATTATAAATAGCAAAAGAATGCAATTTGATATTGTTAAACAAGAAATGTTTGCTATTAAACGTAATTTTAAAGATGAGCGCAGAAGCACGATATTGAAAACTGCTGAGCAATATAATATTCCAAGTGATGATGATGAAGTTGTTGTTCAAGATTGTTATGTTGCAATAAATGCGTTAGGAAATATTAAACGAATAAGTTCAAAAAATTATAATATGAGTGTTAAGGAATTTAGCGATAATTCTAATATTAATGATGTTCATACTGTTATCACATCAAAGGTTGCTACTAATATGACGGCTCTTTGCTTAACTAATTTAGGTAATGCCTATAAAGTAGATATTGATAAAATTCCAGAAGCAAAATGGAAAGATAAGGGAACACCTATTAAAGGCGTTATTAAAGATATTTTAGATAATGAAAAAGTGATAAAGATTATTGCTTTTGAAGAAGAAATGCCAAAACGCATATTAGCATTCTTCACAAAATCTGGTATGGTTAAATTTAGTGCAGGTGCTGAATATAATGTAATTAAGTCTACATATCAAGCTATTAAATTAAAAGAAGATGATGAAGTTGTTAGCATTGAATTTGTTGACCAAAATGATGTTTTATTGTTTGTAACTAAAGAAGGGAATATTTTGGTTGCAGATAAATCTGATGTTCCACTTCAAGGTAGAATCTCTATTGGTGTTAAAGGTATTAATATGTCGGATACTGATGAATGTATTGTTGCATGTTTAGCTAATCCAACAGATCAAATTGTTGTAGTTTGTGCTGGGGGTGAAGCAAAGAGAATTAAACTTAATGAAATTGGAATTTTAGCTAGATACAGAAAAGGTGTAAAACTTGCTTGTGGTAAAACTCCTCTTATGTTTGGTGAAGTTTATAAAGAACAAACATTTGTTGCAAAACTTCAAGATGGAGAAATAATTAGTGTAGAAGGAAAGAAGATTCCTGTTATAAATAGAATTAATGAAGGCAAGCCTTTATTTAAAGCTAAAAAGTCTAATCCGATGACAAATATTTATAGTTATAAAGTTTAATAAAAAAACAACTCTAATTAGAGTTGTTTTTTTATTTTTGTTTATTTTTAATGTATGTATCTACGATTTGTTTAATAGACGATTGCTCATCTTTAGATAAACATATCCATTTATTATATAGTTCTTTTGTTTCAGGAGTTAATTCAACTAAATTGTTTTTGCAAAAAAGTTCAGCTAAAGTTATATTTAATACTTCACATATTTTTTCTAAAACTGGAATGGATGGGCAAGTGTTGCTACCTAACCATTGGTGATATGTTTGTTGGGAAATTCCTGCAGTATCAGTAATAGCATAAACTGTTAAGCCTCTTTCAACCCTCATTTTATCAATTTTTTCAACTATGTTTATCATAATATTCCTTTATTTTAAAAAATTTTTATATAATTTAATACTCAATAACTATTTAATTATAAAATAT
>CAMUJQ010000088.1 GCA_947089305.1 uncultured Clostridia bacterium
AGGCCATCATTATTGAGTCCACTTACAGCAATAGATAAGTTCTTAACAATTGTGCCTTCTTTTATCTCTTTAAATAAACCAAGAGAAATTTTAGAACTATCTTGATTTTCATTAGATTCATTATTTACTGTTGTATTAAAGTTTCCAATATATATTACAAAACCGTTTCCATCCAATGTATCAAAAGTTACATCAAGTGGCTCCCAATTATATAAGAATATATTATTCATAAGCCTGAAGTGTCTTTCTTTTTTAATTACTTCTTCATCATTTGTATCATTTTCGTTTTCATTACTTTCATCTGTTGGAGTTGATAACATACTAACAAATTGAGCTGCATCGTATATTGGCTCTGGAGTTTCTTCAGTAGTCATTTGATAGAAATAAAAATTAAAGTCACTTTCCATTTCTATAATTTCAGATGAATTGTTTAAATTTTCTGTATTGCTTGTGTTATATGGTAATAAAACTGCACTTCTACCATTTAACTCATTATCGCCAGTGTAACAAATTTTTGTTTTTAATTTAAGATTAATTGGGTTATTTATTGTGTGTTTTAATGAAAGTCCCCAAATAGAATATTTTTGAATTGTTTGATTTCCTGTTACAAGTTGTGTAGAAGGAACTATTAAATATTTTTGAGAATAAGTATAAATTTGGTCATTAGGTTTAACTTGTTCTCCTCTAACAAAGCCACCATTCTCAACTGTGTAATCAGATAATTCAGCATAATAATCTAAACTTCCTTCCTCATTAAACCAACCGCTTAAAAGTTGTAACTCATATTGTTTTTTTACAGAAAGAGCTAATTGTCTGTAACTATCTGAATAACTCATGTTAACTGAAAATTGAACTGGAATTTCTTTATTGAAATCCTGCTTTCCACTTGGTGTTGTGAAAGTAATAGAATCAATAGTATATTTAACTACTTCTCCCACTATTGAACTGAAAGTTGAAATTGGTTCTATTTTTCCATTTCCAAAATCTAAATTAGAAAATACATAAATTTTAAAGTTTTCACCTAGAGCATTAGACTTAAAGTAAAATTTTCCATCTATAAATTCAATTGAATAATTATCTTTAATATAAGGTCTTCCTTCACGTGGAATAAATGGAATAGCATCTTTTGGCAACTTTTCATCGCCATGAATAATATAAAAACCTGCAAAGTCGCCCGTTCCAGAAAGGAATTCTTCTGTATAATTTAAAGCATTTACACCATTAGTTAATTGAATTTCTCTATTAGTTTCACTTGCATAATATTTAGCAAATTCAAACTCAATTTTAGGAGCTTGAGTAATGCTAAATAAACTTTCTTCAGCATAAGCTGCAACTATTTGTTGTCCATTATCCCTAAAGAAAGTAAATGAAATTTTTATATTTTTTAATTCTTCGTTAGTAATATTATCTTTAGCTGTTACAAGCACATAAAATTCAAAATATAAACTATCTGTATTTTTTCTAACAATAAACTTTCCATTTTCACTATCTAATAATTGACCACCAGGTTCTTTCAAAAATTTAACTGAAATTTTATTGTTATCTATTCCGTTTACTGTAAATTGTACTTGCGTTTCATCATTATAATAGTGAGATGGTTTTAAAGAAATCTTAGCTGTTTTATCAGTAACAAAAATCGCCTCTTCTCTTTCAATATTATTATCTATAAATAGAGGTTGATTTACAACTTCTAACTCTTCAATATATTGAGGAAGTAAATTAATACTTATTGTATTAGATTTTAAATTTCCTAATTTTGCTTTTATTTCAAAATCAGCATTTGAGCCAATGTTATTATTAACAACACTTTCTAAATTAGTAAAGAAAGCTATAGAAGTTAAAGTAACAATTGTGCTAGTATTTGTATTTTCAATAACAAAGTTTTGAGTTAAGATATTTAGTTCTGGATAACTATTTTTTAACTCATACTCAAAATTAAAGCCATTAGAATTTAAATCATCTGAGTTTAAATTTAAAATTTCTTGCACTTGTTCATAATTTAATATGCCGTCAATCGTTATTTTTGTTGTAATTATAGCATGTTCATTTTTAGTTAAATTTGCTTCACTAATTGAAGTTGAAATATTTAATACATTGTTTTGAACTATTACATCAAATTCTTTTGTTTCATAATTAAATTCTAAACCATCCGCAAAAATTACTGTGTCAGTAACTGAAACTATTACGCCTGAAATATCGCTAGGAAACTTAATTGTATATTTATTTCCATCTTTAGAAATTATACAATTTTCACTAGAAATAACTTCTCCGCTTTCGTTTGTTACAATACCTTTGTTATCAATAGTTTGTTTTCCAAGAGGTGAATCTACTGTAACTTTCAAGTTTGCTCCACCATCAATATAGAAAACATAATCTGAACCATTAGGAACATATTGTGTTCCTTTTAACTCAGTTTTTAAAGTTAAGTTTTTAAGCAATGTAAAACTAGGATTTTCATTTATTTGTATAATTAACTGTTTAGCATTTTCTAAACCTGTTTGTCCATATGGAGTGAGTTGAATAACTATTGTGCCTGCTTTAAAAATAACTAAATTATTTAAGTATAAAGAAGCAACAGCACCATTACTGGTTAAAATTTCAACGTTATATAAACTAAAATCATCAATTATTGAATTTAAGTCTACTGCAACTGGATTATTAAAGGAATTAACTCCAACATAAATAGTAGAGCGATCTTCACTTATATTAAGTATTTGACTTGTAATTTGTTCGCTACCAAGTGAGTAAATATAACTAGTTTCGCCCGTGCTTAATGTTGAACTAAATTCTCCAAACTCAATTTCATCTGCAATAGTTGAAATATGTGAATTATTAACAAATGAAGTTCTTCTGCGCATACCTAAACTAGCTTGAACGCTGGCTTCTTCTTTTTCAGTTATTGTTGCATTTACATTATGAGTTAAACTAGAATTTGCATTTTCGCCAAAATAATCACTTGCCGTTGCATTTACATTATTAATTTTAATATTATGTAACACAACATCGTCAAAACTTGAATTAGCTGGGATAAATGAATTTGTATAAACATAGTCATCATTGTAAAGTATACTTGTTTCTATAATTTTTGTTTTAACTTCATTTCCACTTGCGTCAACTGAATACGCAAAAGTTCCAGATGGAACCCCAAAAGTCTCACTATTTACTGTAAATAAGCTTCCAATATCATCAAATTCTACTTCAATATTAATTGTTTTATTGTCATTACTTAAAAATAATTTTTCTTCTATTACAACATATTTAGTTCCGTTATCTTCATAACTAAAATAAATATTTCCATCATCATTTTCATTTATATAGGTTAAATCAAAAACATTATTGTTTATTGTGATATGATAAAAATCTGAATAATTATAAACTGCATTTTGTAAAATGCTTATTGGTCTACCTTGTGGATCAGCAGAGTAAACAAATATATTTCCATTTGAAAAAGTTAAAATATTACTTAATCCGTTTACCTTAAATTTGTTATATATTGGTTTTCCAGTTTCGTCTACAATAACGTTTCCAGCTTCGTCATATTGATAAATACTATAAAGTGGTTTTGTTGTGTCAAAATAAATTTGCTTCTTTATTCCATTTTCATATACGTAAGCATTTTTATCTCCAACAATAATAACAGGGAGGCTTGTTACATTAGTAGTCAATGCATAAGCATCTTGTCCTGCTTTATATTTTGCTAAAAATACATAATTGCTTTCATCGTCACTTAAACTCGTTGTTTTTGCAACTAAACCAACAAGAGTT
>CAMUJQ010000089.1 GCA_947089305.1 uncultured Clostridia bacterium
CTGGTAATACATCACGTTTTGCAACTCCTGCTCTTCTTGGCATATGTATTTATTCTCCTATTTTATATATATTATATTTTTGAAATTGTTTATTTTAAACCCTTATTTAGCTTTAACTTAGGCTTTTGCACTGCTTTTAAGCATGATAACTTAAAAACTTTAAACTTTCTTCTGCCTAGCTTTAGGCTTTATTATGTCAGCTTACACTGCCATAAAAAATCTTTCGCTTAAAATTGAAAAAACGAGTTTTTTCGTTTTAAGTTTTAGGCTTTTTTAGGTTTTTTTGCACCATATTTGCTGCGTGCTTGGTTACGCTTAGCAACACCTGCTGTGTCAAGAGTACCACGAATAATATGATATCTAACACCAGGAAGGTCTTTAACCCTTCCACCACGAACTAGCACAACGCTATGTTCTTGCAAGTTATGCCCAACACCAGGAATATAGCAAGTTGCTTCTGCACCAGTTGAAAGTTTAACCCTAGCTATTTTTCTTAAAGCTGAGTTAGGTTTTTTAGGTGTAGTTGTTGTAACTGATAAACATGTTCCGCGTCTTTGTGGACAGTTATCAAGAAGTGGTGACTTGCTTTTTACTTCTGCTTGTTTGCGACCTTTTCTAACAAGTTGGTTAATTGTAGGCATTATTAACTCCTTATATTTATTTGATGCAAAGTTTAAATTTGAAATTTAATTTACATTAAATTTATAACAACCCAAATTAAATTAAACTTTATCATTTTGTTTTTGCTAATCAGTTCGGCTTTTTAAAAGCAAAATCACACCTAATTGCTTTTAAAAACTTATTTTTACAAAAAAATAAAACCGCTTTACTAGCAGTATGTTTATTATACTGCTCTAAGCGGTTTTTGTCAACGGTTTTTTAATTATTTTTTTATTGGTTTTTGTGCACTTTCGCCTGGTGAATTAGTGCAATTCTCAATTCTTTTTTTATCCTTATCTAATTCAGTTTTAATTTTTGCTATTTTTGCTTCTAAACGTTTTATTTCATCTTCTGCCATATTTGATAAATGCTTAATTAAATCTTTTTTATATTCGTCGCCCAAACCCGGCTTGATTTCATTTAATTTTTTACACATATAATCTCTATAAACTAAAAGTTGCTTATTATCACTCTTTGACTCTTTATAATGGAAACAATAATCTTGAAAACAATCTTCTTTCATTTCCCATAACTCAAAATCATCAAACCAAGGGTTTTCATAGCCGTTGCATTGCCCACCATAAATTGATATTTTCAACACTTCATTCTGTGGCCCCAAACATGCTTTCCTTTCAATTTCAACAAAAATCCTTTCTCTTTTATTACGGATTTTTATCCCCTCAAAAAACCATTCCATTGCTCTTTCAGCATAGCTGATAAATTCTAATCTGAATAATTTTGAAATATCAATTTTATTTTTACACAATTGATTTTGTTTTTCTATAAAAACATTAAGAATTTCACTTAAATAATAATATGAACCAGCATTATTATTGTTTCTGTTTTTATTTATCTGATTTTTATATTCGCTTGAATAACTCATTTTTGTACTCCTTATTTTTTAATTGGTTTTTGTGGTTTATTAGTTTCTGGAATAAAACCTTTTATACCATTAATAATATCAACACGAACTTCTTCTAATCTTTTTATTTTATTTTTCAATTCACTTGTTTCGCAAGTTATTCGATTATTATAATTATTAATTAAATCAAGCTGATATTCATTCGCAAGTTCGGGGCTAATTTTATAAAGTTTTTTTGCCATGCTTCGTTGATAATCCAAAACTTCTCTTTGTTCATAAGAAAATAAATTGATATCTTCTGGTTTATCATAATAAACTGCATTATAGTTATATGGCTTAAATCCATAATCATCAAAATATGTTGGATTATTATCTCTCATTAAAATAAAACCATCAGCAACATAATAGTTACAATTGTTATCGTTTGACCAATGATTATTTATTAAAATCATTGGGTCAACTACTTTATCCCAATCACTTTTACAAAAATAAAACTCTTTTTGACATTCTTTTATAAAGGCTTCAATGGCAGCCTTTGAAACATCCATAAAATTTTTCTTGCTTGTTAAAATATCATCGCTACTTTTAAATGTGGCTACACCTACATTAGGTATATATGCATCTATTATTTTATTAATATAATATGTTGAATTTCTAAAATCTTTTTTTGTAAATTCCATTTTTTACGTACCTTTTATCTCTTTATTTTTTTTTGCGAAACATCTTCAATGTCTGCCATCACTCTTGTTTTGTTATCTAATATATTTTTGATGCGATTAAATTTTGTTTCCATTCCATAAGTTGTTCTAGAAATTAATGACGCTGTTGATTTAATTTCCCTTTGAAGAACTATAAATAATCTTTTTCTATACTCGCTTGATAATCCAACTTGAATTTCATCTAAGTGAGTATTCATGTATTTGCGAAAAGCTTCTATAACTTGATCATCACAATCTTTTAAATCTTTAAAGTTTCCTATCTGCATATATTTATAATTATACCAACCTTTACCATCAGGCAAGCCAAATATTTTATCAATTTGATTAAAATCATCAAATATAAAATGACTTAATTTAACAAATTTAATTGGATATATATTTTTTGGTACCATTTCATCTTTTTCATCATTTTCGATTACTGATACATCTACTGGAATACCGTCTATAACTAAATCTTTAAAAAATTCATTTAAAGCTAACTTTCTCCTTTCTTCTTGAGTTAATTTATTTTCAGTTTCTATTTTATAATTATTTGCAATTATATTTAGAAAGCAACTAGCTGAATTTAATTCTAAATTATTCATTAATGCACTCCTTTACTTATATATGGGGCAATTGTTCCATAATTTTCTTTAATGATACTCTCATATTTTTCAATTTGTTTTTGTAATTCATCACTTAATAAACTCAACTTATTGTTTATGTTTTTAACATTTCCATTCAAAGTTTTATTCATGTGTTCAACTAAAGCATTAAAATATAAATTTGATAGTCCTGGCTCAACTCTATTTAAATTTTTTAGCATATAAATTCTAAATTTATCTAACTCAACTAAATCCATATAATCTGGCTCTAATTTCTTAATTACAAAATCACTAGGCTCTTTATAATAAGTAAAAATGTCAAAATCATCAAAAACAGATTGCTTTTCTACCTCACTAGAAAAATTAACACCCAAATATTTCATATTAAACATAAATTTATCATCAAGTTCAAAAAGCATTGCAAAACATTTCTCATTTGCATAACCAAAATCTAAACCGTCAAAAAATTCTTCAATAGACTTGTGAAATTCTGGTATAAGTTCTTGCATAGATAACTTTTCAGCACAAGACTCGCTACACTTCCATCTCGCCACTTTATTTAAAAATATGTTATTTTCTATTTGCATAAATCCTTTAAATTTAATTTTACATATTAAATATATCATAAAATTCACCTAAAAGTCAATACTAAGTTTTATAAATATATTCGCAAATGCTTGACTTTTCGGGGGGGGGGTA
>CAMUJQ010000090.1 GCA_947089305.1 uncultured Clostridia bacterium
TAAATTTTTTCCACCATTTACAACTGCTATTACAACAATGTTACCTCTGTAAAACTTGCCACAAAAAAACAACTTCAAACGAAGTTGTTTTTAATTAATGCAATTTAAATTTTTTTATGAAAATAAAATGAATTAATCACCAGTGTAACCCCATACTATTGGCAAATCATTATGCCAATAATTTGACCATCCAGATGGTTTACTTTCACTTTGACAACGACAATAAAGGGTTGCATTATTACAACCACTATACAATGTTGTTACACTAAATGGAATAATAATTTTAGTTAAACTAGAACAACCAGAAAACACACTAATAGCTACAATTTCTACTTTATTTGGTATTGTTAAACTCTGTAAACTTGTGCAATTGTAAAAAAGGCGTTGATATAACGTTGTTATATTATCGGATAATTTTATGCTAATTAAGTCATTGCAATCAGAAAAAGCTCCCATATAAATAGTATTTACACTGTTTGGAATTGTTATATTTGTTAAACCACTACATCCAGAAAAAGCATAACTATCTATAATCGTCACATCATTAGGTATTATTGTGTTTTTACTTCCTCTTAATAAGGTATTTGAGCTAGTTTCTATTATTGCATTACAGTTATTTCTGCTATCATATCTTGTATTTGCAGAATCAACTTTTATACTTGTTAAGTTTCTACAATCTGCAAAAACTCCCGATCCAAGAGTAGTTACACTTGATGGAATTGTTATGCTTTTTAAACTAGTACATCCATAAAATGCATTTGAACCAATTTTTTTAACACTATTTGGAATATTAATGTTTGCTAATGCTGGGCAGCGTTTAAATACACCATGTTCTATATTTGTTACATTTCCAAGATTTACACTTTCTAGGTCAGTACACGAATCAAATGCTGAAGTATTTAAATATGTAACTCCACTTGGGATAGTTATACTTTTTAAACTAGCACATCCATAAAATGCATTTGTACCTATATTTCTAATAGTGCTTGGCAAGGTTATGCTAGTGAAATTGCGACATTCATAAAAAGCACCCGATCCAATACTTTCTACAGCATATTCTTTTCCATTAATTGTAACTTTATCAGGAATTATATATTCAGTCAAATTTTTATCTCTTACCCCTGTTACTTCTGCTACAGTCCAATAATCTAATAGAGTTTCTTCAATTATAACATCCATTGCTTCCTCAAAAATGCTTTCATCCACATTGAAGTTACTTGCTTTAGCCTTATATGCTTGTAGTTGACCTTTTGGCACTATAATTTTACTTAACTTATTACAATAAGAGAATATAGCAGCGCCCAATGATGAAGGAACAGAACCTATAAACTCCACTTGAGTTAAACTACTACAAAGATTAAATGCTGAATTACCTATTTCTGTTACACCACTTGAAATTGTTACACTTGTTAATGAACTACATGAATTAAAAGCATTAGCTTCTAACGTTGTAACTGAACTTGGTATTGTTACACTTGTTAAACCTGCATAATAAAATGCTGAATTTTTTATAACTGTTACAGTGCTTGGAATTGACACAGATTTCAACCCGCTTACACCATAAAATGCAGAATCTCCAATAATTTTAACTCCACTTGGTATAGTAGAAGTGTTTTTGCATCCAAGAATTAATGTATTTGTTGCTTTTTCAATTATTGAATTATTTCTACTTTCATATACTGTGTTTGCTGAATTGACTGTAATACTTGATACACTACCACTACTCCAAAATGCCCTGTTTTCTATGCTTGTTACACTACTAGGAATATTTATGCTTGTTAAATTACAATAAGCAAAAGCTCCTCCGCCTATTCTTACTATACTATCAGGAATTGTAACATTCGTTAAACTGCTCTTCATGTAAAATGCTGAATTGTCTATTTCAGTAACTAAATAAATTTCATTATCAACAACTATTTTTTTAGGAATTGTAATTGAAGTTGAACTTGAATCTGCTAAGCCTGTAACCACGGCTGTATTATCAGCGTTATAAGTAAAGGTACAATCATATGGTCCTTTTTCAACAAATATATCTGCGTCTACAGCAAATTGAGTCTCTTTTGACTGATAATCTGATAATTGTCCTTTAGGAACAATTATTGCTACTATACTTGAACAATTTCCAAAAACGTTATTTCCAACGGTTGAAGGCGCTGCACCTAAAAATTCTATATTAACTAATCCAGAACAAGAAGAAAAAGCATTTTCCCCTATACTTGTTACACTGCTTGGAATAATTAAATTTGTTAGGCTTCTACAATTACTAAAAGTTTCACTTTCTATGGTTGCTATATTATTTGGCAATGTAATACTAACCAAATTTGTGCAATCATAAAATGCATTACTGCCTATGCTTGTTACATTATTTGAAATTATTACATGCTTAATACTAGTACAATATCTAAATGCATTGCTAGTAATACTTGCTGCATCATTACCTACTTCAATGTTTTCAACATTAAGAGCCTTTAAAAATCCGCTTGCTTCATAACCAACTGAATAATTGAAAGTAACTTTTTTTATCACTAAACCGTTTAAAATTGGTTTTGCAAGATTTAATACTGAGCCACTTCTTAATTCGATGTTTTCAAAAGAAACTCCTTCAAAAGCGTTTTCTCCAAGCTCTGTTATATTCTCACCAAAAACAAAGGATTGTAATCTCGTGTTTGCAAACGCGCGAGCACCAATTTTTGTTATTTCACTTGGTAAAGTTACATTTGCTAAATTTACACAACCATTAAAGCAATATTCTGGTATTGCTTTTTCTTCACTTGTATCCCATGGTCCCCAGTTGTTTATTGCAACTGTTGTTAAGTTTGTAAATCCTTCAAATTGTTTTGCATTTAGCATACTATTAGACAAATGTTCTATTGTTAAAGTTTCTAAGGTTTCTTTTACATATTTTAATGCTGAATAATTTGTATTACCAGTTCCATTGCCCACAAACTTTGTTAAACTACTGCCTTCTAAAGCGTATTCGCCTACTAAGGTTGATGTTGTCAACTCTGTAATATTACATCCAACTTTACACAATTCACTTGCATAATATAAGCAATTGTTTCGTGTACTTATAAAACTATTAGAAGTTGAACCCGTTATTGTTGCAAGTTTTGTTATTCCTGCTCCCATAAAGTTATTTGAAACATTTGAAGAATCATCTGTATTACCAGCTATGTGTAAATTTGTTAAGCCTGGTAGATGTGTGAATGCATTAGCACGTAAAGCCGTAACATTATCCCCAAGGACAATGCTGGTTAAGTTGCTCACGCCATTAATCGCGTAGCTTTTTATCTCTGTTATTCCTGCTAGTTCTTCTTCC
>CAMUJQ010000091.1 GCA_947089305.1 uncultured Clostridia bacterium
GTGTATAGTTGCGCCCTTGCTTTGCAGGGACTTTTTCTTGTTTTTTAATAAAGGTGTTTTTTATCGGTTTCGGTCTGACAGTTTTTTATCGGGATATAACTTGCCGCAAAATACAGAAGCGTGGCTTTTTATTTTTATTTCGCCTCTTTGCTCGCTAATTTTTGCGTTCTTATAACCCTCGTCAGAAAGAAAAAAGCGATAACGTTCGCCCTTATGTCCAACAGGACTGTTATCGTTTAATACTTCCAGAGTTATCATATGATGAGCTTCTTTCATAAAACGTTCCTCACCCATTAAATCGTGTCCTAATAAAATGGCTGAACTTGATTTTATTCTTGCTTCCGCAAGTTTTTGGTGAATAGAATTATCTTTCTTATTCAGAAAGTATTTCTTTACATTTTTAATAAAATTACTGCATTCCGGTTCTGCTGTTTTTTGAAGTTTTTCTATTGTATTTTTAATAAAATTTTTTGTTGTTTCTTCTTTTATTTCAGAAATAACTTTTTCTAATCGGTTAAGCGTTTCCACTTTATTTTCTGCTGAATATTGATAGATAATTTTTAATTCATTTTCAGTAATTCTCATTCAATATCTTCCTTCGATTTCCTTTGATTTTCTGCAAGTATTTTGTCAAGTATCTGACTTATATTACTTGAATTAAAAAGGATTTTTAAAACCATATTAACCTGTTCATCTGTCAAAGTTTCCGGCTGAGGAAGATAGCTTTCTAACATAGCACCTCTTGTACAAAGCCGGTGTGTTCTTTCTTTTCGGTTAAGTGTTTTTAAGCGTTTCTGTAATATTTTTTCTTTCTGCTCCGCACGTCTAAGACGGTTTTCAGTTTCTTCAATATCCTTATTAATTTTTTCAAGTTTTTCTTTTTGACTCATAATCAATTCTCCTTTTTTGGAACAAGTACATAAATTCTGTTTGGTTTTCCAAACTCCTGACGTATTCTCATAATCAATCCAGCTTTTTCTAACTCGTTTAAATAGCGTCCAACAGTCATAATACATTTTGAAATATTAGCCGCAAGTTTTGAAAGCGGAAAATAAACGAATAATGTTCCGTTTTCATCTTTTATTCCAAAATTTAATACTGCGTCAAGTATCAGACAATACATAATTTTCGCTATATTACTGATTGAAAGTGCCACTAATGTTTTCGGAAAAAGCATACAAGACGGCATAGGCATATCAGATGTTATAAACTCACAATTCATTTAACTCAATTCCTCCCTTAATTTTTATTTTTTAAATGAATATTTATAATAATCAATATTGTTTTATTATCAATTTTGCCGTTCTATCCTTACTGTCCTGACAGGCAACCTTGCTCGGCGCTGTGTCATCCTTTTTAGGCGCTCGCTCATATTTCAGAGGTCGTGGCGGTTTATTCAGTTTAGACGGTCATTCAATTTAAACAGCTCATTTAATGAACTATATCTATAATAAAACATTTTTGTACCCTCTCCCGTATATTCACAAAACAGGATTTTTTTCAAAAATAAAAAAATTTCCACGATTGTGGAATTTCAATTACATAAACACATATAATGTCATAGAATTTTTAATAAAAAAGATCACTCAAGTATAAAAATACATTTGAGCGATAAAAAAACAAAATTTAACAGAATTCTTAATTTTACTATAAAGTTTATAAATTGTTTTGCTCATATATGTTTATCTATATTAGTAACACCTTTAAATATAAAGCTCATTACCTTTTCTTTCTGAACAAGCCTTTTTAATTGCTAACGCAGCAGCCGAAACCATAAAGTTATTCACTTTACGGGCTGAATTAGGGCACTGTACAACACATCGCATACAGGAAATACATTTTTTACTGTCCACATCTTTAATGTTATTATTAATTGCCTGTGCGGGACAGTTTTTAACACAAAGACCACATCCGATACATTTTTTATCAGTTTTAGGAACTAAAGCCGCTCCGCTTCTTTTTTTATAGGGACGATTACCTGGTATTGTCAACGAAGATACACTTTCAACATTACTATTAATTTTTTCTAAAATTTTCTTCGCAAAACTATGTAGTTCATTTTTATCCTCCTGGTCAGGTCTGCCTGCCGCATACTGGTGCATAATAGAATGTTCTGCGATTGAAGAAACAGCGGCAATTACTTTAAATCCACGTTGTTCCGCAATATCATTTAATTCTACAAGTGTATCTTCATATGCTCTGTTTCCATATACACAAACAACAATACATTTAGCTTGATTGCCTTGAATTTTTTCGATTCTTTCTGCCACAAGTGCTGGAACACGACCGCCATAAGAAGGAACACCTATTACTACAACATCATCTTTTTCAAATTTAACATTAGTATAATCGATCTTTGGGTCAGTCAAGTCAACTTCCGTAATATTATTTCCCCACTCTGATGTTAAAGTCTTTATGACTTGTTTTGTTCCTCCCGTTGGACTAAAAATAATTTGAGTTACTTTCATTTTTATTCCTCCTGTAATTTTTAGATTTACACCTATTATAGCATTATAAAAGTGTAATGTCAACATTTACAGATGTTTTTATTTATGTTAAAATAAATAAAAAGAAAAGAGGGATACTATGCATATCAGTACAAAATGTTCGATTGCTGTTCATTGTCTTATTTTTATTTATGAATATGGAAATACAACAAAAGTAACCAGTGAAATATTATCGTTATCTACCGGAATTAATCCTGTTACTATACGAAATATTTTTAGTTCTTTAAAAAAAGATGGAATAATATCAATAAAATTCGGAACAGGGGGCGCAACGCTTAACTGTCCGTTAAATGAAATAACTTTATATAGGATATGTAAAACAATAGAGCCTAACTTTATTTCTAAGCTGATAGGTATTCATACATCTCCATCACTGCTATGTCCAATAGGAAAAAATATTAATAATGTATTGGATAACTCTTATCAAAAAATTAAAAATGATTTATGCGAAAGTCTGCGAAATATTACAATGGAAAACATAATTACTGATTATCATTATTTACTACAAAATGAATAAACAAATATTTAATATAAACAAATCTTTATCATTTTTAATTAAGTTTTGTTTATATTAATTTTTTATGCCATAAATATTTATTGACTTAGCCACTTACGTCTGGACTGTGCTTTTCCTTTCTTTTTTTATTTTACATCTAATTCGCCGTAACCTGTGTTGAAACATTATTGCGGTGGTACAAAAATAAGAAAAGAAAATAGTAATTCAAGATATT
>CAMUJQ010000092.1 GCA_947089305.1 uncultured Clostridia bacterium
AAATTAATCTTGCTTTTTTTATTAAAAATCTAAATTATGCACAAACTAAGCAATGTAAAGGAGTATACTTATGGAACAAAACATAAAACTCAATATTGCCTTAGTTATAGATTCATTCTATCCAAGTATTGATGGAGTGATTAAAGTTGTTGAAAGTTACATTAAAGGTTTATCAAAAAAATGTAATATTACACTTATAACATCTAAACCTCAAAATGATAGTGATATAAAAAAATATTATAGCAAACTACCATGTAAAACTCTTTTTTGCGCATCAACAAAATTTAAAGTTCAAGGTTATACTGTTGCAAAGCCAACTATAGATTTTGATTTCAAAAATAAGTTAAATAATACACATTTTGATTTGATACATATACACTCATTATTTCCACTTGGCACATTTATGTTTAGATTTGCTAAATCAAATAATATTCCAGTTATCACAACTGTACATAGTCAATTAAAACCCGACATTAAACGATATGCAAAAAGTGATTTTATTACAAATCTTATATTTAAAAATTATATTTCAGTATTTAATGAAATGGATGCTGTTTTTTCTTTAAACAAAAAAATGGACACTTATATTAAAGAAAATGGCTTTACGGGCACAAGTTATATAATGCCAAATGCAACCAATTTTAAATGTAATTTAGATTTAAAAGAAAGTAGTAAACAAGGAAGAAGTTTACTCAAATGTAATAAAAAAGATAATATATTCATATTTGTTGGTAGGTTAATAGAAGGCAAAGGCATTTTATTTATTTTAGATGCACTTAAAATTATAAAAAAGAATAATATTAATTTTAAAATGTTTTATGTTGGTAGCGGCTTAGATGAAAATAAACTTAAAAATAAAATTAAAGAATATGAAATGGAAGACTGCGTGAAAATTTTGGGGCTTATTGAAGATACCTTAACATTAGAAAAAATATATTCAGCAAGCACATTATTATTGTTTCCATCAATTTATGACACAGATGGATTAGTTAAACGTGAGGCCGCAGCATGCAATCTGCCAAGCGTTTTATTAAATGATACATTTGCTGCAAGTGAAATTGAAAACGGCTACAATGGCTTTACAAGCGCTCAAACAGCAAAAAAATATGCCAATACAATTATTAATGCAATTAAAAATAAAAAAGAATTGAACAAAGTAGGTGAGTGTGCAAATAAAACTCTTTATTTTTCTTGGAATAAAAACTTAAATAAAGTTTACAAGTGCTATGTTGATATAATTAATAAAAAAAGAAATTTAAAAACAAAAAAAATAATTTAGTAAAAATAATTGACACAATAAAAAAAATTTGTTAATATATATCAATAGACACGGCGCCATAGCCAAGTGGTAAGGCAGAGGTCTGCAAAACCTTTATTCCCCGGTTCAAATCCGGGTGGTGCCTCCAACCTTCCACTTAGCAAGCGCTCGTGTTTGCAAAGTGAACATGCCGATATGGTGGAATAGGTAGACACAAGGGACTTAAAATCCCTCGGATGTTAAAGTCCGTGCTGGTTCGAGTCCAGTTATCGGCACCAACAAAACCTTGCATATAATGCAAGGTTTTTTGTTTTGCTTTGCAAAACAATGCAAGCCGCTGGCTTTCAGTTGGTGCCTATCAAGTCTCGCTTCGCTCGGCAACGGCACCTTAAAAAATCTTATTACCACATTTTTTGTGATTGTTAAAACAAATTTTCAAATTATTAAAATGGTTTACAACTGAGACAGTTTATCTCTCACGCAAAGTCTATGCTTTTTTGTTCTGAAATGGGAAACCATGAAAAAATAATTAGACCAGCCGAATGTTTTTAATTATCACTTTTTAATTCTATTAAAATTTATTTTAAATAACAAAGCAATTAAATTGTTTGACTAAGTCAAAACAATTGTTGTATTATGAAACAATGAAAATAGAAAATAAATTAATTCCAAAAAATATTCAACAAATAATGTTATATGTTTTCATTGCTATTGAAGCAATTCTTTTTATACTTATTCATTTTATTAAAAGTGTACCAAGCTATATACCAAGTTATATTGCAATTATAATTTGCTTTTTAATGAGTTTTGTTTTTTTTGAAAAGTCTAAAAATTGGCTATTAGTTGCAATTGCTTTATTATTTACTTTAATTGCCGACACATATTTAGTCTTACTTCATGCTTCTAATCAAATAGCAGCAATGATAGCTTTTAATTTTACACAACTTGCTTATGCATTTAAAATTGCAATAGAAAGCAAGAAACTACAAAATATTCTTTCTTTATCAATTAGAACTTTTTTAATTTTATTAATTGAATTAATTGCTTTTGTATTTTTAAAAATAAAATTTGATACATTAATTTTTGTTACATTAATTTACTTTGTTAATCTAGTTTGCAATATGGCTTTTTCATTTACAGTTAAAAAGATAAACCTTTTATTTTCTATTGGTTTGATTTTATTTATTTGTTGTGATGTTTTTGTAGGTCTTCCATTTCTTGCAGATGTTTTAACAATAGAAGAGGGTAGTTTTATATACACCTTAATAAACTCTAAAATAAATTTTATTTGGGTGTTTTATTTGCCTAGTCAAACATTAATTGTTTCAAGTCTATATTATCATTCATTTATACTAAATAAACAAATAGAAAAATAATTTTGGCAAAATTATCTAGCATGCGGAAAAAATTACCTAACTAGTTTTTGTCTTATTTATACACACTAATTGTATGGATAAAATTATTACAATATTTTGTTATCCGCAAAATAAAGGATTTTTGAAGTTAATAAAAAAACATTTTGAAGGAAAGATTAGTAAAGATAAAACTTCCAATTATTTTTTGTTAAAAATTAATATTTCTCGCGAAAACCAAAACAAATTTGCTGAGTGCTTTGCTGATTCTATTATTTTACATTATAAATATAATGCTTTAAATGATAGCATTGAACTTAAAGAATTAAAAGAGGAATTAAGACTTGCACTAATAAAAGCATTAACTCAATTTGATTGTGACCTTGATAAACAACTTATAATATCAAGATTAAATAAATTAACTAATAAAATTTATGTGGAAAGTTTTTTAAAATTTTATGTTCCAGAATTTGAACAAAGATTAAACGAATTAATAGCACTAGCAAACAACAATAAAGCGCACTTCGTTATGAGTGAAACTTTTAACGAACTTTTTAAATTCATTTTAACTAATTTAAACTTTACAGGTAGTGAAGTTATAATTTGTAAAAAATATAA
>CAMUJQ010000093.1 GCA_947089305.1 uncultured Clostridia bacterium
TTCTTACATAATTAAATTGATTAAAAAAACCTAAAAAATATTATATTGTAAGCAATGATATTAATTAACCACTATATTAATTTTCAAATATTAAAAACAAACTTTGTTTACTTTTCATTATCTTATTGCACATAAAATATTTTTTTTAAAAAATTTAATTTCTTTAAAATTTATTATAGCTATATTAAATTCAATAATTATATTTTTTTACAATGATACAAAATGCTATTAAAAATTAATATGACAATGTGCAAAATTATATCAACTACTAAGTCAGTAAAAAATAACATCAATTAAAAGAGAACATCAGCATAATCTAAAGCTATACTCTTAATTTCTACAAATTAAACTTAACTTTTTTGAATAAAAATATTAAACACTTAAAAAAATAAATTTATTGCTTTTATCAAATTACTTTAGATAAAAATAATTTCAAAAATAAATTTTATTAAGAAAATAATTTTTCATTTAGTTTTCAAATATTCTAGCTCATATATACAATTTTTTAACATTGTAGCAGAAAAAATAAAAGCTTAAATATTATATTTATAGAATAAACTTTTTTATGTGATATAAATATAAAAATTTTAAATATCTAGCTTTAACAAAATATTACGCAGTAAAAGCCACATTTTATAACGACATTAAAATTTATGACCAAGCCTTTATTTTCTTTCCTTCAAGATAATATCTTTTATCTTCTGCATTGCCCATTGAAAAAGATTTTCTTGGCAATGCACCACGTCTAAAGCAATAATCAAACAAGCCGTCTTTACTAATTGTTGGCATAAATATTCCAACAGCATTATGTCTTTTTGTAAGTTCAATCAAACTATTATCACCATGGATATAATCTTCTACAATATTTTGATGTTTTGTTTTATAACTATCAATAAAATCTTGAATATCTTTTATTGCATCACTTGGATTTGATGGCACATTAACTGAATAAGTTTCACCATTAAAAATTGCCTTGATTTGACTACTTCCGCTCATTTCTTCACAAAAACTTTTTATAAAGTCATTATCTGCCCCTATTAATAGTCTATGTATTGGTTCAAATTCTAGTGAATCATCATAAATATTTACAAGCTCAACTAATGAATATCTTGCTGGGTGATTAATTCTTTCTTCTTCTGTCAAATTATGTTTTATTAAATTCCAACATTCCTTTGCAGTAGCTAAAGAGTGATTGCCATCACCAACTATAAAAGCAATATTGCCATCTTGGTTATATTTTTGTTTTATTAATGAATTATCAGTAAGGCCATTTAATTTTTGAACTAATTTGTCACTATCTGCTACTTTAAAGCCCTTTAAGTGCCCACCATTCATATTTAAATCAAAATCATAAACAATTTCAAATTTATCACGTTGCTCATATAATTTTTGAATAAACTCACCATTTTTATCATCAATAAGCATCATAATATGAGGGAATTCAATTGGTGCATTTTTTCTTATTTCAATTCTTGCTGGCAATCTTGATGTAACAGTTTTTTCTGTTGCTTTTATGTATGCATTGTTTTTATCACTATACTCATAGCTTTCTAGGTCAATTTCAACAATTAAACCAAATCGTACCTTGCCGTTGTTCAAAGTACGTTCAACTAAAATTACAGATTGTAACTCTTTAAAAATTTTACTATCAATATACTTTTGCATTGTGTTATTAATTTTTTTAATAGCACTATTGGTATCGTTATTTAAATAAACCTCTGGTAAAATCAAATTTAATACAGATGGGCTGTCACCCACTTTGTCAGCAAGTTCAGCCCAATATTCTGGCTCACTAGAGAATTGGTCACACGCTATGCAAGCCCATTTATTATAATCAATTTCGCCAATTGGCAATAATACTTTAGGAACTCTAACTAAATTCATATTACCTCTTTTTATTTTTTTGTCTGTTATATTTAATACCAAAAGCTTTTTCTATTTCGTCAGATAATTTTTCTGGTGTCATATAACGCTTAATTTCGCCGTGTCTTACTGTGCTTATAATACCAGTTTCCTCACTAACAACAATAGCTAAAACATCACTTTCTTCTGTAATACCAATTGCAGCTCTATGTCTTGTTCCTAATTCTTTTGAAATATCCTCTCTTTGAGAAAGTGGCAAGAAGCAACCTGCTGCTAAAATAACATTTTCTTTTACAATTATTGCACCATCGTGCAAAGGAGCTTTTGTATTAAAAATACATTGTAACAAACCATCTGAAATCTTTGCATTAAGAGCTGTACCAGTTTCAAGCAAATGTGAAGGTACAACACTAGGTGTAATAACAATAAGTGCACCAGTATCATTTTTACTCAAGCTTTGGCAACCTTTAACAATTTCGTCAACTGCTTGTCTTAAATCGTCCTCACTATTTCCATAGTCATAAGAGTCTTTACTATCGTGCCACCTTGCAAATCTAGTAATGCTGGATTTAATATCTTGTTGATAAGTAATGATTATGCAGAATATTAGAATTATACCGCCCCATCTTAGTATTTCGCTAGTTATAAATAACAAACTTGCATCAGTTAAAGCTGTCGCAATAGAAACACCAATATATGTGCAAACATATACTGCCACAAATAACGCCATTTTCAAATTGTTACGGCGTTTAAAAAACCAAAGAACTGCTACTGCTGCCAAGACGATAACAACTAAATCAATAATAGCGAAATAATTTAGTTTGTTAAGATAATTCTTAAAAACCTCCATAAACACTCTCCTCAACATTACTATAATTATTATAAAATATATTTAATAAAAAGTAAAGCAAATTAAATAAAAATAATAAAATTTTTAAATATATATAAAATAAAGCCATTTTTAGCCGTAAAGATACTAGACTTTCTTTTGTAAAAAATAATATTTGTCAAATTTAGCCAAAATATCTATAAGTTTGTCAATTAAATTAATTGAAAATAACATTTGCACATTTATATTAATTTAATATTAAATGAAAATTCTTGTATTAAACATTAAAAAAGTACTAGTCTTTGCACAATTTTAAGTATATACAAAAAATACAAATGCCAATATTTAAAATTTATATTTTCCCTGCATTTATAATAATTTTTTAGTAAATTGTAAGCCATTTTTTGATAATATTTTTTTATAAAATTCAAATAAAAATCACTTAAATATAATTTAATTCTATTCTTTTTTCACATTAAATTTTATGCTAAT
>CAMUJQ010000094.1 GCA_947089305.1 uncultured Clostridia bacterium
GATAAAACTGAAGTTGAATTATTTTAATAAAAAAAGCTGCTAATTAATAGCAGTTTTTTTTGCAAGACATTTTTTGCGTATTGCCAAAAACGCATAGTAAGCACCAATAAAGCCCCAAAACAAACCAATATAAACGATATATAAAATTATTAAATAAAGCAAATTAAACTCATATTTCCAAATTTTAAATGGAATGTTATATACAGGCACTGGCAGTGGATTTTCTTGAGTGAATGAATAATTTGGAATAATCCAATCTTCTTGTGGTAACCCCCCCCCATTAAAACTGAAACCCATTGAGGCAGAGGTTACAATGCCGCTTGCAACAGCCGCAACCACAATAACCACACAATAATAAAGCATAGGAATTATGGCATCTTTAAATTTAAACTTATAGTGGCCTAGTGCCGTTGGCAGAACAGAAGTTAAGAATAATAACACATGTGTGTAACAAAAATAAAGCGTTGAGTAACTACAGAATATTCCAAAATCTGAAAGTTCTACTCTACCTGGATATGCAAACACAATAAGCGCACCTGCTGCATGAACAAAAAATGAAATTGAATATAACACGCGCTTTTTTAAAATTACAGAAAGTGCCGCAACATAAACTCCAATGTTACAAATATATAAAGGCAAACAAGCAAAAATTGTGTGAGAAGTGCTATAGCCGTCTCCCATAACCATAGACATTTTGCTGTGATATTGAATTAACATAATTAAAGCGATGGCAACCAAATAATCGCTTTGGGTTTTTTTATCTTTTTTGCGCAAAAAGTAATAAGCTCCAATAGTTACTCCAATTAACACAAAAGCAGCTAAGATATGCCACAAACTAAAAGGTTTAAACCATAGAAAGCTATCTACTGTGAAATTCGATTTATTGTAAAAGTTTTCTAAAAAATTTAAAGGCATTAAAACTAGCATTGCAACAGGTAGATAAATAAAACTTTTTGCTTTTGCTTTATAGCCATCACGAATGAATAGTAATACACATGCCGCAAGTTCAGTGGTGGCGGCTATAAAGAACAAAGTTATATTAAGCCATTTTGGAATAAATTCATTTATTTTTGCAAAGATATTTGTTGTTACTGAGGCATCGGCAGACACCATTGTTATATCAAAAAAACTTCCAAAGGTAAAACAACTTATAACAATAAAAATTGGAAGAATCCATTTTGCAATGTCTGAACACGATTTTCTATTATAAAACACTGCAAGAGGCAAAAATAAAAGACCAAGTTTTTTTATCCATTGGCTTAAAACAAAAAAGATGCTAAAGCTATCTTTTGAATTTAAAAATGAGATTCTATTAAAAATATAATAATCTGAAACAGTAAAAGTTAACAAAAACGATGTGGCTAAAAAAATTGAAACAATTACTATTAAACTTATTTTAAGGGCTTTTTCTTTTTTCATTATTTAATTATAAACGTATTATTAAGCATTGTCAAAGAAATAAATTTTATTTTAAAAACTTTAACCTTATTTAACCGTTTTTAATATACTAACAATAACAGTAGATATCACTGTTAAAAAACAAAGGAGATTTTTATAATGAACAACTTCGAAAATAGATGTTGTAATCGTAACTGCTGCTGTCCTAGATTTAATTTTTGCCTCCCTAGAATAAATTTCTGTGGCGGATTTTGTGGTTGTCGTCATAACTGCGAACACAGATGCGATTGTGACAGAAAACCTGAATTTGACAAACGCCCAGACTGCGACTGCAATAAAAGACCTGAACACAACTGTGATTGCAATTGCAACTGCAGATGCAACTGTGAATGCAATTGTAAAAGAGATCGTAACGAATGCAGATGTGAAGATAGAAAAGATTACTGTGAACAAAATAACTGCCACTGCCATGACAAACAAGATCGTAACGAACAAGGATACTTTTATGGTACTTTTGGTGTAAATCAAAAAAACGATTGTGAACAAGACTTAAACAAACAATTTTAATATATTTTTCAAGCCCGATTGATTTTCGGGCTTTTTTATATTTTTTAATGTTGACAAAGGTGTTTTTTTAACTATACTATATATTATAGGAGCTTTTATGGACAATGAAACAAAGTTAACTCAAAAAATCAATGAGAGCGAAGCAAATTCCACAAACTTAGAACAAAGTGAAGTTGAAGAGCCAAAAAGAATGACTTATGAGGAAATGTGCAAAAGGCTTGATGAAATAGGTAAACAACAACGAAAAATAACAAGATATTTAAATGCTAATTACCCAGTAAAGGAAAACAATGAAAAAGAAATGCAAGCTTTAATTAACAAATTACAAAAAAGAGTTGCCGAACTTGATAGAAAGGCAAAAAGTTCGAGAAGTAGAAAAAAATAAAACGAGAAACTCTCTCGTTTTTTTATTTTATAGGATTTTTTATTGGTTTATTATTTGCACGTGGATATTTTTGAGGGGTGTTACAAATTTTTTTATAAACAACTAAAGTTCTATTTAAATCTTCTCGACCTAAGTTATAGAAATAAGTTTTTTCTAGTTTTAAGCCCATTTCACATGCACATTTATTAGCTGTTTTAATTTCCTCTTCACAAGCTTTTCCTTTATAGCAAATTACTTTTCCTCCCAATTTTACAAAAGGTGCAAGCAATTCTAAAAGTGAGCTAAGTTCTGCCACAGCTCTACTTGTTGCTATGTCGAATTGTTCTCTATTTGTTTTTACATAATCTTCACTGCGAGCATGATAGGCCTTTAAATTATTTATGTTTAGTTCTTTTGCAACTATATTAACAAAATTAATTCTTTTATTTAAAGCGTCAATTGCCGTTATTTGTAAATCTTTTCTTGCAATAGCAAGCGGAACACTTGGAAAGCCCGCCCCCGTGCCAACATCAATAACTTCAGCATTGTTTTCAAACTCATTTTCCACAATTATGCTGTCATAAAAATGCTTAACAAACACTTCTTCTTTATCTGTAATTGCCGTTAAATTGAATTGTTTATTAGTTTCTATTAACAAACTATAAAAAGCATTAAATTTTTTATTATTTTCAATTTGTTTTAAATTCATTTTTATCCTTTAAATGTTATTAAACTTTAATTTTGGAGTATATTTATTTATTATGATGGTTTTAGACGCTAGTAAAGATT
>CAMUJQ010000095.1 GCA_947089305.1 uncultured Clostridia bacterium
ATATTCATTATTATAACCATTTAATCCTGTGATTTTATAACCTTGTTTTTCTGTTACAGTCCATTGATTTTCTGCATCGTAAGTTCTAATAGATATATCTTGTGCATGAACATAATTAATTGCACTAACTGGTAAGCCAACTAAACTTGTTGTTAGTAAAGCTGCTCCTGCTATGATAACGCCGACTTTTTTAGTAAATTTCATAATATTCCCCCCAATTTTGTTTAACATAACAATTTTAATGTATTTATTAAATTTAGTCAACACAATTGCAATGTTTTTGTAAATTTAGTTTTTTTAAAAATTTCGTTTTTATGCAAAATTTTCCATTTTATTATTAATTTTTAATATTTATATAATCTTCAATAGACTTTGCCGCAAATATTTGCTCGCGTAACAATTTAGCATTCTTAAGTTCTCTAACATACCCGCTTGCTTGTTTTCTAAAAGCCACAGCATTAAAATTATTAAAACTTGCTAATATGTTTATATGTTCTAACATAACATCAAACGGATTAGGCTTAACAAAATGTTCATCTAAAATTTCACTAAATATATATGGACATGAACTTGCTGCTCGACCTATCATAAATAAATCACAATTTGTATAAGCTTTTATTTTATTATAACTTGTTAAGTCAACAATATCTCCACTTGCGCATACTGGAATTTTAACGGCTTGTTTAACTTTTTTTATTGAGTCAAGGTCACTTACGCCACTATAACCTTGTGTTGCGAAGCGTCCATGAATTGTTATTAAACTTGCCCCAACTTCCTCACACATTTTTGCAAATTCCACACAATTTTCTTCTTTGTACCCTCGCCTAAACTTAACACTTATGGGCTTTGTTGTATTTTCTACACACGCTCTAATTATTTCTCGCGCTAAAGGCATGTTTTTCATTAACGAACTGCCCTCGTTGTTTTTAACTATTTTAGAAACAGGACAGCCCATGTTAATATCAATCATATCAAATTTTTGTAAACACGCAAGCTTAACAGCTTTTGCAAAGTCTGCGGGATCATGTCCAAAAAGTTGCACAACTTTTATTTTTTCGTTTTCTGCCGTATCAAGCAACTTCATGGTCTTTGCGCTACCCATAACAAGTGCCCTTGCAGACACCATTTCAGTTATGCAAAAACTTGCCCCATATTTAACGGCCAAACTCCTTAGCCCCACATCACTATAACCCGCCATTGGAGCAAGCACAAGGTCGCCTTTTATTTCAATATTTTTAATTTTCATGTAAAACATTATATTTAGTTTTGTAAAGCCTGTCAAGTACACTAAGGTTTTAATTTTAATATAAACTTATATAACACCAAATTATATTTCAAGTAAAAAATTCATAGCTTCTTTTCTTTTTATTCCATAAAAAAAAGTATGCAAATTTAGCATACTCTTTTATTATTGATTCACTTCACTTTTTTTAACAATCAAAGAAGCATTAATCCCAAAATCACTTGCCTTTGCTACATATGCATCAAAATGCTCATCTGGAACTATAATTTTTGTAAGTTTTTGACAACTAAAAAATATATCATCTCCTGATGTTATTGGAACATTTCCTTTAAATTCTATTGACTCTAAATTATTACAAGCATAAAAAGTTGAATAACCTATATTTGTAACACCAACTGGAATTGTTATATTTATTAAATTTATACAGCTACTAAATGCCATATCACTTATAGCAACTATATCATTTTGAATAATAGTATTTTCACAACCTCTTATTAATATATTTGTACTTGTTTCTATTATTGCATTACAACTGTTTCTACTATCATAAACTGTATTGCCTTCATCTACAGTTATACTTTCAATTCCTTTACAAGCTGAGAAAGCATCAATTCCTATAACTTCTACGCTTGCTGGTATATGTAAACTAGTCAACATATCACATGTCATAAAAGCACCTGATCCTATTATTTTAACGCTATTTGAAAATGTTACGCTAGTTAATAAATAAAAACCATAAAACATATAATCTGGGATTTTTTCAACATTATTTCCAATTATAATACTTACACCACCATCTTTAATAGTACCAGCATTTTGAAATAATCTTGAAGTATCATTTACGTCTTCACAACTAATTGCATTATAGTATATTGTATTTAATTTTCGACATCCATAAAATGCTTTCTCTCCAATTCGTGTTATAGTTTCTGGAATCTTTATACTAGTTAAACTATTACAGTTATAAAATGCTGAAGAATCAATTATTGTTACTACATCTGACATATCTATATTTTTTAATCCACTGCACTCATAAAATGCCATTCCTCCTATATATGTTACACTATTTGGCAATGATATATTTTCTAAACTACTACAACCAGAAAATGCACCTATGTTTATTCTTGTAACTCCATTTGGTATATTTATGTTTTTTAATTTATCACATTTTTGAAATGCATAGTCACCTATTATTACATTATTGGCTAAGCGTGCATTCGATGTCTGTATGCTTACTGTTTCCAAATTGCTGCATTTATAAAATGCTTGCCTTCCTATACTTACTCCTTCCGCTATTGTTACTGTTCTTATTGTTGTATTTTCTGCGTATGCTCCTCCTCTATAGGTTTGTGATTCTCCATCCTTAATTTTTGTTACTGTATATTCTTCTCCGTTTACTATTACTCTGTTTGGTATATGTAGCTCTGTTACTGTATTATCAATCATTTCTCCTAATTCTACTGTCTTCGCTGTTGTGTCTACATTGTCTACTGTTAAATTATATTGTTCTGGTGTCCCAACTGGTTGCTCCTTTCCCAACCCCCAATTTATTGACCCTGTGTATGTTGCGTCTTTAGCTTTGTTCATTACGGCTACTTTTATGTAATAGGTTGCAGTTCCATCTGTTGTGCCGTTATTTGCGGGTACTGTTACATAACTTAAATTAGTTACATATGTTGTTCCATCTGCGCTGTAAGTTGTTGTTATATTTTTATCGTCATCGTTTAGGTCTGTGTAATTTAATTCTGCATAGTATGCTTTTTCCATTTCATTTGTGAAGGTATATTTAAATACTACATATGAGTCTGCGCTTGTTAGTGTTATATTTTCTG
>CAMUJQ010000096.1 GCA_947089305.1 uncultured Clostridia bacterium
TTCACTCAAGTTTTCTAAATGCTCCAATTCTTGGCGATGTTGATTATGGTGCTAGTCCAACAAATTTAATTAATAGACAAGCATTACATGCATATAAAGTTGAATTTATTCATCCTTTTACAAACAAATTAATTACTATTACTGCCCCACTTAGTGAAGATATTAATAACACTATTTTGCAATTAAGGAACCAGATTAATTAACTCACCAACTTTATTAGAGTTTAAATACACATCTGGCACTTTACCTACAATTATCGTTTCACAAATTACAAGATCATCTGTTGTTAATATTTCTAAATTTTTTGCTGGCAAAATTAAATCAACAACTGTGCTTATTTTAATATATATTTGATGACGAGTTTGATTAATACCGCATGAACTAAATGTATTTAAAAATTCAATATTCATACTCCCAACAGGAACAACCTTAATATTAATTTTAGGACCACGCCCAGATAATAGAGGTATTCCAGTAAAATTTCCAAGAGGGACTAAAATTCCCGTTTCTGCAAACATTTCTAATTTTCGTTGTCCACTTTCCATTAACTTGTGATTTAATTTATTAATTGCAACTGGATTAGAAAGTATTGCTTTAACATCTCCATTAGTATCATATTTAACTTCAATTAAATCATTATAAATGCTTGCACCACCTAAAACATCTCCAATAGCTGAATTCATTGCATTAATAGTCATGTTTTGAACAATTATTTTACTATTATCAAATATCATAGGATTAACAACTTTTCTAAAGTATAAATTAATAAGTGCAAAAATACTAACTATGCTAGCTACAATAAGCATAATTTTTAATTTTTTACGTGATTTTCTTTGCTTTTTACACTGCTTAGCGTAAATCATCTCTTTTAAATATATGCTTTAAATTTATTTTAGTTGAACTAAAATAAAAAATAGAACATATAATGTTCTATTTTTTTGTTCTACTTTTAAATATCAAAGCAAATAAATAGGCGCCTAAAACAGCCACGGTTATACCAATTGCTGTTGCCGATAATGGACCCGCAAGCAAACCTAAAAATCCGTTTTCTTTAATACCTTGAATTGCTCCTCTTGCAAGTGAAGCACCAAAGCCAATAATAGGAACTCTTGCGCCTGCGCCAGCAAATTCTTCAAGATATTTAAAAACTTGTATGCCTTCTAAAAATGCTCCAATAACAACAAATAAAACTAAAATTCTACTACTTGTCATTTTTGTTCTTATTATTAATATTTGAGCAAGCAAACAAATAAAACCACCAACGGCAAATATAATTAAATAACTATAAAATGTTTCCATTCATTAGTTCTCCTTTTTAGCAATTTTCCAAGCACACTATGTGTGCAATGCCTGGGATACTTTCCCCTTGTTGTGATGTAACTAAACTAAGTAGCGCCCCCGTTGCCATATATAAAACTTTTTTATATTTTCCGCTTTTTAATCTATCATAAATAATGCTATTTAATATAATTGCACTGCAACCACAACCGCTTGCGCCCATAAATGTATTTTGTTTGTTTGTAAATAACATTTGACCACAATCACAATAATTTTTATGTAATTTTATTCCATCTCGCTCGCACAAGTCTATTAAAATTTCTTGTCCCATTTTTCCAAGGTCACCAGTTAATATAAGGTCATAGTCATCAGGCGATGTATGAGTATTTGCTAAATGCGCTTTCAAACTATCAAATGCAGCAGGTGCCATTGCTGCGCCCATATTATTAACATCTATAACTCCAAAATCAACAACTTTACCAAAAGTGGCAGAAGTTATTTTAACACCTTTTTTATTTGTACCATCTTCTAAAATTGCACATGCCGTACCCGTTGTTGTCCACTGACTTGTTGGCGGTCTCTGATTTCCCAATTCAAGTGGAAATCGATATTGACGTTCTGCACTTGAAAAATGGCTACCCGTTGCACACGCAATAGTTTTATGCGATCCTCCAGAAATTAAACAAGCAGCAAGCGCAAGTTCTTCTGCCATTGTGCTACATGCCCCATAAACGCCAACATATGGAATAACAAACTTACGAGCAGAAAAGCTAGACGACACCGTTTGATTAAGCAAATCTCCCCCTAAAAGTAAATCTATATCTCCGTCTTTTTTTCCTGCATCTTCTATAGCTCGAGCTATTGCAGTTTCCATCATTTTGCATTCAGCTTTTTCAAAAGTTTTTTCTCCAAATAAATCATTATCTAATGTTAAATGAAAATAATCTCCAAAAACACCTTTTTTTTCTTTTGGCCCCGCAACTGTAAAAGTACCAACAATAATTGGTGCATTTTTAAAAATAACTGTTTGTTTGTCTGGCATACTTCTCTCCTATTTAAATTCCAAATATAAAATAAATTATTCCTATTACAAAAGCGCTAGCTAATCCATTAACAATAACTGGTCCTGCAACAACAAACATTTTTGCTGCCATTCCAAAAATAAAACCTTCGTTTTTAAATTCAATAGCAGGGCTTGCAATACTATTTGAAAACCCCGTTATAGGCACAATTGAACCAGCCCCTGCAAACGCTCCAATTTTATCGTAAACACCAATTCCTGTTAAAAAACTGGCAAGAAACACTAGCCCTGCTGAAGTTATGGCACTAATACTTTGCTCTGCAAGTGTGGGCCAAATTAATTTTGCAATATCCCCTAATCCCTCACCTATAACACAAATAATACCACCAACTAAAAAAGCATAAAAAAGTGTGGGCCACATTTTTGTTTGAGGTGTTTTACTATCAACATATTTTAAATATCCTTTTTCTCTTGCTTTTGCGTCCATGTTTATCTCCTTAATTAATTTAAATATTTACATAATTTTTAATTTTAAACGCAAAATAAAAATAATAATTTTAAAAGGATTAAATTGCATGAAAAAATTTATTGTTGTTATTATGTGTTGTTTATGTTGTACGCTTCTTTGTGCGTGTGGTGGAACACCAGCCGAAAATACAGTTAAAAACTTAACAAATGTAACAAGCCAATTGCAAGGTTCAATTGCTAAAATAAAAACAACAAATCAAAATGAACTTGCTTCTCTTTCTATTTCTCCCG
>CAMUJQ010000097.1 GCA_947089305.1 uncultured Clostridia bacterium
AAATATTTTAAAACTCGGTTACGCAAAAGTTACAAAAGCGGGCGAGTGTGTTGGAGCTAAAAATGTTAATGTGGGAGACAGCTTGCTTGTAGAATTTGCAGATGGAAAAGTTAAAGTAGAGGTAAAGGAAAAATAAAAATGACATTTGAAGAAGCATATAAAAAATTTGAAGCAATAAACGAAAAATTGCAAGCGGGTAATTTAAGTTTAGAAGAAAGTACAAAACTTTATGAAGAGGGCGTTGATCTTTTAAAAATTTGCCACACTGAACTAAATACAAGTAAGGGAAAGATTGTAAAGTTGAAAGAGGAACTTGACAAAATTGTGGAAACGCCATTGGATGAAAATGATTAGTTTTGTGGCAACATTTTTAGTAATATGATTGACAAAAGTGATGCCACGTAAGCGGGGGTATCCTTGCAATTGTAGCACAGCGAGGATCTCCTGAAAATGAAACGAAAATTATTTGTTTATGAAACGGCGTTGCACGCCTTGATCTACTCGCTTTAGCGTGGAGAAGGTGGTGCGTAGCACCAAGGGGGTATTAACCTTATTATATAATAAAAAATCGAGGTAAAAATGACAGATAAAGAATATATGCAAATTGCAATTGATATTTCAAAAAAAGAAACATTTCCTTATGGGGCTATTATAGTTAAAAACAATAAAATTGTTGGTAGAAGCGACGCAGTTATAAAAAATGCGGGAGATGGGCTATATTCGCATTCGGAATATCGTGCCATTCAAAATGCAATTGAAAATGGCGAATCGGGTGATAGAGTTGGTGGCTTATATGGCGGACTTGAAGGCGCGACAATATATACAAGTTGTCAACCTTGCATGATTTGTATGGGGGTAATTTTATATAAAAAAATAAACAAAATAGTTTATGGAGCAAGGCTTGCAGATTCTAGTAAATATGTTGTAAAAGAAATTGATGCCGATGTAAAATTGCTTGCAAATTTGGCAAATGAAAAAGTTGAGGTTGTTGGAGATTTGTTGCGTGACGAGGCGGTTGAAGTTCTTAAAAATTGGCATAAAGCAAATAAAGATAAATATTAACAGCAGATAGTGTATGATTTCACAAGATAGGCAAAAACATATTTGGGGTGTTGCAAAATTTTTAAAAGATTATGCAATTTCACAGTACATGCCACAAAAACAAATTGAAGAGCTTTATACTCTTGGACTTTTGTATGATATCGGCTATGAATTTTTAGAAGAAAAAGATTATGCTAAGCACGAAATTTATGGGGAGGGGATTTTAAAACGTCAAGGTTATAGATATTGGAAAGAAGTTTATTATCATGGTGCGGCAAATTGTAAATATTAAAAGCAAATACTTAGATTTGCTAAATTGGGCAGAATGCGAATTGATTGTAGCGGAAATGAAGTAACATTGGACGGCAGATTAGAAGAACTTTCAAAAAGATATAATATTCCTATAAAAGAATTAAATTCTTATCCCATAGTTTGTGAACTAAAAGAAAAAGGGTTTGAATAAAACCGCGATTAAATTTAAAATACTAAAACATAAATAAATGCACGACATATTTTACGCTGTGCTTTTTTCATATAATAAATTGCAAAATAATATAATTAAATATGGAAAAATATGATAAACAAAAAGTTAAAATCATGCTGGCGGCGGAAGATAGACAGAATAAAGAGCGGCAAATTTTAAGCAAGGAAAGTAAAAAGAAAGCTAAACTAAAACTTGGGTGGCCGCTTAGAATTTTTGTGTTAACGCTTAGTATGAGTTTATTGTTTGGGGTTTTAAGCGAATTTGTGTTAAGTAAATCGGGACTAATTATAGCGACTGTTGTAATAATAATTTTACTTATTATCGCCGTTGTTTTTGATGGAATAGGGGTTGCAGTAACGGCGTGCGATGGAGAAGTTTTTAAAACGATGGCAGAAAAAAATGTACGTGGAGCAAGAGAAGCATTGTTGATGGTAAAGCATTGTGAAAAGGTTGCATCGTTCTCCTGTGATATTGTGGGGGATATATGTAGTATATTGAGTGGAAGTGCGGGTGCGGCAATTGTTAGTAAAATAAATTTGCCAAGTAATTTAAGTGCGGCAGTATTAATTGCAACCTTAGTTAGTAGTTTTATAGCTTCATTAACAGTTTTTGGTAAAGCGCTTGGTAAAACCTTTGCAATAAATAGTAGTGCAAGTTTTGTTTTTAAATTTGCTCGCTTTATAAGTTTATTTACTTCTCGTAAGAAAAGAAATAGAAATGATAAAAAACAAAAATCAAAATATAGGATACAATGTAAATAAAATACCACAAAATATTGTGGTTTTTTATTATGTATAACTATTCATGCATAAAAATAAATTTTTAATTTATAAACATAAATTTTCTTGCATAAGTATAAAAAATTGTTTGAATAAATATACAAAAAACTCTTGCATAAATATAAATAATGATGTATAATTATTTTGCAATCAATGAATAAGTATGCTTGCATAAGTATACAAATTAATTTTGGAGTGTAAAAAGGTATGGCACGTACAGCTAGACAAAGCAAAATTTTAGAAATTATAGCAGCTAAAGAAATTGAAACACAAGAAGAATTGGCTAGAGAACTTGCCCTAGCTAACTTTGATATTACACAAGCAACAATCAGTCGTGATATTAAAGAGCTTGGGTTGATTAAGGTTTTAAGCGAAAATAAAAAATATAAATATGCTTATATTGATAATTCAACTCAGTCTATTTCAACTAAACACACTTCAGTTTTGAAAGAAGTTGTTATTTCAGTTAAAAGAGCAATGAATCTTGTTGTTGTTAAAGTTATGCGTGGCTCAGGTAATTTAGTTTCTGTTAGTATTGATAAACTTAATTTTGAAAATGTTGTTGGTGTTATAGGCGGAGATGAGTGCGTTTTTATTGCTTGTTTAACTGAAGATGACGCTAATAATGTTGAGGTTAAAATTAACAAATTATTAGAGGAGTAAATTGATGTTAAAGAATATTAAAATTAAAAACATTGCTCTAATTGATATTTGTGAACTTTACCTATTTGAGCAGCTTAATGTTTTAACTG
>CAMUJQ010000098.1 GCA_947089305.1 uncultured Clostridia bacterium
TGATACTCAAACGGCATCAAAAAATTATGAAAAAGACATCTTTGATTTAAAAAGTATTCCACCTACAACAGAGCTTGATTCAATTAGTGAAATAACACTTCCAGGAGTTGCGTGCAAAAATGTTACGATAGGCCGAGGCGGGGAAATGGATTTAAAATTTGGTGGAGCAAACTGTAAAATCATTGATATTTTTTATTTAACACCTGAAGGTCATGTTTATTACAAGGTTTATGATATTGTAGAAAAAAGATATTATGAAGGGCAGTTTTGCGAGGGAGTATATGAACATATTGCATACTTTTCAGATGGCAAAACAAATTTAACAAAGCAAAAACCATGCTTTTTATTTTTAGTTCCAATAGCAAATACAAAAAAAGCCGATAAAAACGAAAGACAAATTCAAGTTATAAATTTTGACAATGATTTTTATAAACAAGAAAACAAAGATAATTTTTATTTTCAAACTTTTGCTTTTAAAAGTCTTGGACTTGAAAACCATGATATTGTTTATCTTTCTCAAGTCTACGCAAAAGATTATGGAATTAGTTGTAATTTTGAAGTGTTTGATGGCAAAACCTTTCAGCGAAAGAATTTTTATACAACATTTACTTATAACACAAGTACAAGTATTTTCAATGCATACAAATATACAATTGATATTTGCACGGGCTTGCCAGGTTGCGAACAAAATTCAAACAATTATTATATTCTTAGCTTAGATGCCTCGGGTTTTTTGGTTGTTGCAGTAAGGTGGTCGAGTTCAAGTCAATACACAGAAAAGCGTTTAGGCACTAAAAAAGCACAAGATTTAAACTATCACCAAATTTTTCAGCCAATTTACACAAAAACTGTTATGGCATGTGATATTGATGAGGAGAAACAAACTTATGTCGTTAAATTTAAATCTGCTCCCGAACTTCCAACTGCATACACTTAATTCATTAAAATTATTATTACATTTAAGAAAGAAAATTAAGGAGGAAAAATGTATACATATCAAGTTGATGAAAATGAAATAAAAGAAAAATTAAAACAACAAGAAATTTCATCTGTAGAAGATTTAAAAAATGTCTATAAAGAAATAGATAAAGAAAATGGCTTTGACTTTGGTGAAGTGGGTGGTTATCAAAAAGAGGAGAAAAATTTTGATCCTAAACCTATAGTTGATATAGACTCTAGTAAAATTGAAGAAGAAGCTAAAGACTTTTTTAAAGATGAAATGAATAAGAAAAAAGAAGATATTGAATCAAAATATCAAAACAAAGAAGATAAGTTAGAAAATCAAAAAGAAACTTTACTTGAGGATCAAAAGAAAAATGAGCAAAAAATAGAAAATGAGTTTAAAGACAATTCTAAAAAAAGCTTATATAATTCTATTGAACAAGGGATTGCAAGAAGTAGTATTGAAACTAATAAGCAAAAAGAACTTGTAAATATTAAAGATTATAAACTTGAAACTTTACTTGAATCAACTAATGCAAAAAAATCTGAGTTAGAGCAATCCTTAAATTTACTTAAAGAAGAAAAACAAAAGGCAATGAATGATTTTGATATTGCCTATGCTCTTAAAATAAATGATAAAATTGCAAAACTTGAAGAAGAGTATAAAAAAGCAAATGAAGATGCAATAAAATATAACAACTCTTTGGAAGAAGAAAAACGTAAATTTGAAGAAGAGCAACAAAGAAAAAGTGACGAATACGACAAAGAAGTTTTAAGAAAAATGCAAGAGCATGAAAAGCGAGTTGAAGAACTTGGAGTATATAATGTATATGGAGAAGAAGTTCTAAAACAAAAAGAAGATTTAGCTTTAAATTTTTTAAACAGCATTTCTAAAAGTGAAGCAATTAATATTTGTTTAACAGATATTTTTGTAAAAAACTTAGGAGCAAGACGTGCTTATGAGCTTTATAAAAAAATGAAAGCACGTGAAGAAAAATAATAATATGGTAGAAGAAATTTTTAATGCTGCATTGTCAAGCGGTCTTTTTGCTGTATTGTTTACATTTTTATTGTTTTATATCTTAAAAGATAGCAGTAAAAGAGAACAAAAGTATATAGAGACAATTAATAAATTGACTATGCATTTAGATGCTGTTATAGAAATAAAAAAAGATGTAATTGCTGTTAAAAATAAAGTTGAAAATTTAAGTAAAGTTGTAAAAGGAAAGATTAAACAAGTTAAAAAGGCTGAAATTAAACTCGAAGACGAAAAGAGTTTAAAGGAGGAAGAAAATGAATAAATTTAAAAATTACTCATTTATGTGTGGTTTAATAAGTGCAATTTTAATGGTTATCGTTCAGGTTTTAGCTGCATTTGATATTTATATTTCAAATGAAACTGTAAGCAATATTGTTAGTGTTGTTTTAGGTGCGCTAGTTGTTTTAGGTGTAATTAATAAACCTAGTTCTGGTGATTCTAGCGGCGGACAAGTTAGTGATAGTACTGAACAAATCGATACCCAAATTGAGGAAAATTGTAACTTAAATTAGAAGCGTTGATATAAAAATAACTTATAAAAAAAACAAATTAAGGTTGGGGTATATACATTTCTCCAACCTTTTTGTATTTTTAGAGGAGAGAAAAAATGGCATTTTATAAAAAAATATTAAGTATTTTTATTAAAAAGGTGATATAATGGAAAAGGGACCAAGTAATTATGCAGAATACTGGACCAGTGACTATAATGAAGGCGAGCATTTTGGTAGGCATGGTAAACAAATAGGTTTTGAAAATAATGATGCAGGTAAAGAAGCTTATTCAAAACAAGCATTAGAACTGGCAAAGGCAACAGGTGAAGATATATTATCTTTTACTGCCAATGCGAGTAAAAATTATGCTATATTTAAATACAATACATCAACCAATCAATTTATAATAATTTCAAAAGACGGAAAAATTGTAACTTATTTTCCACCTAAAGATGGCATTATATATTTTTATAGACAATACGACATGTATGGTGATCATTGGAATTAAAAG
>CAMUJQ010000099.1 GCA_947089305.1 uncultured Clostridia bacterium
AAATTTGTTACGGGATCAATAAGTTCTCCATTTGCATCTCTATTTAAACTAAACTTAACTTCATCAACAATAATTTGTAAATTTAATTTTAAAACTTTTGTTGTGCGATTAAATATAATTTCATTTGTTGACGAACCTTCAAAACCAAAATTTTTGCTTGCATAAAAAGCTACTAGTGCTTCAGATGATTCTGTTGCATTTTCTATATCTTTTAAGGTTTTACCACTTCTTATTCTAAAACCAAAATTATTAAAATCTTCGATTACATAAAGACCAACTGAACCACTAACTTCTGTAGCACCAATAACTTCAATTAAATCACGAATATTTTCACTAAGTTCAATATAGCAATTTAATTCGTTTAAATCACTTATGTTTGTTCCTTCTAAGATACTTACATTAACTTTTTGGAAATTTAAATTTCTAAGTTCATTATAAACATCTAAGGTATCATTTTGAATTTGCTCACCCAAAGTATCTCTAAGAACTATTAAATTAGGCATAGCTTTGATTGTAACTCTAATGCGAGCAATTAAAACTCTTGTGGAGTTTTCACTTCCTTGCAATGCCGCATAAACATTGATATATGCCTTTTCACTTCTATATTCATTCGCTGATATTACAATTTGGTCGGGAGCAAATTCATTGCTTTTTATTTCAATAAAACCACTATTTATTTCATCATTAGAATATTCATCTCTAACTTCTTTAAATTCAAAAACTGTTTTAGGAACATTTGTAGAAGAGCCAACATTTGTATTAGCTTCGATTGCATAATCTTTTACGCGTAAAATTGCAGATTTATAATCTACATCAGTTGGAAAAAGTGCAACGTCAATATCTACTATGCCATTTTGTGCTTGTTTTTTTACAAGACGTTGTTCATAAAGACTATCTGGCGAATTAGTTTGATATATATTAAAATTTGAATTTGTTGCATCTTTTGCATCAAGAACTATAAAAGTTACAGAAGCAAATGGTGCCCCGTTTACTGGACGTACTTCAAGGTTAAAGAAATTTCCGTTAAATGACCTTGAAACATTAATAGTGTTTGTATTCGCATTGTAAGTAACACCATTTCTATCTGGCCTAAAAGTTACCTGTTTATTTTCGGCATTTGGTTCAACAGCCCCTTGATTTTTTTCAAAAGTATTATATAAAATTTTTGAAGTATCGAACTTGAATGGTTGACCCTTAATTATATATGGTCTATAACTTGAATCAACTGTTACACTTCTAAGTGGCTCATTTACATATACATTTAAACTTTCAGATTTACCACCATAACTTACAAATTTAACTTGAGCCTCACCTGCTCCAATAGCCTCACAAGTTACAATTGTTTTTGAACCTTGAATTTGAGTATCTAATATTTTAACTAAATCGGGCTTATCTACATTTATACTTAAATCAGTGGAAACACCTTTTTTTGCAGAAACATTTGCTGAAATTGTAAAAACATTTGCATTCAAATCTTTATCAGTTGTTTCACGAATTAATTCAACTCTTCCATTTGTAATTTGAGAAATGCTTGTAGAAAGAGATATTTTTATGCTATCATAAGGCGAATTACATGCAGCGATTGGAAGCACAAAAAATGCTAATAGAATTAAAAACATAAATTTTTTTAATTTTTTTAACATCGCTTCCCTCTTAAACATTTTATTTGTTTTAGTTTGCGTATTTTAGTTTATAATTATTAAACATAGTATAACAAAATTTTACATTCTTCACGCTATTTTGTCAAACAACTTAGCCTTTAAATGCCAAATTTTAAAAATATATTTAAATATGTAAACAACTAAAAAAACATCAAACAATAAACATTTTTTTATTTCTTTAAAAAGATAATTTTTAGCCACAAAAAAACCGAGCCTTTACTCGGTTTTTTATGGGTGTTTAGAAACTTAATTACCCTTGGTTGCTTTAGATTCAAATATCTCACCTTTAAAATGATATAATGAGTCAGGTATTGATCGTTTGCCTTCAGGATTATTGTAATAAAATGGTTCATCTCCGTCATGTGCATTTCTACTATAACGGAATATTTGATGTCGTAAATCATCGCTAGTTGCAGAGCCAACTATACTATTTGGTGCTAAATATATTTTAGGACTATTTGAATAATAATAAACTGTACTGTTTTTAACATTTCCAGAAATTGCCGCCCCTGGTGTTAAATCAAACCCAAATGCATCATTTTTTTTATCCCAATCATGGTCCACTGTAAAAGTTCCATATTTAACTCCACCTGTTTTTCCTTGACCTGATTTAAGATAAATTATATTGTTTAGACTAGTTCTGCTACACTCTCCAATATATACATCACTTAACATTAAATCTTGTGATTTAATATTCCATCCCGCATAGTTTTTGTTTTCAAAACCTTGCATTTTTACACCTATTACATAATCTTGCCATTTTCCATGATATTTTATATCACCAACTAAACCTGCCGCTCTAGATGTTTCTCCATTATCAGTTTCCATACTCTGTAATGTTACACTGCTTGTTTTAGCATAAACTGAAGTTGAATAATATCTTTCACCTTTAAAGGTGATATCATAGAATATATTGTTATTATTTATAAAACCGTCAAAGAAAACACTGCCTGCTTTATATATAGGTGTATCAGAAGTTATATAACTGCGCGACATAACTTGTACTCTTTGAGCTTCAATTGTTCCAGCCAATTGTGCACTA
>CAMUJQ010000100.1 GCA_947089305.1 uncultured Clostridia bacterium
TTTCCACCAAAAACCCAACGATTACGTTTTATGCATTTGTGAAATAATAGTTGTTTTTTGTGGACCTTTTCTCCTGTGTTATATTCAAATATTTTATTGTACTTTTTTCGCTTTAATATTATATTATCGATATGCTTAATTTTTGCAATTATATCTTGAAGCATCTATATTCCTTATTTGTTAAGCGATTAATACAATTTTCAGTTATAATTCCATTTGAAATTTTAATTTCACAAGTAGTTGTTTCTTTTTCTTTACATAAACCACAAAAATAAAAATAGATTTTTTTAATCCAATTTTCATTATTCATAATTTCTAAAAACTTTTCATCAGTTAAACCAACATGAATTAAATTATTAGAAAATACTTTAGTAGAATAAGAAATTTTATGTTCAATTGCTCGAATATTAATTCCAGTAAATGCCGCTATTTGCTTTGCAGAAAATTTGTCTTTATATCTTAAATAAAGTAAACTCGCTAAATCAGTTGGCATAGCGCTTAAGGCTTGTTCAAGATAAATCTTTAAATTCACAAGTTTAGATTTTCTATAAATAACATTAGAAATTGCATTATACATATTTAAAACTGTTCCAAAATATGAGTTCGTACTCTTTAACATAATGTTAGTTGTAGAATTTACTTCGCTATCGATTTTATCGCAAATATACTCTAAATTAGAATATAAATTCAAAATAGTCTTACCTATTGCAGTTCGATTCATTATACCTCCTCAAAAAAAATTATACCTAAATAAAAATTAGATGTTTAGAACATTTATCAAACATCTGTTCTATAATATCATGTTATATATGCCATAATGAACATACTTATGAAATCTATGCAAACTTTTTTTGCAAATTTTGACATTTTTGTACAAAATTAGCGCATTCTGGCAAATTTAACCATGTAATTTATTTACATAGGTTATTTTTCCTTTTAAACTAAAAAAAGTGTTCTATAAAAAAAGAGCTTTAAAAGCTCTCTTTTAACTTATTTGATTTTGAAATGGTTCAGATAAGTTTGAATCGTCATTTCTTAATAGATCAAGATTATCTTCAATTGCAATTTTGTTTACACTAACTTCATAAGCAACTTTATCTTCAATAACTCCATCATCTCTTTTCTTCTGATAATCTCGACTTTGAATTCTACCACTTATAAATATTTTAGAACCAACTTTTGCATCCTTAACAAAACGAGCATTTCTTCCCCATGCAATAGCAGGTATATAATCACTTTTATTATAACTTCTATTAACGGCAACAAGTAAATCGCTGATTTCTCTGTTAAATGGAGTTGTTCTAAATACAGGAGTTTTACATAAGTAGCCGCTTAATTCAATAATATTTGGTGCAATATCATTAACTTCATTATAGTCAACAAGCTCTCTAACAAAAACTGTTAACATTAATTTAGACTTTCCATCAATAAATTTGTTAAAACTTCTCATTTGACCTTTAATGCCAATTCTATCTCCTATTTTTAATTTATCCTTAGGAATTAGTCTTTCTGAAATTGTAACGGGTATAATATCTTTTTTATCTGAAAGTCTATTTACTGCAATGCTAAATTCATAAAAACCTTCTCCAAAAAGTTCATGTGAAAATACTGGTTCACTTTCAACTTCTCCATATAGTTCAGCCCTATTGTTGTTTAATAATTCGTAGTTCATAAATTTTCTCCTTAACTATTTTTTAACCTGTTTTTGTATTCCATTCCTATCAATATTATAGTTTTCCTTATATAGCACATCGCTGATATTTGTAACACTAAAGCCTTTATTTTTTAATCCATCCAAAACTATAGGTAAAGCATCTAAAATATGATCTGAATTGTTATGAAATAAACACAAACTACCAGATTTAGCCTTTGTTAAAACACGAGAACTAATATCTTTTGCACCCAATCCTTTCCAGTCTAAACTATCAACATCCCATTGAATACAAGTTAAGCCAAGCTCATCGCAAATTTTAATTGCTTTATCAGTATAGCTTCCAAATGGAAAACGAAACAAGGTTGGTTTTTTACCTATAATATTTTCCAAAATGGTTATATTAGACAAAAGTTCACTTTTAATCTGTTCCTCAGTAAGTTTTGCAAAATCTGGATGCGAATTGCTATGTAAGCCAATTTCATGCCCTGCTTCATTAATTTTTTTAACGAGTTCAGGGTGTTCTTCTGCCCAAAAACCAACTAGGAAAAACGTTGCTTTAACTTCTCTATCTTTTAAAATGTCGAGAATTCCTTGAGTTTTATCAGCTCCCCATGCCGCATCAAACGAGATTCCAACTTTATTTGAATCTGTTTCAACTGCATAAATAGGAACTTTTCTTACTGTTTCATTTAAAAACAAACCAGCTGCAGAAACATTATTAAAAATTGGTAAACCAACAGCTAAAAGTGCTGCCACTAACACAAATGTAGCAATAATTCCAGCTTTTTTCAAAACTATAAAGCGCATATTTGCCTTAACTCCTTTATTATAAAATTAAATTAGAAATGATTTTTAGGTAAATGAATCAGTATTTGTCTTGTTTTGTCGAAAACCATTCAAACATTTACTATTTAAAGTTATGCAAACAGTTCAAATTATAGAACAAAAGATTAAGAATTATTTGTTTAAAAAAATATAACAATATAATTATATCTAAAAAGCCATATTAGTCAATA
>CAMUJQ010000101.1 GCA_947089305.1 uncultured Clostridia bacterium
AACCTTTTGCTTTTCACAAATGTGCAAATATTTCTTACATTCTGTTAAATTTAATTTGGTTAAAAAATCATTATGAAAATCTGCAATCATAATTTAAAACTCCTATAAAATAATAAAAAAAATAAGTCCTAAAGACTTATTGTTTTATATTAAAATATGCAGAAGAAAGTGTATCAATAAAGTAACTAGCCTCTTCCACAGTCCAACCGTCATAAGTATTGTTAAACATTTCAAATTGTTTATGCACACACATAAATGTTGTTAAATTTGTATATTTTAAAAAGTTAAGCATTTTAAGCCACATTTCATTTAAATCACCTTTAAATAAATTATCTGGCACATTTGAGAGTAAACAATCAACAAAATAACCTGGAGCAAAACCAACTGGCAAAATATCATTTACTATTAAATAATTAGAAAATCTTCTAACAGATCTAATCATTTGTTTAAAATTACCATTAGTTTGTTTATCTTTTTCATCTAGATATAATGAATGTAATTTAGGAAAACTTAACACATATTTATTAGTAATAGATTCGTAAATTATTAAAGCTGGAAGTTCTTTTCTTGTTTCTTCATCGCGTTTAATAAAATGATAAGCAGGTAAAATATCAACAGTTAGCGGATTATATCTATTTTTATGAATTTCAATTGCACGGTTTGTTTTTAAAACATCCTGACTTGAAAATTCATCTAAAAACTTATAATATAAATCTTCTTTAAAATCTTTTAAAGAATACTCAAATTCAACCTTAAGCTCACGATTTTTTACAATTTTGCTTACATTTTGTAAATCGCCTGTTTTAATTTTTTTAAGTTCAAAAACAATTTCAAGTTTTGTGTTTTCACTAACATAAACATCATTTTTATAGCTACCTTGCAAATAAATTGAAACATCGTTAGCACTAAAAATGTTATTGCGCTCAGTTGAAATAGCATCTAAAACTTTTTTAAACCTAGGTTTTAAAGCTTCAAAAACTTTTTCATAATCGTGATAATTACAAGGCGCTGCAAGGTCTTTTAAAAATTGCTCGCTTAATGCCATAAATCCCCCTAAAAATTAATTATTTTTTGTAATAACTTTTTGTCCGTTCATATAAGGAACTAAAACATCTGGTACTTTAATATCCCCGTTTTCAGTTTGATAATTTTCAATTATAGCAAGCATACAACGTTCTGTAATTCCTGTAGCACTAATTGTATGTGGATAAACAGTTTTTCCTTCACTGTTTTTAAATCTAATGTTAAGTCTACGTGTTTGATAATCTAGTAAATTACTATCACTAGTAAGTTCTCTATAATCACCATAAGCTGGAAACCAACCTTCAATATCATATTTAATACTTGCTGGAGCGCCCAAATCGCCTACACAAACATTTACTACTCTATAAGGTATCCCTAATTTTTGTAATATAAGTTCTTCATTTTCTCTACAGAATTCATGCATAGCTCTGCTCTCTTCTGGTTTACAAAAGATAATTTGTTCAACTTTATGAAATTGATGAACTCTAAAAATTCCTTTTGTTTCTTTACCATAACTTCCTGCTTCTGTTCTAAAGCAAGGAGTAAAAGCTGTGTACATAATAGGTTTATTTACATCAATAATTTCATCTTGATGAAAAGCTACAAGCGTTTGTTCACTTGTTCCAATTAAAGATAAATTTTCCCCCATTGTTGTGTAAAGTTGGTCTTGCGCAAATGGTAAATAACCTGTTCCAAAAAAAGTATTGTGTTTTGCTAAAATTGGAGTTGTCATTTGAATAAAGCCACGTTCTCTAAGCATATCTAAAACAAAGTTAAACATGGCATTCATAAGTTTTGCGCCGTCACCTTTCCAATAATAAAATCCAGAACCTGCAACTTTAACACCATTTTTAATATTTAAAATTCCCAAATTTACAGCTATTTCATCATGCCACTTTGGCTTAAAATTAAACTCTTGTTTTTTACCATCAAATTTAATAGCAACATTGTCTTTATCTGATTCGCCATCAGGAACGCGCTCATCAAGCATATTAGGAATCATTGCCCATAAATCTTTACGTTGTTTTTCAAGTTTAGAAACAATTTCAGATAAATCAACAATATCTTGTTTAATTTTTTTAGCACGTTCTATACTAGATTCTGTTCTATCTTTGCTTAATGCATTACGTCTACTCTGTAACATTTCTAACTTTTTTAAATTATCAAGATAATCAGCATCAACGGCTAAGAATTTTTTTAAACTAAATTTACTTCCACGCTTATCAAGCATTTTTTGAACTCTTGTTGTTTCATTTCTAATTAAATCAATTGAAATCATGTTATACCTCTAAAAATTTTATTTATCTTCAAAGATTATAGCAAATTTATTTTATTTAGGCAACTTTTTGTGCTATAATTTTAGCATGGAAGAAAATTATTTTAAAGAACGTGCCTATAATGTCAATCAAAAAGCACAAGAATTGCTTAAAACACTTCCCTCTTTTGTGGAAGAATTTGTTATTGGAATTGAACAACGCACTAGCCCCTTAACAAGATTAAATTATTTGAATGACCTTAAAATATTTTTTTACTTCTTAACAACTGAAATTAATGAATTTAAAGGCATCAATACATTAGAATTTACTTTAGCTGATTTAGATATGGTAAAATCTTTTCACATAGAAAAATTTTTAAG
>CAMUJQ010000102.1 GCA_947089305.1 uncultured Clostridia bacterium
ACAAAGAGTGTAACAAGACTTAGTAAACAACTTAAGCCGTATAAACCAATTACAATAAATAATGGGATGTAAGATAATGAATTAAAGTTATAGCCAAAGCCCCAAAAGAAAGCTAAGAAGAAGGAAATAACAGCGGACAATAAAAGAAGTGGAAATAAAGCTTTTGAAAAGAAATTTGTTATGTTAACGAAAAAATGTCTTATTTTTAAAGGTTTATAACCAGTTTTATCTTGTAATGCGTGACCTATTTCATGAGCAGTAATACCAAGGGCAGCTAAACTAGTGCTATTATAATTTCCACTTGAAATTGCTACCACTTTATTTTTTGGATCATAGTGATCATTTAATTTACCAGCCACTTCAACTACTTTAACATTTTCAAGTCCGGCAGCATTTAAAACTTGTCTTGCAAAGGTGCTTGCTGTAATATTTTTAGAATTTGGCATTGTCATCGCGTTATTATAGGCTTTATTAACTTTTGCTTGGGCATAAATACCAAATATAATCGCAGGTAAAACGATAATTGATAACACTGAATATAAAATATAATAATACATTTTTACTCCTTATTTAAAAAGTCTTCCAAGAGTTACATCAAATATTTTGCCAATAAATCTTAAAACTTTTACTATAGGCATGAATATTGCTCCAATATAAGTTAGAAGAGCGGCATTTAAAACATTTTTTACAATTTTGATTTCATTTTTTGGCATACCATAATCTTTTAATAACTGTATGGCTGTTTTAGTTGCACTGCGTTCGTTTCCGACAGTTAAAATTTGAAAGAATAAACATAAGGCAAAAATGCCAAGAACAACATAAAGTAATATTTTTGAAATGAATATATATTCTTCAAAGAAAAACAAAACAATTGCAGCAATCAATATTAAATATACAAGTTTACTTAAAACATTAACGAAGCCACGAAGAAAACTATGAGAGCGATAAATTATATTGTTATCAAAATCTGTGATTGCATGGCCCAATTCATGTGCTGTAACTCCAAGGGCTACAACATTTGGACTCATGTATAAATCATCGCTAATTGCAATAACGCGGGCTTTGTGAGAATAGAAGTCGTTAAATTCTCCCTCTGTTCTAACACAAGTTATAGGCAATTGTCGTTTTTTAATCACGTCTTTAGCAAAATCAGCAGCAGTAAAACCTATGTCACTTACAATGCCATTTCTTTTTTTATAACTATCGTAAAATTGTCTACTTGCTCCGCCTGCAATTGATATTCCAACAAATAAAATTACACCAAGAGTAATCCACATCCATAACATAAATAAAGTATATTATTTTTTATCAAAATTGTCAATTAACATTGTGCTAGTTAAACTAAAATTAATGTCACAGGCGCTGTTATTATTTAATAATAAGTAGCTAGATTTATCATTTTTAAAAGGATTTTTAATAATTTTTGTATATTCTGTAAAATAGGATGTTAATAAGTTTTGAGTTGCAATTTTTTGCATATCATTGGTTAGAAAAGAATTTGCTAGTGTAAAGTTATTTGATTTAACTGCTTCAAAAAAATAAATTGGATTATTGTTTTGATCTAAGCCAGGTTTAAAGCACTCATCAAAATAAGTATCAAATTTTTCAAATGATGAATTATTTAAATCGTAGCTAATTACTTGGCCAATGCCTATAGTGTTTGGAAAATCTAAAATATATAATTTGTTATTAGCTATTGTTACTTTATAGCAAATTGTGTTAAGACAAAACTTATTTGTGGTTTTATTAAAAACAATAAGCGAAAAACCCTCGCTAACGTTATAGGCGTAAATTACAATATAAAAATTATTTTGAAAAATAATTGGCGAAGTACAAATAGTTTGAAATTGCATGATAAATAAGTCTTGTTTGTTTTTTATTCGAACAAAACATTTGCCTTTTTCTAAGAACTCAGTTTTTATTTCATTTTCATTTGAAAGTATTGTTAGCTTATTTGTTTTTGAATAATAGTTTGGAAAAATTTCAATGATTTTTGTATTTAATTCATTGTAATTAATTTCATTAATGAACTTTTCATTTAAAACAAATGGAACAAAATACGCTTTTGGTGTATGTTCGCCGTATACTGTTATATTTTTATAGTTTTTACTTATAGGAAAAAACTCATTTTTTTTAATTTCATAAAAATAATTATCTACTTTAATTTTTGCATCAAAAATTGGTTTGATAAAATAAAACATAAAAAATTATATGTTTAAAACAAGCAAAAAAATGCAAAACTTAAACTATGAAAAAGTTAAATGAAACAAGCTATTATAATTTTGTTAAAACAATTTTTGTGGGGCAGTCACGAGGCCAAAGTGTAATTCAAATTTGTGATAAGTTGGCAGGTGGCGATAAGTTTAAAAGTTTAAAATTAATTGCTAAATTTAAAACTATTCTTGCAAATAAGAAAAATGAAGTTGAGCAAATTATTTTAGACTTAAAAGCTGAGGGCATTGTAATTGAAAATCCTTATATGGTAGACAACGAGTTAATGCAAATTAATTTTGCTAACAATAATAGTAAAGAAGAAAATATTAAAAATAATATTATAGCTTTTAAGCCACAATCAACTATTAATGAAAATGAGTTAAATAGTTTATTTTTAGGTTTGTGTAAACTTGTTAAAAAATTGGCTATTGAAGAAGC
>CAMUJQ010000103.1 GCA_947089305.1 uncultured Clostridia bacterium
AAGTGGTAAAACTGAATGTGGAGCTGTTGAAGTTGTATATATGGCAAGAGGTATTCACCCTTATAGAGAAAATAAAAAGTCAACAACGGGATGGGTTGTAAGCTTATCAACTCAAGTTCAACGAGATGTTGCTCAAGCAAAAATACTTAGTTATTTAAATCCTTTATGGATTAAAAAAATTGTAATGCTTAGTGGTAGTGCTAATTTTTATGAAAATGGTGTAATTGATTATATTTTAGTTGAAAATGTATCTGGTGAAATTAGTAAAATAGGCTTTAAAAGTTGTGATCAAGGTCGAGAAAAATTTCAAGGCACAAGTTTAGATTATGTTTGGTTTGATGAAGAACCTCCAAAAGAAATTTATGATGAATGTCGCATGCGTGTCTTAGACAAGAAGGGCGACATTTTTGGTACTATGACACCTCTTAAAGGTTTAACTTTTCTTTACGATGAAATTTATTTAAATAAAGCAAAAGACCCCGAAATCTGGTGCGAATTTATTGAATGGGGAGATAATCCTTTTTTACCTAAAAGTGAAGTTGATAATTTAACTGCAACGCTTAGTGAAGATGAATTAATTAGTAGGCGATATGGAAAGTTTAGATCAGCCAGTGGATTAGTTTATAATGAATTTGATGAAAATCTACATGTAATTGAACCCTTTGATGTTCCGTCAGAATGGTTTGATAATATATCTATTGACCCAGGTTTAAACAACCCTCTTTCAGCACATTTTTATGCTGTTGACTATGATGGCAATGTATATGTGATTGCTGAGCATTATGAAGCAAAACAAAATGTTGCTTATCATGCAAAAAAAATTTGGGAAATTGCTAAAAAATTAAATTGGCCAGCTGGTTTCAATGGAAAACTAAATGCGATAATTGATTCTGCCGCAACACAAAAAACTCTTGCAAGTGAAAAAAGCGTTGTAGAGTTATTTTTTGATGAAGGAATTAACTGTAATCCGAAAGTTAATAAAGATATGTTTAGTGGAATAAATTCTGTTAAGCGATATTTGAAAACTGCAAATGGAACTACAAAACTTTTTATATTTAAAAATTGCATAAATTTAATTAGAGAATTTAAGGGCTATTTTTGGGGAAATGGAGACAATCCAATCAAACGTGATGACCATGCTCTTGATGAGTTGAGATATTATATAATGAGCAAGCCTAAAAATGATTTACCTAAGATAGAAAAAACTATAATACAAAAAGATAAAGAAAAACTTTATAGAAAAATTAGAAATTCTTATTAAGGAGGTTTTATGAAAACAAAAAGTGACCTTAAAGAAAAAATTGATGACAATACTATTAAGCAAGCTTTAATTAAACGCGCTTTAGGTTATGAAGCTATCGATGAAGTAAAAGAGTATAGTGTTGACGAAAATGAAAATCTAAAATTAACTAAAAAGAAAATTACTAAAAAATTTATTAGTCCTGATATTACTGCGGCGAAAGCTTTACTTGAATTTTATTTTAATGATAAAAAAGATGAATTTGAAAATATGAGTGATAATGAACTTTTATATGAAAAAGAACGTCTTTTAAAATTGTTAAAAGAGGAGAGTATTAAAAATGAAGTTGATGAAGAATAAAAATAAATGTGACAATTGTGGGAGTGAAAAATATGACGATGTTTTAAATATTAAGCTTTGTACAAATTGTCAAACTGAGATATTTGAATTTTTACTTAAACGAAATACACCTAAAGCTATTAGAAGTATATTTTTAAAAGATAAATAACACTTAATAAATTTGGTAATTAAACTAGCTTAGAACTAGTTTTTTTATAATTAAAATAAAATGGGTAAGGTAATAAATTATATTGCATGTCTTATTTTAAAAATAAAAGGAGAAAAAATGAATAACGAAAAAATTAAATTAAAAAAAGTTTATGACAAAGAAGAAGTCGATTCTATTATTAGAGATGTTATGGATGACTTTAACAATAGAAAACAAGAAAGACGTGCCTTTGAATTAAACTGGCAATTAAATATTAACTTTTTACTTGGAAATCAATATTCCTATATTACTAACGATGGAGAAATTGATACAAATGAAAAACAATATTTTTGGCAACAACATGAAGTTTTTAATCATATAGCGCCAATTATTGAAACTAGACTTTCAAAACTAAGTCGAGTTCGTCCATCTATGACTGTAATTCCAACTTCAGATGATGATAAAGATATTTATTCTGCAAAGCTAAGTAAAAATATTATAAAAGGTTTGCAACATAGAATTAACATGAATCAAATTTTAACTGAAGGAACTAAATGGAGTGAAATTTGTGGAACAGCTTTTTATAAAGTTTATTGGAATGGTAAAGGGGGAGTTCAAATTGGTGTTGACGAAGTTGGAAACAAAATTAATAGCGGAGATGTTGAAATTGCCGCAGTTCCACCATATGAAATTTATCCTAAAACAATTTCTTGTGATTCTATAGAAGGGCAAACTTCTATAATTCATGCAAAGGCTTTACATGTTGATACAATTAAAGCAATGTGGGGCGTTGATGTAAATCCAGAAGATATTGATGTTTTAAGTTTAGAAAATGTTTCAAGTGTTGGCGGGCTTGGATATTCAAGTTCATCTATGG
>CAMUJQ010000104.1 GCA_947089305.1 uncultured Clostridia bacterium
TTGTTGATGTGAATAATCGCATTGCGCAAAAAAATGCAGAACAAGATACTTCAATTAAAAAAACAAAATAAAAAAGTCGAATTATTCGACTTTTTTATTACTTATTTTTAATATTTTCAAATATTCTTTACAAATTGAATTGAAATTAAAATTTTTTTGTATTATAATACTATTATGTACACAATTCCGCCTGAGAGCTTTTCAATATTTGGATTAGAAATTCGTTTTTATGGGCTTCTAATCAGTTTTGCAATTTTATTAGGTGTAATTCTAGTAAGTTTTTTTGCAAAGAAAAAAGGCATAAAAGGCAGTGATATGATTGATGTTGCACTTATTGTTGTGCCTATTGCAATAATTTGCGCAAGAATTTTATATGTTTTAACCAGTGGCCATAAATATACTTTTGTTGAGGCGTTAAAAATATGGAATGGTGGACTTTCAATATATGGCGCTGTAATGGGCGGAGCACTTGGAACTTTTATTGCTGCTAAAGTAAAAAAACTTAATTTTTTAGATTTGGCAGATATAATTTTACCCGTTGTTTTGCTTGGCCAAGCAATAGGTAGATGGGGAAATTTCTTTAACCAAGAAGCTTATGGCCCCGTTGTTGCTGGTGGTAATTTTCCATTTTCAGTTTTTATAGAAGCTGATGGTCAGTGGCACATGGCTTGTTTCTTTTGGGAATTTATATTTGACTTAATTGGAGCTGCAGGGCTTATTACAATGGTCTATCTTGTTAAACCGCAAGGCTTTGTTACAGGCGCATATTTTACTTGGTATGGCATAGTTAGAGCAATTATTGAGCCATTTAGACAAGACCCTCTTGTGTTGGGTGGCGCAAAACTTTCATTTATTTTAAGTATATGTGCAATTATTATTGGTGTTGGTATATTAACTTATTCTATAATTAAATTATTAAAAAACAGGAAGGAAAAAAATAATGTTTAACGATGAAAAATGGGGCTATAATAAAAAAGAAATTGATACATTTATTACAAAGCAGAAAGCTGAGTTTAATGCTACACTTTCAGATTTAAGAGCGCAAAATATTGAACTTAAGGCTGAACTTGAAGAAAAAGACATGGAGTTAAAAAAATATAAACTTAATGAAGATAGCATTAAAGATGCCATGATTTTGGCTGCAAAAAAGAATAAAGAAATTGAAACTCAAGCTGCCAGAGATTTAAAAATTGAATGCGATAAAATAAAAAAACTTTATTATAAATGGGTTGATATAATTGATGCAGTAAGAAAAAAATATGGTTTAATAAATATTGAAGAACTTAATGAACGTCGTTTTTACTTAGATATTGAAAAGCTTTTTGATAATAGTGCTCCCCAAAAATTTATGGTTAAAAATAATCCTGAACAGCCTCAAATTGAAAAACAAAATTATTTGGCAATTGAAGAACAAAAAATACACCATAAACAATTATTAAGTAGAATGAGTGGTTTACTTCATAGTGTGTCTACAAGCGTTAAAGAAGCTGAAAATCGTAAGTTTAGTGATGTGAAACCATCAATAGTAGAAAGACATCAAGAAGCACCTAAGCAAACAACTAAAACAGTTGAAAGTGATGTAAAAAGTTTTGCTGAAAGTGAATATGAAAAAGAAAGTGAAAGATTAAAAACAATTACACCAAGCGATAGCAACGATTTAGGTAAAAATATGATTAAGCCAATTGCTGAAAGTAATGGTAGTTTAAAGGGATATTCTAGTTTGTTAGATAAATATTTATCGGACAATGAAGATGATGACGATTTAGGTGCTTATGGCAAAATTTTAACTCAAAGCACAACGGATAAATTAACAAGTGATAAACAAAAGTCACAAATAATATCTCATGAATTAAATATTCCACACATTGAAGTTGGTAAAAGTTCAAATGGCTTTGATTTAAAGGAAGCTGTTAATCCAAAAGATAGTTTAGAAGATATAATGCAAGCATTCGATATATAATGCTTGTTTTTTTATATTGGTTAATAAAATGCATGTATAATTTATATAGTATTAATAATAAATTTTTATATGGCAAAAGTTCGCAAAGTTTTTTTAAGTTGTTTAATTATTTCACTTTTAATTTTAACCTCAATAATATTAAGTAAAATTTTATCACCGCAATTAATTGGAGTATCTAATAGTGCTACAACACAAATAGGTGGTCAATCTGTTTATTTTATTAGCGCAAATCAATTTAAAAATCAAAGCGATGCAGAAAATTTGTCTACACAGATTACTGAACTTGGTGGAGCAGGATATATTTTTAACTTTGATAAAAATTTTCATGTAATTACAAGTTTATATATTAACAAAGATGATGCAAATAAAGTTTGCAATAAACTTAAAGACAAATATACTAATGCGCATGTTTTAAAACTTTCAATGAAAAAAACAAAAATCAATGATAAAGCTTTAGCTAAAGAAATTAATAGCTTAATCAATAGCATAATTACTTTTTATGCAAACAATTTTATCCTATTAGATAAAGGGGAAATTTCTGTAAATAAAATTTTAATAAATACAATTGCAATAAATTCACAAATTGATAGTTTGAATGAAACCCTTTATTTGCAAACTGATGAAACTTTAATAAAAATT
>CAMUJQ010000105.1 GCA_947089305.1 uncultured Clostridia bacterium
CAAGAGTTTGCATCCAAGTAGGGATATTCAAGGAGCAAGGAAGCCCACGAGAGAAGCGAAGTACGCGAGTAGCAGCAGGAATAGCAGTAATGGAGGCAAACCGCCAAGAGTTTGCATCCAAGTAGGGATATTCAAGGAGCAAGGAAGCCCACGAGAGAAACGAAGTATGTTTCTTTGCTATTACTAAAAATATTTAAAAATGATTTAAGGGAGGTGCAAATGGAAGATTCAATAATAATAGAAGCACAAAATAAAAATGAACAAGCTCTTCTTGAAGTTTGCACAAACTTTAAGCCAATTGTTAAGCGCATTGCTCGTAAATATTTTTTAGTTGATGGAGAAATGGAAGATTTAATTCAAGAAGGTATGATTGGTTTGCATAAAGCAATTATGAATTATTCTCCCGCCAAAGGAAAGTTTGAACCCTTTGCCATAATGATAATAAAACAACAGATTTTAGATGCCGTTAGAAAAAGTACGCGAATGAAGAATGGTGCTAATATTAATAAAATCAGTATAGAACGCAATTATTTAGGAGACGCAGAGCAAACTCAAAACGTTTTAGAAGTGCTTGAAAAAAAAGAAGAGTTTAACGAGCGTTTTAGAAATATTGAAAAATTGTTATCAAAAAAAGAATTTTTAATTTTTAGTGATTACTTAAACGGGTTGTCGATAAAAGAAATTTCTGAAAAAGAAGTTTTAACAGTTAAAAGTGTTGATAATGCACTTTTTAGAATAAAATCAAAACTAAAAAAAGGAGTTAATATTAATGGCTAGTGTTGCATTATATAGAAAATATCGTCCTAAAAACTTTGATGAAATTATTTGCCAAGAGCATGTTACCACTGTTTTAAAAAGTCAAATTGAAACGGGAGAAATTAGCCATGCTTATTTATTTTGTGGAAGTCGCGGAACGGGTAAAACAAGTTCGGCAATTGTTTTTGCACGCGCCATAACTTGCACAGCAGATGGCGGCAAGCCTTGCGGTAAATGTCCTAGTTGTGTTAGTGGTGCAAATAATGTGGATATTATTGAAATTGATGCGGCTTCAAATAATGGTGTTAATGAAATAAGAGAGTTGCGCGAAAATGTTAAATATGCTCCTCTCAACGGTAAATATAAAGTTTATATAATAGATGAAGTTCACATGTTAACAGATAGTGCTTTTAATGCTTTACTTAAAACTTTAGAAGAACCTCCAAAACATGCAATTTTTATTTTGGCAACCACAGAACCTCAAAAATTACCTGCAACAATCCTTAGCCGTTGCATTCGCTTTAATTTTAGACTTTTAACAAAAGGCGAACTAAGCGAACATGTAAAATATGTTTTTGATAAAGAGGGAATAAAATATGAACAAGCCGCTGTTGATTTAATTGCTGAAGCGGGGGAAGGAAGTGTACGTGATACTTTAACAATTGCAGACATGGTAAAAAGTTTTTGCAAAGATTTTGTTACTTATGAAAAAGTTGTAAAAATTTTAAGTGTTGTTTCAAAAAGTGAAATATTTGACCTTGGCGATAATATTGTTAAGGGAAATGTTGAAGCAGTTTTCAAAAAATTATCAAGCTTAACAGAGTGTGGGAAAAGTGTAAATGTTTTACTTAAAGAACTTTTAACTTTCTTTAAAGATTTGTTTTTAGCAAAGAATGTTTCAACTTTCAAGGGCTTTATGAGTTTAAGTGAAGAACTTAGTGAAAGTTTAAAAACAATTGCAAGTGGCGCGGATACGGAAAAAATTGTTCATGCAATTTATTTGATGTCTGCTTTTGAACAAGAGGTTAGGCAATCAACCCAACAAAATTTATTGTTTGAAAGTTTAATAATTAAACTTTGTTTTGGCTTTAAAGAAAACTACTGGGGGGAAGCCTAGCTTAAAACGATTGTTAAAAGAGCGGGCAGCAAAAAAAGCCGTAAGCGAACAAAAGGTTGATAACAATAGACCAGAAGAAAAATTAACTTTTACCAAAGTTTGGGGAAAAATGTTAATAGAACTTAGGGCTGGTCGCTATCGTGCTTTATATGGGGAAGCAAGCATTGTTGAAACAGGAGAAGTTGATGGAGACACAATTAGTGTTGTTGCTCCTAAATATTCAGTGGAAGTTTTAAATGACCCAGAAAATAAAGCAACTTTAGAGCGCACAATGTTTATGTTATTTAATAAACATTTTAAACTTATTGTAAATGAAAAACCCGAATTGAAAGACCCAAATATAGACAAACTAAAAAAGCTTTTTGGAAGCAAATTAAAAATAGAAGAATAAAGGAAAGAAGAGTTAAAGCTCTTCTTTTTCATGAAGGCACTCTAAGGCGATGTTAAAACCAAGTTTAAAGCCTTCAATAAAACGCTCTTTACATTCAATTGCAGTAATGTCGCCAGTTAAAGAAATAAATTTATTATATTTCTTTTTTTGATTTTTGCTTAGCCTGTAATAAAAGCTGCGTTCAAACTTAGTTATTTTGTTTATGGTATCATACCATTCTTTGGGAACATGTGTATTCTGAGAATTTGCATTGTTCCCATAATATAATTTTTCTAAATATGATTCTG
>CAMUJQ010000106.1 GCA_947089305.1 uncultured Clostridia bacterium
CCCGTCTAAATTGTAGCAAAATGTCATTGAATCTGTGAGTTTTAGGGCCTCCCGAATGCCTTTTTTCACGATATAATATATATAGTAAATAACAATAAATCAGAGGGTTAAGCCATGTATCAGATAAAAGTAAATTCGGTTTTAATGCCAACTATCTATTGGAGTTTAACTGACGCAATCAGAGCTTGTGAAGCTGAACAAAAAAGAGGTTGCGCTGTAATAATAGAGATTATTCATTTATAATAAAGGAGACTTGCTATGTTAAATGAATTCAAAAATTGGTTGTTAAATAGAAATTATAAACCTTCCACCGCTTTAGATTATCAAGGTAGAATAGAAAGATTATGCAGAAAAGAAGCAATAACTTTAGATTTTCTTGCTAAAAATATTGCAACTATACTTCCTGAATATGAAATTGCAGGAGCTAAATCATCATATGGAAAAAGAAGTCATACATCAGTTAGACAAGCATTAAGAAACTTCAAAATGTTTGTTTCTATGGTAAGTTTACAAGAAAGTGCTAACTAATGACTGATATTAAAACACTAAATGATAACTTTAGACAAAGTTTGCAAGGTGGTAGAGTTATGTTAACCGCTGGTATAAAAGCTAAAACGCATGATGAAATAGCTGAAATACTAGAAGAAGTAAGAAGTTTTGATTATAAAGGTCAAAAAATATTCTTCAAAATTGACTATTACGACTTTAATTACGAATATATGTCAGAAAATCCAGCTGATCCTACTATTACTAACCGAGTTTTAACAATTATGTTGGCAGATGAGTATTAGGTTTATAGTTTTAAAATATCAAAAGTATAAACTATTCCAATGATAAAGTTCAAAAAACAAGCCGGAATGATAACTTCACACTCCGGCTTAGATTTTACTTAGTTGTATCAGTCTGACTATCTACGGGTTGTTTATTGAGCTTTTGAGAGCGCATTTTTTGTGATGCCAAACAAATCAGTAGATGGAATAATACGAGAGCTATCAAAAACAGAGCCATAATCTTTAATCCTTAGTTCTTTTGTGCAATAGGAAGTAACTTTATCTTGTTTTTTGCGGTTTTGATAGTTTTCAGTATTTATTGCTTGCTTTTGCAATAAAACAGAATCCAAAACTTTTCCAATGGTATAATTATTAGTTTCAGTATCAGCAACCTCGGACGCTTTTATATTGCGAAGTTTAATATTAGCTGTATCTATAGGACCAAGAAAATCTTCTATTTTCTTTTCCATTTGCGAAATTTTTTTAATTAATGCTTGATTTTCTTTAGATAGACTATCTATTTTTGAGATAATGCCAAATATAATTCATAAAAAGTTTTTATGTCTTCAGGATCGTTTTGTTTTGATAATTTTGTTTCAACAAGGTCATCAGATACAGAAAAGCCCCAACTACCACCGCCTATGCCTTTTTGTACTTTAACAAAGATTAAATTGTTATATAATCTTTGTAATCTAATAAACTGCTCTTGTAATTCTTCCATCTGTCTTATTTTTTCCTGTGCTTCATAGTAATTTTGAGTATGAAGCGAAATAATTTTGTATCTTCGCTTGTTATTAACTCGAGGTAATTCAACTCTATAATAAAAGATTTTATTTCTCAAGTGCAAATGAATTGGTTTTGCCATACAGTTTGCCATACACTTTTCAGTCATTTTGCTCTCCCGCACCAAATTTTACCAAGAGAAAAGTGTAAGTACTTGTTTTTGCTATATTTAAAAAATTAAAGGACCTAGCATAATTGCATCGGCCTTTGAAATTAAGTGCTTGATTTTCAAGCATCTTAAATGGTGCGCTAGGCCGGAATCGAACCGGCACGTCCTTGCGGACAACAGATTTTAAGTCTGCAGCGTCTACCAGTTCCGCCACAAGCGCATCATCTGCAAAGTTTATACTCATAATTTTGCATAATTGCAATATCTAATTTTTATTTTTTTCATCATAAGTCTTCAGTTGGGGAGTGAAAACAGATAAAACTTGCCTGTTGGCAAAAAATATGCTTACCTGAGAGTTGTAATTAACAAAATTACGCTTACATATTAACCGCCTGTCGGTATCTGGCGCTGCGGCAGTTGACAGCGTCACGGCATCGCCAAATTTCGGCAGGCCCTTTAGAGGACTATATTTCATGAAAACTATTGATATCTCATGGCGTAGATACATTCTTCCCAATATCCACAACGAGGGATGGAAGTTTGTAGGCATTTTTGCTGCCGTTACCGCATTGTTAGCCATGATGTGGGAACCCTTAGGCTGGGTAGGTATTGCTTTAACAATCTGGTGTTTTTATTTCTTCCGCGATCCTGAGCGCGTTACCCCGGAAATCAACGATGTTGTGGTTTCTCCTGCAGATGGCATTGTTCAGATGATTACAAAGGTTAAAGCGCCGGAAGAACTGGGTTTGGGTGATAAAAAATTTACCCGCGTCAGTGTTTTCATGAGCGTTTTTAATGTCCATGTCAACCGTGCTCCGGCTGAAGGCAAAATTACCAAAGCCGTATACGTCCCGGGTAAATTTTTCA